>NZ_JBVIGA010000027.1:0-144552 GCF_055571035.1 Streptomyces malachitofuscus | reverse complement strand
GGCGGCCGCGCCCAGCGCGTGCAGCGGGGCGTCACGGTAGAGGTCGAGGGCCTCTTCGGGGGTGATCCGCCCACCGGCGGCGGCACGGTCGAGGATGGGCTGAAGGTCGGCCTTCTCGGTCACCGGCGTCCCTTTCGTAAGGGTTGTGGACAGACGGAATCAGCGTACGTCAGCCGGGTTCGCCGGTTGACGTCAGGCTGCGTACGCGCCGATCAGCAGCCCCGCGAGGGCACCGCTGATCAGGAACGGGCCGAACGGGATCGCCGTCTTGCGTCCCGCCCGCCGCGCGACGACCAGCGCACCCCCGTACAGCGCGCCGAGGACGAACCCGGCCAGGGTGCCGAGCATCACGGTCGGCCAGCCGTACCAGCCGAGCACGGCGCCCGCGCCGAGCGCGAGCTTCACATCGCCGAAGCCCATGCCACCGGGGTTGATGAGGAAGAGCACGAAGTAGCCGGCACCGAGCGCGAGCGCGCCCAGCAGGGCCGTCGTCCACTCCCCCGCGTGCTCCGGGAGGACGGAGGTCAGCCCCAGCAGGACCAGGGCGGCCACCGCGAACGGCAGGGTGAGCGGGTCGGGCAGCCGCTGCACCCGGAAGTCGACGACCGCCAGCAGGACCCCGACGGGCGCGAGCAGCAGCCACACCGCCAGTTCGGGCCGGGTGCCGGTAGCGGCGGCGAGGGCGGCGCAGACGAGGGCGGTGGCGACGGCGGGAGCGGCGCCCGGACCGTACGACGGCTGCGCGCACGGTCCGCACCGGGCGGGGCCGAGCCAGCCGTTCACCGGGTGCCCGGCCGGGCACGCCGTCCGCCACGCCTCCCCCGAGGGGGCGGAGAACCGGTAGGCCGCGCGGGGCAGCACCGCGCCGGCCGCCGCGCCCCACAGCGCGGCGACCACGATCAGCCAGACGCCCAGGTGCTCGCTCATCCCGCCGCGCCTCCAGGGAAGGTCCGCTGAGTCCCCAGGGATCCTATTGACTCGAACGGGCACAGTCGAAGGCCCGTCGTGCCCCGCCGCGCATATGGCACGTGGGCCCCGGATGCCGAGGGGATCAGGGGCCCACGAGGCGGCGTGCGTACGACGCTCAGTAGAGGGTGGCGTTCAGGTGGCCGTCGACCGAGACGCCCTGCGCGGAGACGGAGGCGCCGACGCCGGCGGTGACGCCGATGTCGCCCGCCTCGACGTGGACGCCGAGCGCGCCCGGCGCCGCGTGGATACCGAGGCCGAAGGTCGCGTCGGCACCGGCCCGGCCGCCGGAGACGAGGTCCAGTTCGGCGTCGGAGATCTCGGCCGTTGCCACCTGGGGGACGTGGTTCATGGCGCGCGTTTCCCTTCGTAGGAGCGGATCGTGTGGGGGGAGGAGGCCCTGATCAAAGCACGGGCGGAAAGGGTCGGCCAGCCGGTCGGCGGCGATGCGGCACGGTCCGGGCCCGCCACGTTCACGACTCCGACAGCACGGTCACCCACCGCCCCGATTCCTTCACGCACCCCGGCCTCCGACGGCCCCGACGGGCCCCTCCGCACCCCCAGCCACGCGACACCTGTGCAGATCCGCGGGATGTTCCGGGACCCACGTCAGGCGTGCGCAACGCGTCGTGCCGCCGGCTCCTCGTGTGGACCACCGGATGCAACGGTGCGCCGTGATCGAGGGTGACGCCCCGACACCGTACGAGACGACCATCCACGAGTTCGCGCTCCGGGTCCGCGTGGCCGACCGCCGCGTGGCCCGGGCGCAACTCCTCCGGATTCTGCGGCAGATCGAGGACGGCCACGTAGTCGTGCGCGTGGTCCCCACCGACCGGGACGGCGTTCGTCGACGCGGGGCCTCAACTGAACCAGCTTCGAACACTGTTCCGTACAGTGGAGAAGGCGTCGCTGGATCCCGCGGCTTCGCCGGATCTCATCCACCGTGTGACGAAGGAAAACCGTGAGACGAGCCATGACCGAGCCCCTGCGCCGGCGGAAGTCCTCGTTCTCCGGCGGCGGCGACGGCAACACCCGCGTGGCGATCGCGCCCGTGCGCACCCGGGTCGCCATACGCGACTCCCAGCACCCCGCCCACGGCCCCCTCTCCTTCCCGGCCGCCACGTTCGACGCCTTCGTCGAGGGGCTCGAGTCGGACATCGGCGACGCCGCATGAGCCGGGACCGGACCACGTTCGTCGCCGTCGTGGCGGCAGCCGCCGTCGTGGTCGCCTCGGCGGTGACCGGATACGCCCTGCTCGGCGGCGACGAGGACGACACGCCGGGTCCCGCGCCCACCGAGTCCGCCTCCGCACAGGAGGGTTCCGGCAGCTCCCGGGACCCCGACACGGGAGCCGCCACCGTCGAGGGCTGGAAGGTCGTGGTGAACCCGAGCGCGGGCATCGCCTTCGACGTTCCGCCTCAGTGGGCGCCCAAGTCCACCGGCTGGGTCACGTACGTCGCCGAGAACGACGACCCGGAGGAGAAGCCGCTGATCGCCATGCGCGCCCCCGCCTTCCTCCAGGAGGAGTGGTGCAGCTCGGACGAGGACAGGAACGGCGGTCTGGAACACACCCCGCTGGCCGCGGCGGGCTCCCGGCGCAACAGCGACGCCCGGAGCACCGAGGAGACAGCCGCCGCCGACCCCAAGGCCTGGGTGTACGGGCAGTACGCCCAGCCCGACGACACAAAGGTGAAGTCGGGCGCCGTCGAGCCGTTCACCACGAACTCCGGCATCAAGGGCACCCTCGGTGCCTCCTGGTCCGAAGGCGTCGACAGGACGGAGAAGTGCAGGACGAACGGCAAGGCGCTGACCTTCGCCTTCAGGAACACCGAAGGCGACCTGCTGTCGTGGTCGTTCTTCGGGGCCAAGGGCGTCACCGACGAGGTGCCGGACTCCGTCGTACGGAAGATCGCCGCCACGGTGCGGCTCCACGAGGCCGCCCCGTCCGGTTCGTGAGCCCTACCCGACCTTCGACAGCCGGGCCTTCGGGCGACCGGAGGGCTTGCTGTCGGACTCGTAGACGAGGTCGTCCCCGACCGGGGTGAGACGGACCGTGTGGGCTGCCTGGCTGCAGACGTCACGGTTGTACTCCGCGCCGACGGAGGCCGCGACGAGCTGCTTCTCCGTGACCTGCTTCAGCGTGAGTACGTCGTCGCAGACGCCGCCGAGTATGTCCGTGTGCCGCACGGTGCCCACCCGCTCGCCCGCCTTCGCTTCCTTGAGCGTCACCCGGAACGTGCCGAGCGGGATGGTGATGGACTCCCGGGAGGTGGCCTGACCCTCCCAGGCGCCGAGGTAACCGGCGAGGACGGTGGCGGACGGCTCCCGGGTCTCGGCTCCGTCGTCGGAACCCGCGTTGCCGCCGGACGACTTGCCCGTCCCCGGCAGCACGTCGAGCACGAACACGGAGCCGACGGTCACGGCCGCCAGCGCGCCCGCGACGGCGAGGGCGACCGTGCAGCTCACACGGCGGCCCTTGCCGCCGTCGCCGGGGGACGCGGTGGCCGCGACGGAGACGGAGAGCCTGCCGGGGCCGCCGGGGCGGGGGTGCGCCGTGGGCTGGGTCGGCGGGTGGGGGAGCGCGTCCGAGTCCGGCGGCACGCCGCCGTGGGAGGTCGCGGGCGGACTCCCGTACGCGGTCACGGGGCCGTGGGCGTCAGAGTTCGCGCGCCCCCGCACATTCCGGCTCGCGTGCGGGTCCGGCGGTGTGGCGCGTGGTACCGGGACGCCGGCCGCGTTCGGCCCCTCCGGTGCCGGCATCACCGGTGGCGGGCCGAAGGTTCCGGTCGACGCCGCTGCCGGGGTGCGGGCCTGCGACGGGCCGTGGCCGCCGCCGGCCGCACCCGCGGCCGGGAGGCCCGCGACCGACGGTTCGCCGCCCTCCGGAGGGCCGTCCTCCGGCGTCTCACCCACCGACGGCCTGCTGAATTCCAGGGGGCCCGACGGCCCCTCCCCCGCCGCGTCCAGGTTCAGCAGCTGCACCGCGCTCCGGCTGACCTGTTCCACCAGGGGCCCGGGCAGCCACCCGCCCGCCACCAGGCGGGCCGCGCCGCCCTCGGGGGCGAGACGGCGGGCCACCTCGGCCGGGGCCGGACGGGCGGCCGGGTCCTTGTCCAGGCAGGCCTCGGTCAGTTCGCGCACGTCGCCGTCCCACTCGCCCAGCTCGGGCGGTTCGTGCACGACCTTGTACAGCAGCGCCGCCGAGGAGTCGCCGGGGAAGGGCGGCCGGCCGGTCGCCGCGTACGCCAGAACGGCGCCCAGGGAGAAGACGTCCGCCGCGCCCGTCACGCCCTTGCCGAGGATCTGCTCGGGCGACATGTAACCGGGGGAACCGATCGAGACGCCGGTGGACGTCAGGGAGGCCGTGCCGTCCATGGCGCGCGCGATGCCGAAGTCGATCAGCAGGGGGCCGTCCAGGGTGAGGAGCACGTTGGACGGCTTCACGTCCCGGTGCACCAGGCCGAGTTCGTGCACCGCCGTCAGCGCCTCGGCCAGGCCCGCGCCCAGGGTCCGTACGGTGTGGGCGGGCAGGGGGCCGGCGTCGGTGACCGCGGCCGCGAGGGAGGGGCCGGCCGCGTAGGCGGTGGCGACCCACGGCACCCGGGCCTCGGGGTCGGCGTCCAGGACGGAGGCGGTCCAGGCGCCGCCGACCCGGCGTGCGGCGTCGATCTCGCGGCGGAAACGGGCGCGGAACTCCTCGTCCAGCGCGAAGTGCGGGTGCACGATCTTCACCGCGACGGTACGGCCCCCGGCGCTGCGGCCCAGATAGACCCGGCCCATGCCGCCCGAGCCCAGCCGGCCGAGCAGCCGGTACGGCCCCACCACCGTGGGCTCGTCCGTTTCGAGCGGCCGCATGGCGCCCACCCCTCCCCGTCACGCCCGTACGCCGGAACCTTCCAGCAGGGTAGTGGGCCGGGCCGCCGGCCTCACGGCTCCAGCAGATCCACCGTGACGTCCGCGGGGAACCCCGTCGTCGGTCCCACCCGGCGGGCGAACTCCGCGACCGCCTCCAGCTGCGGGGCGCCGAAGCTGAAGTCGAGGGTGGTGAAGTACTGGGCGAGGGTCTGCTCGTCGAAGGCCTCCCAGCGGGCCGCCTGCTCGGCGACCTTGCCGACCTCCTCCAGGGAGAGGTTGCGGGAGGCGAGGAACGCCTCGTGCACCTTGCGGGTGATGACCGGCTCGCGCTCGGCGTAGTCGCGCCGGGCCGCCCACACCGCGAAGACGAACGGCAGGCCCGTCCACTGCTTCCACAGCGCCCCCAGGTCGTGCACGTCGAGGCCGAAGCGGGGCCCGTCGAGCATGTTGGCGCGCAGGGCCGCGTCCCCGATCAGGACGGCCGCCTCGGCCTCCTGCATCATCAGGCTCAGGTCGGGCGGGCAGGTGTAGTAGTCGGGCCGTACGCCGTACCGCTCGGCGAGGAGGAGCTGGGCGAGCCGTACGGAGGTGCGGGAGGTCGACCCGAGGGCGACGCGGGCACCGTCGAGCCGGTCCAGCGGGACCTGCGAGACGATCACGCAGGACATCACCGGGCCGTCGCAGCCGACGGCGATGTCGGGGAAAGCGACGAGCCGGTCCGCGTGCTTGAGGTACTCGACCAGGGTGATGGGCCCGATGTCGAGGTCGCCCTGCACCAGCTGCTCGCTGAGCTTCTCAGGGGTGTCCTTCGTCAGCTCGAAGTCGAGGAGCGTGCCCGTTCTCGCGAGCCCCCAGTACAGGGGCAGGCAGTTCAGGAACTGGATGTGGCCGACGCGCGGCCGGGTGCGAGGATTGTCCACATCGCGAGGCTAGCCCTCGCCCGGAGCGGCGGGGCCTCCGCCCCCTCGTCCGCCTTTGGACGAATGGGACGGTGCGAGGGACGGGGCATGCAAACATTCGGGTGACGTGATCTTGGCCTCTCTTGCATTCGGGCGCCCGCGTGCTAGGCTCGTCGCAAGTTGCAGTTTGGTTTCCCTTGCAGTACAGAGCCTGCGGAGCATGTGACCGCGGGCTCTCGTCGTTCTCAGACGGATGCAGTTGTGCAGAATGGTCTTCACACTTGCTGGTTCTGGAGCAGGGCAACCCTTTGAGCCCAAGGAGGGCTTATGGCTACCGGAACCGTGAAGTGGTTCAACGCCGAAAAGGGCTTTGGTTTCATCGCCCAGGAAGGCGGCGGCCCGGACGTCTTCGTCCACTACTCCGCGATCAACGCGAGCGGTTTCCGCTCCCTCGAGGAGAACCAGCAGGTGTCCTTCGACGTCACGCAGGGTCCGAAGGGCCCGCAGGCGGAGAACGTCACCCCGGTCTGATCCTCCGATCCGGGAACGACTAGCAGTACCCAAGGAGCCCCACGCCGTCAGGCGACGGGGCTCCTGCCTTTTCCTGACACGGCCCTGGTTGAATTCCCGGCGAATTCCTCTCATACGCGTCTCATACGTGCTGCATGATGAGCACGAATTTCGTGCCGGGCTCCAGCGCCTCGTACGCGTGCGGAACATCCCCGCGATATGACATGTAGTCCCCCGGGCCCAGTTCCGCGCCCTCCTCTCCGGGCCCCGCCTTCAGCCGCCCGGCGCTGACCACGATGTGCTCCACCGTCCCCGGAATGTGCGGCTCGGAGTCGCGCACGCTCCCCGGTTCCAGCCCGACGGCGTAGATGTCGCGCCGCGCGCCCGGCGGGCTCGCCGACAGCAGGGTGGCGACGTAACTCGACTGCTCCGAGTGCACGGTGGGCCCCTGGCCCGCCCTGATCACCTGGACGGCGGAGGCCGGGGGCTCCACCAGCGTGCTGAACGGCACCCCGAGCGCCACCGCCAGCGCCCAGATCGTCTCCATGCTCGGGTTCCCGCTCGCCGCCTCCAGCTGGGACAGCGTGGACTTGGCGATCCCGGCCCGTTTGGCCAGCTCGGAGAGGGAGAGTCCGGCGCGGGTGCGTTCGCGGCGGAGGGCGGCGGCGATCCAGTCGAGGGGAAGGCGGGGCGGGGTGCCGTCAGTCATATCGTTCGCTCCAGGGGTCCGATCGTTCGGCTTGACGAACGTTCGCTCGTCTGTCCATTGTAGAAAACATGCGTTCGGCACAACGAACACCTTTCCTGTCCTCCCTCGACCCCGAGCTGCTCCGGGACGTGTCCCTGGTCTGCCTGGCCGGGGGCATCGTCGGCGTGTCCTTCGGCGCGATCGCCGTCGCCGGCGGGCTGCCGGTGTGGGTGCCGGTGGTGATGTCGCTGGTGGTCTACGCGGGCTCCGCCCAGTTCAGCGCCGTGGGCGTGCTGCTGGCCGGGGGCGGCCCGGTCGCGGCGGCGACCACGGGGCTGCTGCTCAACACCCGTACGGCCGCCTTCAGCCTCGCCGTCGCCGAGCACATCGGCCGGGGACGGCTCGCCCGGCTGGCCGGGGCGCACCTGGTGACCGACGAGACGGTGGCCTTCACCCTGGCCCAGCACGACCCGGCCCGGCGGCGGGCGGCGTTCTGGATCTCGGGGCTCGGGATGTTCGCCGTGTGGAACGCCGGGGTGCTGGTGGGAGCGCTGGCCGGCAGCGCGCTGGGCGACACGGCGCGCTACGGCCTGGACGCGGCCTTCCCCGCCGTACTGGCCGCCCTGGTGCTCCCCGCCCTGCGCAAGGACGCCGACGTCCGCCGGGCCGCGCTGCCCGGCGCGGCACTGGCCCTGGCGGTCACCCCGGTGGTGCCCGCGGGAGTGCCGGTGCTGCTGGCCCTGGCGGGGCTGGTCCTCCACGGGCGCGGACGGCGGCGGTCCGCATGAGCGCGACGGTCGCGGTGGTCCTGGTGCTGGCGGTCGGGACGTATGCCTTCCGCCTGGTGGGACCCGCGCTGCACGGGCGGGTGGAACTGCCGGTCCGGGTGCGGGACCTGCTGTCCGCCGGCGCGGTGGTCCTGCTGGTGGCGCTGCTGGCGACGGGGGCGCTCACCGAGGGCGGGGGGTTCGCGGGCTGGGCCCGCCCGGCCGGGGTGCTCACGGCCGGGGCACTGGCCTGGCGGGGGGCGCCGTTCGCGGTGGTCGTCCTCGGCGCGACGGCCACGACCGCCGTGCTGCGCGGCCTGGGCATCACCTGACCCCCGCACCCCGGCCCGCGCCGTGAGTACGTGGTGTCAGTGGGCGCGGGTAGGGTCACCGGCCATGACCGCTGCCGACGCCGACCACGTGGTCGCCACCCGTACCTTCTACGACGCCATCGCCGAGGACTACGCCGCCCTGTTCCACGACGCCCTCGCCGCCATGCCCCTGGACCGGGCGCAGCTGGCCGGATTCGCCGAACTGGTCGGCGCGGGTGGCCGGGTGGCCGACCTGGGGTGCGGTCCCGGCCGGGTGACCGCGCATCTCGCCTCCCTCGACCTCTCCGTCTTCGGCCTCGACCTGTCGGAGGGGATGCTCGCGATCGCCCGCCGGGAGAACCCCGGCCTGCGCTTCGAACAGGGCTCGATGCAGCAGCTGGACCTGCCCGACGGCGCCCTCGACGGCGTGGTCTCCTACTACTCCACCATCCACACCCCGCAGCACGAACTGCCCGCGATCTACGCGGAGTTCCGCAGAGTCCTGACGCCCGGGGGCCATCTGCTGCTCGCGTTCCAGTGCGGTGACGAACCCCGCCGCCACGACCGGCCCTTCGGCCGACCGGTCTCCCTCGACTTCCGGCGGCTGCGGCCGGAGCGGATCGCCGGGCTGCTGGAGGAGGCGGGCTTCCGCATCGTCCAGCGCACGGTGCGCGCGGCCGACCCGGACCGGGACGAGACCACCCCGCACGCGTTCCTCATCGCCCGCACACCGGCTTGACCTACCCCCCGTAGAGCCCCTCCACCTCGTCGGCGAAGTCCCGCAGGATCTCCTCGCGCCGCAGCTTCATCGACGGGGTCAGGTGGCCCGCCTCCTCGGTGAAGTCCTCCGGGAGGACGGCGAAGCGGCGGATCGACTCCGGGCGGGAGAGCATCTTGTTGGCCTCGTCGACGGCGCGCTGGAGGATCGCCAGCAGTTCCTCGTCGTCGGTGAGGAGGTGCGCGGGGACGGGGTGCCTGCCGTTCATCCGGCGCCAGTGGGTGACGCCGTCGAGGTCGAGGGTGATCAGGGCGGAGACGTAGGGGCGGTGGTCGCCGACCACCATGACCTGGGAGATCAGCGGGTGTGAGCGCAGCCAGTTCTCCAGCGGCGCCGGGGCGACGCTCTTGCCGCCCGCCGTGATGATCAGCTCCTTCTTGCGGCCCGTGATGGTCAGATAGCCCTCGTCGTCCAGTTCGCCGAGGTCGCCCGTGGGGAGCCAGCCGTCGGGGGCGGCCGGGACCACTCCGCCCGCCTGGGGGTCCCAGTAGCCGCGCAGCACATGCTCGCCCCCGACCAGGATCTCGCCGTCCGCCGCGATGCGGATCCGGGTGCCGGGCAGCGGCCAGCCCACCGTGCCCAGGCGGGGTTTCAGCGGAGGGGTGACCGTCGAGGCGCCCGTGGTCTCCGTCAGGCCGTAGCCCTCGAAGATCTCGATGCCCGCGCCGGCGTAGAACGCGGCGAGACGGCGGCCGAGCGGGGACCCGCCGCAGATGGCGTAGCGGACCCGGCCGCCCATGGCGTTGCGGAGCTTGCGGAAGACCAGCGGGTCGTAGAGGGCGCGCGCCGCCTTGAGGGAGCGGGACGGGCCGGGGCCGCCGGTCTGCCGGGACTCCAGGGCCTCGCCGTAGCGGCGGGCCACGGACACCGCGCGGTCGAAGGTCGAGACCCGTCCGCCCGCTTCCGCTTTCGCGCGGGCGGTGTTGAAGACCTTCTCCAGCATGTACGGGATGGTCAGCAGACAGGTGGGCCGGAAGCTCGCCAGGTCCGGCAGCAGGTCCTCGGCCGCCAGGCTCGGCGCGTGGCCGAGGCGTACCCGGGCGCGTACGCAGGCGACGGCGACCATGCGGCCGAAGACGTGGGACATCGGCAGGAAGAGCAGGACCGAGGCCTCTTCGCTGGTCCGGGCCCGGAAGATGGGGTAGAGCAGCTCGATGGCGTTGTCCACCTCGGCGAAGAAGTTGCCGTGGGTGAGGGCGCAGCCCTTGGGGCGGCCGGTCGTGCCGGAGGTGTAGACGAGGGTGGCGAGGGTGTTGGGGACCAGCATGCCCCGGCGCACCTCGACCTCGGCGTCCGGGACGTGCCCTCCCGCCTCCGCGAGGGCGTCGACGTGGCCCTTCTCCACGACCCACACCCGCCGCAGATCGGGCAGGTGCGGGAGCTCGGGGCCGAGGGCGGCGGCCTGGCCGGCGGTCTCCGTGATCAGGGCGACCGCGCCGGAGTCGTGCAGGATCCACCGGGCCTGGAAGACGGACGAGGTGGGGTAGACGGGGACGGTGACCAGTCCCGCCGCCCAGGCGGCGAAGTCGAGGACCGTCCATTCGTAGATGGTGCGGGCCATGACCGCGATCCGGTCTCCCGGCGCCAGGCCCTCGGCGATCAGCCCCTTGGCGACGGCCATGACCTCGGCGGCGAACCGTGCCGCCGTCACGTCCCGCCAACTGCCGTCCGCCGTCTTCCGGCTGAGCACCACCGCGTCCGGTGCCGCGTTCGCGTTCTCGAACGGCAGGTCGGCGAGCGAACCGTGCCGCACCGGCTTGGCGAACGGCGGTACGGACGCTTCCCGTACGACTCCGTCCAGCCGCCGGGTCTCGGGCTCGACCAGGACGGGTGCTCCGTAGACGTCGTCGTCGAGAGCGGTGGCGGAATGCGCGGTGGACACGGGCGGCTCCTGGGGCGTGCAGTGCAACTGCTTGATGCCACGACGTACGTGCCTCGCACGCCGAGGCGCTCACCGGTGAGAGGGGACCGTCACCGGCCGGTGCGGGGATCGTACGGCGGTGACGTGGGGGGTCTGTGCCGGAAGGGGGGTGGTCCCGGGCCGGGCCTGTGCAATGTCGGGGGTTACGTGAGGGTCACTCATGTACGACGCCCCTGCCCGCTCAGGGACGTTCCAGAATCGCCGTCACGCCCTGACCGCCCGCCGCGCAGACGGAGATGAGTCCCCGGCCGGGGGCGTCCCGTTCGGCGAGGAGGGTGGCCAGCGTGGCGACGATGCGGGCACCCGTGGCGGCGAAGGGGTGACCGGTGGCCAGGGAGGAGCCGGCCACGTTCAGCCGCGCGCGGTCGACGGGCGCCAGTCCCCGCTTCTCCCAGGCGGCCAGGGTGGCCAGCACCTGGGAGGCGAACGCCTCGTGGACCTCGATCAGGTCGAAGTCCGCCATGCCGAGTCCGGCCCGCTCCAGCATGCGCGGCACCGCGTACGCGGGTGCCATCAGCAGGCCGTCCTCGCCGTCGGCGACGTCCCCGTGCACGAAGTCCACGGCGGCCGTCTCGTACGCGGTCAGATACGCCAGCGGTTGAAGGCCCCGCTCCCGCGCCCACTCCTCGCTCGCCAGCAGCACGAGCGCCGCCCCGTCCGTGAGCGGGGTCGAGTTGCCCGCCGTCATGGTCGCGTCGGGGTGAGCGAGGCCGAAGACGGGCTTCAGGGCGGCGAGTTTCTCCACCGTCGAGCCGGGGCGCAGGTTCTGGTCGCGGGCCAGGCCACGGAAGGGCACCACCAGGTCCTGGAACAGGCCGCGTTCGTAGGCGGCCGCCAGCCGCTGATGACTGGTGGCCGCGAGCTCGTCCTGGGCCTCGCGGGTGATGCCCCAGGCGCGGGCGGTGACGGCGGCGTGCTCGCCCATGGACAGGCCGGTGCGCGGTTCGGCGTTGCGCGGGATGTCGGGGACGAGGTGGCGGGGGCGCACCTTCGCCAGCGCCTTGAGGCGGGCGCCCGGGGATTTCGCGCGCCGCGCCTCCAGCAGCACCTTGCGCAGGGCGTCGTTGACGCCGAGGGGTGCGTCGCTCGCGGTGTCGGCGCCGCCGGCGATCGCGGCCTCCGTCTGGCCGAGGGCGATCTTGTTGGCGGCGGCGACGACGGCCTGGAGGCCGGTGCCGCAGGCCTGCTGGATGTCGTAGGCGGGGGTGCGGGCGTCGAGGGCCGAGCCGAGGACCGTCTCGCGGGCGAGGTTGAAGTCCCGGGCGTGCTTGAGCACCGCTCCGGCGACGAACTCGCCCACCGCGCCCGGTTCTCGCAGGTGGTACCGCTCGACGAGGCCGTCCAGGGCGGCGGTGAGCATCTCCTGGTTGGAGGCGGTGGCGTAGGGGCCGTCGGAGCGGGCGAACGGGACACGGGTGCCGCCGATGACCGCGACGCGCCGGACGGCGGCCGGCTTCGGGGTGCTCATCTCGACCTGCTCCTCACCGATGACTAGGATTACCTCCGGTAACCTTACTTCAGAGTAAGCAATGCGCGACCACCCCGGGAGACCCCATGGCCGACCGCTATCTGAGCTTTGCCGGCACCGCGCCGGGCCGCTTCGTCACGCGCCGTCTCGGCCTCCCCCGGCCCGTGCCGCTGCTGCGCCGGTCGGCCGCCCGGCCGGTGCCGGACGGCGGTCTGCTCCACCTCACCGCGGGCAAGTCCGGCCTCGACCTCGCCCCGGTCCTCGCCCGCACCGGTCATGCCCCGGGCGACGCCTCGGGCCGGCCCGCCGCCGTCGTCCTGGACGCGAGCGGGATACGGGACGTCGAGGGACTCGACGAGGTGCACGCGGCCCTGCACCCCGTCGTGCGGTCCGTCGCCACGAGCGGCCGGATCGTGGTGCTCGGCGCCCCGCTCGACCCCGCCGACCACCATCAGGCCGCCGCCCAGCAGGCGTTGGAGGGCTTCACCCGCTCCCTCGGCAAGGAGACCGGCGGGGGCAGGACCGTGAACCTGGTCCGCCTCACCGACGCCCTCGCCGCCGAGTCCACCCTCCGCTTCCTGCTCTCCCCCAAGTCCGCCTACGTCAGCGGCCAGGTGATCGAGGTCGGCGCCCACGAGACCGCCGCCCCCCACGACACGGACCGCCCCCTGGCCGGCCGCACCGCCCTGGTGACCGGCGCCGCCCGCGGCATCGGCGAGGCGGTCGCCGAGACACTGGCCCGGGACGGCGCCGACGTGGTCGTCCTCGACGTCCCCCAGGCCGAAGCGGACGCCCGCCGTGTCGCCGACCGGCTGGGCGGTATCGCGCTCCCCCTCGACATCACCGCCGCCGGCGCGGGCGCCCGGATCGCCGCGGCCCTCCCCGACGGCCTCGACGTCCTCGTCCACAACGCCGGCATCACCCGCGACCGCCGGCTGGTCAACATGCCCGCCGACCGCTGGCGTCCGGTGCTGGAGGTGAACCTGGCGAGTGTGCTGCGCACGACCGACGCGCTGCTCGCCGCCGGGGCCCTGAAGCGCGGCGGACGGATCGTCGCCACCGCCTCCATCGCGGGCATCGCCGGGAACGCGGGCCAGACCAACTACGCCGCGAGCAAGGCCGGGATCACCGGACTGGTCCGCTCCCTCGCCCCGCACGCGCTCGCCGGGCACGGGGTGACCGTGAACGCGGTCGCGCCCGGGTTCATCGAGACGAAGATGACGGCCGCCGTGCCGCTGCTCATCCGGGAGGCGGGACGCCGGATGAACTCCCTCGCGCAGGGCGGACTGCCCGTCGACGTCGCCGAGACCACCGCCTGGCTCGCCCACCCGGCCTCCGGCGCGGTGAACGGCCAGGTCGTACGGGTCTGCGGCCAGAGCCTGCTGGGGGCCTGACACTCCATGGCCTCCGCACCCGCACCCACCGTCGAGCTCCCCGGGCCCCCCGCCCTCGCCCCGCTGCTCGCACGCGGCGCCCTGCTGTCGCCCCTCAAGCGGCCCCGCCCCGACGCCCCGCACCCCCGCACCCGGCTGGTGCTGCCCGCTCTGCGTGTCGACCCCGCCCCGCTCACCGCGTACGAGCGGGTGTGCGGCTTCCCGACCGGGGAGGACGCGCTCCCGGTGACCTATCCGCACGTCCTGGGCTTCCCGCTGGCCATGCGGCTGATGAGCCGGCGGGACTTCCCCCTGCCGCTCCTCGGACTCGTCCACACGTCGATTCGGATCACCCGGCACCGGGCCATCCCGTCCGCCGGCACCTACGGCCTGACGGTGTACGCCGACGGACTGGCCCCGCACCGGCGCGGGACGGAGGCCACCGTGGTCACGGAGATGCGCGCCGGCGCCGACGTCGTCTGGGAGTCACACAGCACCTATCTGGCCCGCCACCGGACCACCGCCACCGCGGCCCCGCAGGACACCCGGGACACGCACGAGGACCCCGCGCCCCTGCCCGCCGTCGACGAGTGGCGCCTCGCCGGGGACGTCGGCCGGCGCTACGGCGCCGCGTCCGGCGACCGCAACCCGATCCACCTCCACATCCTCACCGCCCGGCTCTTCGGCTTCCCCCGCGCCATCGCACACGGCATGTGGACCGTCGCCCGCTGCCTCGCCGCGCACGGCACCCCGGACGCGACGCACATACGGGCCGACTTCAGGGCGCCGGTGCTCCTGCCCGGCACGGTGACCTACGCGGCACGGGGCCCGCGCTTCGAGCTGCGCGGCACCGGCGGCCGGATTCACCTGACCGGGGAGGCCCGCCCGGCCTGAGCCCCGGTGGCCCGGGTGTCGTCGTCGGGCGGGGTCCAGCGGTGCCCCGCCATCAGGTCGCCCAGACCCGCCCAGGCGAAGTTCATCAGGGTGGCCGCCGACTGCCGTGCCGTGACACCGGGGGTGGCGTTGGCCCAGTCGGCCAGGGACTCGGCGGCACCGACCAGGGCCTCCGCCAGCCCGGACACCTCACGCTCGGGAAGGTCCGGGTCCCGGTGGGCCTCGCGGGCGGCATCGAGGATCAGCTGCGTCACGAACGCCACGATCTCCGCACGCATCGCGGCGACCTCGGCGGCGAAGACCTCGCCGTGCGTGCGCGCCTGGAAGTGCAGCACGGACCAGCCGTCGGGGTGCCGCGCGGTGTGCGTGAAGAACGCCGTCAGGCCCGACCAGAGCTGACGGTCCGCGGGCAGCTCCGGCCGGGCACCCGCGCGCACCGCCTCGGTGAGGGCCTTCGCCTCCCGCCGGATGCACGCGGTGAAGAGGTCCTCCTTGGAGTTCAGGTACAGGTACACCAACGGCTTGGACACGCCCGCCAGTTCGGCGATCTCGTCCATCGACGCGGCCATGTACCCCCGTTGACCGAAGGTCCGTACGGCGGCGTCCAGCATCTGCTGTTCACGGACCGCACGCGGCATCCGCTTCGTCTTCACGGCACCCATGGGACACAGCGTACGGTCCGCCGCTACCGCGGGTCGTGGCCGCCGCCGTCCGCCCGGTCCGTCCGGTCACCGAGGGCCGGCCGGTCGCCCGCCGTCAGCCGCGGCAGCAACTGCGCGGTGAACAGCGTCGACAGCGCCGAGGTGTCGGTGCCCGCGTCGGTGCGCACCACCACCGGCTGCGGGGCCTTCCCGGCGAGCCCGGCACCCACTTCCAGGCGCCTGCGCGCCAGTTCGTACTGGAGCACCGCGCGGTTGTCGCGGTAGGCCTTGGCCAGGGCACGCTGGGCGCGGGCCTCGTTCTCGGCCGCGATCAGACCGCTGCGGCCGCGCGTCTCGATCTCGAACCGCACCCGCTGGGCCTCGGTCTCCTGCCGCTCCAGCAGCTGGGCGACCTCCTCACGGGCCCGGTTCAGCGCGGCCCGCACCTCGACGATACGGGCGTCGCGCACCTTCTTGGCCCGCTCGATGTCCATGCCCAGGCTGTCGATGCGCCGCTTGCGGGTCAGGCCCCACTCCTGCTCGTAGGCGGTGCGCTCCTTGGCGACCCGCTCCCGCGTGGCCAGGTGCTGCTGGTACTGCGCCGGCAGCTGCACGTCGGGGATGTTGCAGCCGGTGATGCGCACGCCGTAGCCGGACAGCTGCCGGTTGAGCAGCTCCTGCATGTCGGCCACGTCCGAGCCGCGCAGGTCGTAGGCGCGCTCGGTGCGCATCCTGCGGGCCCGCTGCCGGATCGCGTCCTGCACGGCGCTGGAGAGCACCAGGTCGAAGTTGCCCGCGCCGATGGTGCGGACGAACAGCACCGCGTCGGTGATGCGGAACTTCAGGAAGAACTCGATCGAGCGCAGCGGCACGTTCTCCTGCGTGGGGCAGGCCATGACCGGCGCCGAGTACGGGATCTCCGTCGCCGTGTCGACGACGAAGTCGACCCGCGACCAGGGGTGCCACAGGTAGTGCCGGCCGGCGTCCAGGGTGCGGGTGACGGCGCCGTAGCGGGTCAGCACCCCGTTGGTGCCCTGCTCGATCTCGACGATCGAGGAACGCCACCACCACAGCCCCCCGATCAGCAGCAGCACGACGGCCACGGTGTAGGAGAGGGTGGCCAGGGCGCCGTAGGCGATGCCGGACGCACCGTCGGACTCCGACTCGCCCAGCGTCAGCATCACGCCCGTCAACAGGGCGTAGACGCCGAGCCACAGCGGCAGCATCCACCACAGACGGCGGCGGTGACGGGGAATGATGACCGGAATGAGGGTGTCGGCCTCGCCACCGCGCAGCAGGCGGGCGATGTCGCTCCAGGGGGCGACGGCCTCGGCGATGACCGAACGGCGGTGTATGCGTGCGGAGCTCAACTGTGGTCCTCCTCGACGGACTCGGGCACATCGCTTCCCCGGGCACCCGCGGGCGCCTCGCCCGTCCCGGCGTCCCCGGTCATCTGCGGCACCGTCGGCCGCTCGGCCGCCAGCAGCGCGCCGATCTCCTCCTCACGGGCGGCGATCCGCTCGGACACCTCCGCCAGCCGGCCCCGTACGGCGGCCATGTCGGCGTCGGTGAACAGCTCCGCCCCGCGCTCGCCGACCAGCTCACGGGCCAGCTCGAGGAAGTCGATCCCGGCGGCGCCGGTACCGTCCGCCCCGCCGATCCGCACCAGCCGCGGCAGGTGATCGGCGACCTGCTCCAGGGTGTCGAGCACCTGCTGCTGGTAGCGGTACTCGAGGATCTCCGGCGCCTGCGCCGCGGTCACCGCGCGGATGTCCAGGGCCTGCGCCTCCAGCAGCGCCGCGTTGGCCTTGGCCTCCGACTCGGCCTGGACGTAGCGCTGGCGGGCCAGCGCCTCCGCGCGGTTGGTCTCCCGCTCCACGGCGGTGTCCATCTGCGCCTGGTACTGGGCGATGTCGGCCTGGATCGCGGAGAGCGTCTCCTGGCTCGAGGCCAGCTCCCGGGTCAGGTCGCCCTCGTCCTGCTCCTTGCGCAGCTGGAGCGCGTACTCGTGGGTGTACGCCTCCTTCGCCACGCGCACCATCTCCGGCGCGGCCAGGTCCATCCGGTAGCGCCGGTCCGAGGGCTCGGCGTGCGTGATGTTGGCGTTGGTCAGCTCCACCGCGGGCCGGAACTGCTGGTTGAGCTGCTCAAGCAGCCGGCCGCTGTCCTCGCCGACCATGTCGTAGATACCGGCCGCCTCCTGCTCGTAGATCAGGCTGCGGATGGTCTCGCTGACGGCGTTCCCGAGCTTCTCCTCGAACCCGCGCACCGCGCCGAGGGTGTAGACGAACTCGACCGGGTCACTGATCCGGAACTGGATGAACAGGTCGATCGACGCCTTCACCCCGCCCTTGGTCGGGGCCTCGCGCACCGGCGCGTTGAACGGGTACTCACGGGTCGTGTTGACGATGTACGACACCCGCTTCCACGGGCTGAGCAGCGTGACCCGGCCGGGTCCGACGACCTTCTCCAGCTTGCCGAACCGGGTGATCATCGCCTGGCAGCCGTCCGGCACCATCACCAGGCCCTGCCGCCACCACACGAACGCGACGGCGAGCAGCGCCACGACCCAGTAGTGCAGTCCGAACAGCGGGTTGGTCGGACCGTCGCCCCCGGCCGCCGACACCACCGACGTGCCCACGGCGCCGATGACCAGCAGCGACAGCACCGGCAGCATGGAGAGCAGGGAGCGTCCCTTGGGCATCACCATCGGGCAGATGGCGTGCACGACCTCTCCGCCCTCGCGCAGCTGCTCGCTGCGGCCGAGCGCCTCTCCGGCCTCGTCCAGCGGAACCGTCTTCTGCCGCATGACGGTGTCGACGGAGCCCCCGTCCTGTTCCCGGGCGGCCGGGAAGTCCGAGGGGTCCATTCCGTCTCCCCCTGTCTCCTCCCGGCTCTCCGGTGCCCGTCGGCCCTCCGCCGTCGTGCCGCCGCCTCCGGTGCGGCGGCGCAGTTCGTCCCGCGCCGCCGTGCGCGGATCGGTGCCGGACACGACCGCCTCGGCGACGTTGCGTAGGCCCTGCGCCCGCGTGCGTGCCACGGGTTCCCCCTTCGCCAGTGGTGCTGATCCTTGCCGGATCATGGAAATGTGCCACGTGTGATGCACGTGGTGCAGGTGATCTCACACCATGCGGGAGACAGGGGTAAGGGGCGCTCCCAGCAACGGTCACCGGTCGGTGATTGCCGGGAAGCGCCCCTCGTGCGGGATCCGGGAGGGTCAGGCGGCCACGGGGACCCGCCGGGACTCGTCGGCCGGGACGTCGTCGTCGACCGGGGAGGAGTGGACGGAGTCGTACGCCTCGCGGTCGAGCAGCCCCTCGCGCGCGGAGACGATGACCGGGACCAGGGCCTGCCCTGCGACGTTTCGTAACCGTAGTGTTGGTATGCACGTTGTTCACAGCGCAGGCACCTAATCAGTGACCAGGGGTGGGACATGGCCAAGCCGGAGCGCGTGGGGATCTACGTACGTATCAGCAAGGACCGCAAGGGTCAGGAACTCGGCATCCAGCGCCAGGAGAAGGCGTGCCGGGAGTTGTGCGAGCGCATGGGGTGGAAGGTCCACAAGGTCTATCCGGAGAACGACGTGTCAGCGTCGACCACGAGCAAGCGTCGCCGTCCGCAGTACACGGAGATGCTGCGAGACGCCCGCGACGGCCTGATTGACGGCATCGTCGTCTACTCCATCGACCGCCTGACCCGCCGCATCAGCGAACTGACCAGCTTCCTTGCAGAGCAGCAGCAACACGGTTTCGCGTTCGCGACGACCGAGGGCGAGGACACCTCGACGGCCAACGGCCGCATGATCCTGACGATCAAGGGTGCGGTGGCTCAGCAGGAGACAGAGCGCATGTCGGAGCGCGTCAACAACTCTCTCCTACAGCGCAGGGAGCAGGGCAAGCCTCACGCCGGCGGGAAGCGACAGTTCGGCTTCAAGGAGGGCTCGCACTTCAAGGAACTGGACGAAGCCGAGGTCGAGCTCATCCGCAACGGCTACCTCATGCTGATGGACCGGAACGCGAAGACCCCCGGCGATGTGGCCCGGTACTGGAATTCCGAGGGCTCTACGACACCGCAGGGCGGGGCCTGGACGCTCGCGGCAGTGAAGCGCGTGTTCCGGTCGGAACGGACCGGAGGGATCGTCACCTACAAGGGCCAGGACCTCGGGGACAGCGTCTACGGTGCCCCTCTGACCCGAGAACAGTGGGAGAACGTACAGACCCTGCTCGATGGGCGGGCCACCCCGGCGGCGCAGGGGTCGGGCAAGCGTAAGCACCTGTACTCCGGATTCCTGCGATGCGGTCATTGCAGTGCCGTGATGCGGGTGCAGTGGGCGACCATCCAGGGACGAACCTTCCGAAGGACGTTCTGCAGCTCATCACAGCGAGGCCCGAACGGCCGCCTCGGCTGCGGCAAGGTGAGCCGCCAGTATCAGTGGATTGAAGAGCGTCTCAACGAGGTGACCGAGGCTGCGCTTTTGTCCCGCATGCCCCAGCAGGAAGTGGTGCCCGCTGATGACCTCACGAACGAGATCAGCTTGCTGGAGACCCGAATCCGAGCGCTCCGAGGACGCTGGAAGGAAGGACAGATGGAGGACGAAGACTACTTCGACTCCTTGACCCACCTTCGCGCAGAGCTCCAGACCCTACGCACGCGTGAAGCGACAACGGCCGTCCGCCGATCACGCGTCGAGACCGATGTCCTTGCGGTCTGGAAGGATGACAAGCCCGAAAACCTCGAACGGCGCCGCGCCGTCCTGGCGACCGTGATCGACCACGTTGACGTGTTCAGCATCGGTCGCGGCAGGCGCAAGCCGCCCGAGATCACGTCGATCAGGATCACGCCGGTCGGTTCGGAGGGCGCGCACTCGTCGGAGTAACCGGCTTGGCTCGGTCAGCAAGGTAGCTATCGATCACGGCCGTCCCTACCGGCCCAGAGAAGATCGGCGACAGGCTGGCGTCCCTGGATCACAACCTGCAGCAACCAGCCAACTTACATACAGGCAGTCGAGCCAGACGCCAACTCTCAGGCCCCTACTCGACGTGGCGCCTGCCCTACTAATAGCGGCTAACACAATGAGGTGGCTCGGTCTTGGTGGCCGTGTCCAGGACGGTAGTTGAGCGTTCGGTTCGGTGTGGGGACGTTGCCGTGGGTCGTGTCGGATGAGCTGTGGAACCGCCTGGAGCCGCTGTTGCCGCAGCGTGAGCGACGCTTTCGGCACCCGGGCCGCAAGCCGCTGCCGGACCGGCAGGTGCTGTGCGGGATCCTGTACGTGCTGCACACCGGGATCCAGTGGGAGTACCTGCCGCAGGACCTCGGCTTCGGCTCGGGCATGACGTGCTGGCGCCGCTTGCGGGACTGGAACGGGGCCGGCGTCTGGCAGCGACTGCACGAGGTATTGCTGGCCGAACTGAACGCGGTCGCACGTCTGGACTGGTCCCGCTGCGTGGTCGACTCCTCCCACGTCAGGGCGTTAAAAGGGGGCAGCACACGGGCTCGTCGCCGGTCGACCGGGGACGAGCCGGCTCCAAGCATCACTTGATCACTGATGGGCACGGCACCCCGCTGGCGGTGCTGCTGACCGGCGGCAACCGCAACGACGTCACTCAACTGCTGCCCTTGCTCGACGCGATCCCGCCGGTCCGCGGCCGGGCCGGCCGTCCCCGTCGCAAGCCGGACTCGCTGTTCGCCGACCACGACATCTACCGCAACCAGGTCCGCGCCCGTGGCATCGTGCCCGCGATCGCCCGCCGCGGCACGCGACACGGCACCGGACTGGGCACCTACCGCTGGGTCGTGGAGAGGAGTTTTGCCTGGCTGCACGGCTTCCGACGTCTGCGGATCCGGTGGGAACGGCGAGCCGACATCCACGAAGCGTTCCTGAAGCTCGCCTGCTGCCTCATCGCCCACCGACAACTCAGAGCATTACGCTGACACGAGGGCGCAAGACCACTGGTCACCTCAAGGATGTCCGTGGCTCATGCCATGATCCGGCCTCATGAGTGACCGTTCGCTTTCACCCGCCTGGCTGGCCTCGTGGACAGAGAGAGTCTCCGGGGTCCTCGCGGCCATGGCAGGCGAGTTCGAGAATCGGCATGGCTTTCCCCCTGGTACCAACAAGGTCCGGCCGGCCGACCGCGACGATCAAACCGCGGCTCGCACGCTTGCTCAAGCGGGCCTTATTCCGGCTGATCTGGTCACCTTCTACGACAACATCGGCGACGTCACTTGGGCGGACGTCGGCAACGGCTACTTCCTCGACTCGGCGGGCGACGTCCTTCTGCGGCTCCAGGAGCACGGCGCCGTCGGTGCTGGCGCGGTCCAGATGGTGGCCATCGGCTCGAACGGTGGCGGCCTGTCCTACGTCGCGGGCCCTGATGGGTCGGTTCATCGGACGCGGACGGCATCACTGGACGAACCCCAACTCGACAAGGTAGCCGACGACCTGCGGCAGCTCCTGGAACTGCTGGAGCAATCCTTGATGCGGTTCGCCGCCGACGGCGAACCGGGATCTCTGCAGGTCAGCCCGCAAGGCCCATTCTGTTAGGCGCTATTAGCTACTGACTCCCTCCTGGCTCTGCTTCAGTTTGCGAGTAGAGCCAGGAATGCTTGTATGAGTCTGGGTAAATCTTTCAGTGACTTTTTGAAGCGGTGCCAAGCTTCGACTCGACGATCAGGTGCCAGAACGTCACCGGATCCCCGTCAATCACGAACAGCTGCTTAAGGTCCTCGCCGATGCGAGCGGCCGGGAACCCCCTCCGCCAACTACTGTGAGACGGCGACCTCTGTCCGCGCCCCACCTTCCCGGTTCACCCGGCCATTGGTGCCCCCGCATACCGTTGAGCAAGCCTCCCCATGCAAACAAGAGACGCCCCGTGCGACGTATCAGCACGGGGCGTCACCTGACCTGTCAGGTCAACCATCAAGCGGCAGCAGCCACCACCCGCGGTCCATCCGCGTCGATGGGCGCCGACGCCACGCTGTTGTACTTCTCGCGGTCGAGGATCTTCTCCCGCGACGCCACAATCAACGGGCATACAACTTGCCCGGCGACGTTGGTCGCGGTGCGGATCATGTCCAGGATCGGGTCGATGGCGAGGAGCAGACCCACGCCCTCCATCGGGAGGCCGAGGGTGGAGAGGGTGAGGGTCAGCATGACCGTCGCGCCGGTGAGACCGGCCGTGGCGGCCGAGCCGACGACCGAGACGAACGCGATCAGCAGGTAGTCGCCGACGCCGAGCTGGATGTCGAAGATCTGGGCGACGAAGATCGCGGCGATGGCCGGGTAGATCGCGGCGCAGCCGTCCATCTTGGTCGTGGCGCCGAACGGGACGGCGAAGCTCGCGTACTCCTTCGGCACGCCGAGGCGCTCGGTGACCTTCTGGGTCAGCGGCATGGTGCCGACGGAGGAGCGGGAGACGAAGGCCAGCTGGATGGCGGGCCAGGCGCCCTTGAAGAACTGCACCGGGCCGACCTTGGCGACGGTCGCCAGCAGCGCCGGGTAGACGCCGAAGAGGACGATGAGGCAGCCGACGTAGATGTCGGCGGTGAAGGTGGCGTACTTGCCGATCAGGTCCCAGCCGTAGGTGGCGATGGCGTTGCCGATGAGGCCGACGGTGCCGAGCGGGGCGAGGCGGATGACCCACCACAGGGCCTTCTGGAGGAGCTCGAGGACGGACTCGCTCAGGGTGAGGATCGGCTGGGCCTTCTCGCCGAGCTGGAGGGCGGCGACACCGGCGACGGCGGCCATGAAGACGATCTGCAGGACGTTCAGCTCGGTGAACGGCGTGACGACGTCGGTCGGCACGATGCCGGTCAGGAAGTCGATCCAGGAGCCGGACTTCTCCGGTGCGGCGCCGTCCACCGGGGTGAGGCCGGTTCCGGCGCCCGGGTTGGTGACCAGGCCGATGAGCAGGCCGATCGCCACCGCGATCAGCGACGTGATCATGAACCACAGGAGGGTCCGCGAGGCCAGCCGGGCCGCGTTGTTGACCTTCCGCAGGTTGGTGATGGAGACCAGGATCGCGAAGAAGACCAGCGGGGCGACGGCGAGCTTCAGCAGGCCGATGAAGGTGCCGCCGACCTTCTCCAGGGTGGTGACCAGCCAGGAGACGTCCTGGCTGCGGGCGAGCCAGCCGAGCAGGACGCCCAGGACGAGGCCGGCGAGTATCTGGGCCCAGAAGGGCGCGCGTATGGGCAGCTTGAACTGCGTGTTCGTGGACACGGACATGCTCCGGTAAGGGGACGCGTGGGGGAAGGACGTGGACTCGGGGCGCGGCAGAACGTCAGGGACGACAGTTCGCGGCGGTGATCCGGCAGAGGTCCACATGCAGGCGCGCCACGAGCGGAACACTCCGGGGCGTGGGGAACACGGCTGCTGACTTCACCCCGAGACCGTAACACCTGAGCTTTGGGATCCTCAAAGCCTTACTTTGAGAGGCGGAGGGACGAAAGAATCCCTACAACGCAAAGCGCCCCGGTGTTCCAGGGGTTTCGGAAGCCGGGGCGCCGGAAGCGCGGTGCGCGGGTGTGACGGACGTTACGAGGCCTGACCCTGCGCCTGCCCCTGCGAGCGGGCGGTGTCGTCGGCCGTGTCCTCCATGGTGCGGTTGGCCTCGAGGCCGGCCTTGGCCCGGTTCACCCGCTGCACGATCCGCTCCGAGGCGCGGTCCCGCTCCTTGCGGAGCACCACGAAGCTGATCGGTGCGGAGAACACCAGCGCGAGCAGCACGATCCACAGGCCGTTGGAGTCACCCAGGCCGCGCGGGGCGAGACCGGAGTAGACGAGGCCCCAGACGACCACGAGGCAGCCCACGAAGATCCCGAGGCGCATCAGCGTGTAGCGGAGCATCTCATCCACTCTTCCGTGCGTACGGTCAGAAACGTCCCATCGGACAACGTCCAGTGAAGCACGGCCGGCAGGGGATCTTTCAGCGGGGTACGGGCCTCAGGTCAGCGACAGCAGCATGATCACGTCGTCCCGGTCGTCGCCGGGGGCCACGCGGATCGCGCCGGGGACCCGGCCGACCTCCTTGTAGCCGCAGGAGGCGTAGAAGCGCTCCAGCCCGAGGCCGCCGCGGCAGGCGAGCCGTATCGCCTCCACGCCGTCGAGGGTGCGGGCGGCCCGCTCGGCGGCGGCCATCAGGTCACGGCCGTGACCCTCGCCCTGGTGCCGGGGGTGGACCATCACCGTGTAGATCCAGATCCAGTGGGTCATCAGGTGGTGGGTGTTGAAGGTGAGGAACGCCGTCGCGGCCACCCGGCCCTCGTCGTCGCGTCCGACGAGCAGGCGGGAGCGCCCCTCGGCCATGGACGCGAACTGCCGTACCAGTTCGGGACGGACCTCCTCCCGCGTCACCGGCGGCACGAAGCCGACCGCCCCGCCCGCGTTGCTGACGTCGGTCCACAGGTCGAGGATGCCGTCGCGGAGTGCGGGGGTGACGGCAGGGTCGAACGTATAGGTAAGGGGCATGGACTCATGCTAGCCATTACTCGAGCGCCTGTGCAGCTACCTTCAGGTCCGCCAGCAGTCCCCGGTACGCCGCCTCGCGGTCGTCCGCCCGCAGGACCGACGAGGGGTGCACGGTGGGCACCAGCCGCTCGGGGTGCCCGTGGATCTCCTCCTCCAGCACCGTGCCGCGCACCTGCGTGACCCGGAACGAGGAGCCGAGCAACGCCTTCCCGGCGGTCGCACCCAGCACGACGATCAGCTCCGGCTCGACGACGGCGAGCTCGGCGGCGAGCCACGGCCCGCACGCGGCCGCCTCGCGCAGGGTGGGGGCCTTGTGGATGCGGCGCTTACGGGGCTCGGACCGGGTGAACTTGAAGTGCTTGACCGCGTTGGTGACATACGCGTCGGCGGGGTCCAGGCCGGCTTCGGAGAGCGCCCGCTCCAGCACACGGCCCGCGGGGCCGACGAAGGGCTGCCCCTGCCGGTCCTCCTGATCACCGGGCTGCTCCCCGACGAGCATGACCCGGGCGTCGGCGCTCCCGGCACCGAAGACGGTCTGCGTGGCGTCACGGTGCAGCGGGCATCCCCGGCAGGCGGCGGCCGCCTTGCGCAGGGCGGGCAGGCCACCGCGGGCCGGCACGAAGGGCTCCGCCGTGTAGGCGTCTTCTGTCGCCATGGGGTGCGAGTACCCGCGCGGGGCGGTCGGACGCGGGCCGTGGACGGCTCGTCGCGCAGCTCCCCGCGCCCCCGAGGTGGGGCCGGGCCGCCCTCGCCTCATCGCGCACCGAGTCGGACCGAGCGGCCCTCGGCTTGTGACCCACCGAGTCGGGTGAGGGGGCCTGCCCCTCACACCCTCATGGGCTGGGGGGACTCCCTGCGCGCCGGGTCGGGGCCGTCGTACTCCCGGATGACCTCGTACCGCGTATTCCGCTCCACCGGACGGAACCCCGCATCCCGGATCAGGTCCAGCAGATCCTCACGCGTCAGCTTGTTCGGCGTACCGAAGTCGTCCGCGTCGTGCGTGATCTTGTACTCGACGACCGACCCGTCCATGTCGTCCGCCCCGTGCTGCAGCGCGAGTTGCGCCGTCTGCACACCGTGCATCACCCAGAACACCTTGACATGCGGCACGTTGTCGAACAGCAGCCGCGACACCGCGAACGTCTTCAGCGCCTCCGCCCCCGTCGCCATATGCGTCCGCGCCTGGAGCCGGTTGCGTACCTTGCCGTCCTTCATGTCCACGAAGTCGTGCTGGTAGCGCAGCGGGATGAAGACCTGGAAGCCGCCGGTCTCGTCCTGCAGTTCACGCAGCCGCAGCACGTGGTCCACCCGGTGACGGGGCTCCTCGATGTGCCCGTACAGCATGGTGCACGGGGTCTTCAGCCCCTTCTCGTGCGCCAGCCGGTGAATCCTCGACCAGTCCTCCCAGTGGGTCCGGTGGTCGACGATGTGCTGCCGCACCTCCCAGTCGAAGATCTCCGCACCGCCGCCCGTGAGGGATTCGAGACCCGCGTCGATCAGCTCGTCGAGGATCTCGGAGGCGGACAGCCCGGAGATCGTCTCGAAGTGGTGGATCTCGGTGGCCGTGAACGCCTTGAGCGAGACGTCCGGCAGCGCGGCCTTCAACTCCCGCAGCGAACGCGGGTAGTAACGCCACGGCAGATTGGGGTGCAGCCCGTTGACGATGTGCAGCTCGGTCAGGTTCTCCGACTCCATCTCCTTGGCGAGCTTCACAGCCTCCTCGATGCGCATCGTGTACGCGTCCTTCTCCCCCGGCTTGCGCTGGAAGGAGCAGTAGGCGCAGGAGGCGGTGCACACGTTCGTCATGTTGAGGTGGCGGTTGACGTTGAAGTGCACGACGTCGCCGTTCAGCCTCGTCCGCACCTCGTGCGCCAGCCCGCCCAGCCAGGCCAGGTCGTCCGACTCGTACAGCGCGATGCCGTCCTCACGGGTCAGGCGTTCGCCCGCCCTGACCTTCTCCTCCAGCTCGCGCTTGAGCCCGACGTCCATGCCGCTCCTCTTTTCCTCGACCGCTACCGCCTTCTTCAGGCAGACCCCGTCAACCGTACGCTCCGCCTACTGCACCTCTTCGGGCAGCTCACCGACGCGGTTCTCCCACTTGGTGGAGAGCACGATCGTCGTACGGGTCCGGGAGACGCCCTTCGTGCCGGACAGCCGGCGGATGATCTTCTCCAGTCCGTCCACGTCCGTCGCCCGCACCTTGAGCATGAAGGAGTCGTCGCCGGCGATGAACCAGCAGTCCTCGATCTCCGAGAGGTCCTTCAGCCGCTGCGCCACGTCCTCGTGGTCGGCGGCGTCGGAGAGCGAGATGCCGATCAGGGCGGTGACCCCTAGGCCCAGCGAGGCGGCGTCCACGGTGGCGCGGTAGCCGGTGATGACTCCGGCCGCCTCCAGCCGGTTGATGCGGTCGGTGACGCTGGGGCCCGACAGGCCGACGAGGCGCCCCAGCTCCGCGTAGGAGGCCCGGCCGTTCTCCCTCAGGGCCTGGATGAGCTGCCTGTCCACCGCGTCCATTCGAATCGAAGCCTTCCACTGAAGAGGTACGAAAGTGTCTGAAAAAAGGTGGTGCTGTTCGTGGTCCGAAAGTGCGGGCGAGGTAGTCGCCGACGTGCTCAGCCGTTGCGGGATGCGCCGCCGAGTTCGCCCTCCCAGCGGCGGTAGAGCCGGTGCTCGACGCCCACCGCGTCGAGCACGCGTCCGGCGACGAAGTCCACCAGGTCCTGGATGTGCGTCGCCCCCGCGTAGAAGGCCGGTGAGGCGGGCACCACGGTCGCGCCCGCGTCGTCCAGCGTCACCAGGTGCCGCAGGGTCTGGCCGTTCAGCGGGGTCTCCCGTACGGCGACCACCAGCTTGCGCCCCTCCTTCAGGGTCACGCTCGCCGCCCGCTGCAACAGGTCCTTGGACAGCCCGAGCGCCACCCCGGCCACACAGGCCGTGGAGGCGGGCACGATCAGCATGCCCTTGCTCGGATACGACCCGGAGGACGGCCCGGCCGCGAGGTCGCCGGCGGCCCAGTGCCGTACCCCGTCGAGGTCGACGGTGAAGGTGTCCGGCTTTCCGTCCGCGCCCCGGGACAGCCATTGCCGCAGGTCGTCCCGCCAGTGGGCGTCACGGAAGGCGATGCCGGTCTCGTCCAGGAGGGTGAGCCGCGAGGCCCGGCTGACGACGAGGTCGACGCTCTCACCGGCGGCGAGCAGGGCGCGCAGCACCGAGGCGGCATACGGGGTGCCGGACGCGCCGGAGACCCCTACGATCCAAGGCGTACGCGGCGTCTCTCCTGGCTTGACTGGGTTCACAGGACCGAGCCTATCCGGAGTCACAGGGCGGGAACCGGCCGAGGGGGCCGGGCGTTCCTCTGAGAGAACGGGCCCACGGCGGGGGGTGGAAGGTGTCGGGTACGCGTCCGCAGTGGTCGCAGGGCGACCGGGCCAGGACCGCGGCCAAGCTGATGGCGGGCTGGGTGGCGCTGCTGTGGCTGCTCGAAGTGATCGACGTGGCCGCCGGGCACGCCCTGGACGAGTACGGCATCGTGCCGCGCACCCCGTCCGAGCTGGCCGACATCCTCCCGGCCGCTTTCCTGCACTTCGGCTTCGCCCATGTGGCGGCCAACAGCGTGCCGCTGCTGGTGCTCGGCTTCCTGGCCGCCCTCGGGGGCATACGCCGGTTCCTCGCCGTCTGCGCGCTGATCGTCGTGGCCGACGGTCTGGGGGTGTGGCTCATGTCCCCGGCGCACACCAACACCGCGGGCGCCTCCGGCCTGATCTTCGGCCTCTTCGGTTTCCTGCTGGTCAGCGGCTTCGTCGAGCGGCGTCCGCTCGGTGTCATGGCCGGGGTGCTGGTCGCCGCGGTCTGGGGCGGCTCCATCCTGGCGGGTCTCGCCCCGACCCAGTCCGGCGTCAGCTGGCAGGGCCATCTGATCGGCCTGGCGGCGGGCGTGGCGGCGGCCTTCGTCTTCCGCCGCCCCGCGCACCGGGAGCCGGCGGCGTAGCGCGCTACACCGTCAGCCCGCGCGCCACCAGGTCGAGCAGCGCGCACACGAACAGGGCGATGCCGATGAAGCCGTTGACGCTGAAGAACGCCCGGTTCAGGCGGGTCAGGTCGGTCGGGCGGACGATGGTGTGCTCGTAGACGAAGGCGCCGGCGACGATCAGCAGGCCCAGCCAGAAGAAGGCACCGGCGTCGGTGAGGAGGGCGTACCAGACGAACAGGGCCGTGGTGACGGCGTGGCAGACGCGGGCCCCCCATACGGCGGCGGGGATGCCGAAGCGGGCCGGGACGGACTTCACGCCGATCTCGCGGTCGGTGTCGACGTCCTGGCAGGCGTAGATCAGGTCGAAGCCGCCGATCCAGATGCCGACCGCCAGACCGAGCACCACCGCGTCCCACGACCACGCTCCGGTGACGGCCAGCCAGCCGCCGACCGGTCCCATGGCCTGGGCGAGACCGAGGATGGCCTGGGGGAAGTCGGTGAACCGCTTGCCGTAGGGATACACCACCATCGGGATCACGGCGACCGGCGCGAGGGCGAGGCAGAGGGGGTTGAGCAGGGCCGCCGCGCCGAGGAACACGGCCAGGGCGATCAGGGCGCCGGTCCAGGCGTGCCGGACCGACACCGCGCCGGTGACCAGCTCCCGGTGCGCGGTGCGCGGGTTACGGGCGTCGATCTCGCGGTCGATGATCCGGTTGGCGGCCATCGCGAAGGTGCGCAGGCCGACCATGGCGACGGTGACCAGCAGCAGCCGGCCCCAGTGGATGTTCCCGTCCGACTCGTACATCGCGGTGAGCGCGGCGATGTAGGCGAAGGGCAGCGCGAACACCGAGTGCTCGATCATCACGAGCCGCAGGAAGGCCTTGGTGCGTCCGGGCCGCGAGGCCGGTCCCGGCTCCACGACCCCGTCGGCTGTGGTCATCATGCGAGGCTCCCGAGAAACGTGTCGAGGTCGGCGAGCAGCGCGGCGACGGGCAGCGGGCCCGTCTCCACGGTCAGCGGCTTGCCGGCGTCGTCGGGCGGGGTGACGTACGCGGTGAAGGCGCAGCCGCCGGCGGCGTCCGGCCGGGCGTCCAGCCGCAGCACCGAGCCGCCGTCGACCGTGAACGGGCCCTCGTCGGCGACGAGCCCGGCACGCAGCCGCTGCGCGAAGTCGGCGGGTTCCGCGTCACGCACGCCGGGCAGTTCGAAGCCGTCGCCCTCGCCGCCGTGCTCGAAGAGCACGGCCCAGGTGTCGCCGGAACCCGCGAGCTCCTCCGGCGTGACGCCCGCCTCCTCGGCGGCCCGGCGCACCCCCTGGTCGTCCGGGTCGAGTTCGGGGCGCACGAGGGCCACGTAGTCGGTGTCGGTGCCGATGAACAGCGCCGGACCGCCGGCGGCGGTGGGACTCACAGTCCGTACTCCTTCCAGCGGCGGTCGACCTTCGCCGCCGTCTCGGGGTCGGACTCCACCATGTCGGGCCAGCCCCCGTCGCGCGTGTACCCCTCCTCGGGCCACTTGCGCGTCGCGTCGATACCCGCCTTGCCGCCCCAGAACTGCTGATAGGAGGCGTGGTCGAGATGGTCGACGGGACCTTCGACGACGGTGAGGTCACGGGCGTAGTCGGTGTTGCCGAGGGCCCGCCAGGAGACCTCGTGCAGGTCGTGGACGTCGCAGTCGGAGTCGACGACCACGATCAGCTTGGTCAACGACATCATGTGGGCGCCCCAGACGGCGTGCATCACCTTCTGGGCGTGTTTGGGGTACTTCTTGTCGATCGAGACGATCGCGCAGTTGTGGAAGCCGCCGGACTCGGGGAGGTGGTAGTCCACGATGTCCGGGACGATGATCTTCAGCAGCGGCAGGAAGAAGCGCTCGGTCGCCCGTCCCAGCGGCCCGTCCTCGGTCGGCGGCCGGCCGACGACGATGGACTGGAGCAGCGGCCGCTTCCGCATCGTCACGCAGTCGATGGTGAGCGCGGGGAAGGGCTCCTGCGGGGTGTAGAAGCCGGTGTGGTCGCCGAACGGCCCCTCGGGCAGCATCTCGCCCGGCTCCAGCCAGCCCTCCAGCACGACCTCCGCCTGCGCGGGCACCTGGAGCGGCACGGTCTTGCAGTCGACCATCTCGATCCGCTTGCCCTGCACGAACCCGGCGAACAGGTACTCGTCGATGTCCCCGGGCAGCGGCGCCGTGGACGCGTAGGTCACGGCCGGCGGGCAGCCGAAGGCGATGGCGACGGGCAGCCGCTCACCGCGCCGGGCGGCGACCTGGTAGTGGTTCCGGCTGTCCTTGTGGATCTGCCAGTGCATGCCGATGGTGCGCTTGTCGTGGCGCTGGAGCCGGTACAGGCCCAGGTTCCGGATGCCGGACTCCGGGTCCTTGGTGTGGGTGAGCCCCAGGTTGAAGAAGGAGCCGCCGTCCTTGGGCCAGGTGAACAGCGCCGGAAGGCGCTCCAGGTCCACGTCGTCCCCGGTGAGCACGACCTCCTGGACGGGTGCGTCCCCGGACTTCACCTTCTTCGGCGGCACGTGCGTCATCGCGCCGAGCTTCCCGAAGGCCTCCCGCACCCCGACGAAGCCCTGCGGCAGCTCGGGGCGGAGCAGCCCGCCGATCTTCTCGGAGATGTCCGCGTACGACTTCAGCCCGAGCGCCTTCAGCAGACGGCGGTCGGTGCCAAACACGTTCATCGCGAGGGGCATGCTCGAGCCGCGCACGTTCTCGAAGAGCAGGGCGGGACCGCCGGCCTTGTTCACCCGGTCGACGATCTCACCGACCTCCAGATACGGGTCGACCTCGGCCTTGATGCGCTTGAGGTCACCCTCGCGCTCCAGCGCCCTGAGCAGGGAGCGAAGATCGTCGTAAGCCATGCGGTCAAGTATCCCCGAGCGGTTACCCTGGCCCTGTACCGCCCACCGCTTCCGCTGGAGAGGCCCCATGCTGCGGGTGCTGATGTTCCTCGTGCCACTGGCACTGAGCGTGTACGCGTTCATCGACTGCATCAGCACGAAGGATGAGGACATCCGTCATATGCCCAAGCCGTTCTGGGCGATCCTCGTGCTGCTGTTCCCGCTGGTCGGCTCGATCTCCTGGCTGATCGCCGGCAAGAAGCGGCACCCCGCGGGCGCGGGCGGCTCCATCGGTTCCGCCTGGAACCGGGGCGGCGGCCGCCGGCAGTGGGTGGCGCCGGACGACAACCCCGACTTCCTCAAGTCCCTGGACGAGGACAAGCCCGACAACGACCGCGACGAGGACGGCGACAAGGGCAAGCAGGACCGCGGCGACTGACCCGACCGGGCTCCGGTTCTCACCGGTGATCGGCGCGGAGGGAACCCGGTCGGGACGACGCCGGTCAGGCGTCCTGGAAAATCTCTTCGGCCGTCGGGGCGGTGACGGCGCGCCGGAGCCAGCGGCTCAGGATCTGAGGATCGTCGCAGCTGGTGATGCGCTCACGGGCGGTCTCGGATACATCGATGCCGCGCTCCGCGAGTACGGCCAGGACGTCCTCGGCGGCGCGGCGCGCCTCGCTTTCGGCGCGGGCTTCGGCGCGGGCTTCTTCCCGGATCTCTTCGACGAGGTAGGACTTGTAGAAGGAGAGGTCCACGGCCACCAGGTTCCTCCAGAGATGCTTGGCCGGGTGCTTGCCCAGGCCCTGTGCGGTGAATTCGACGATGGGGTCCGCGATGTCTTCGGGCACGTCCCGCAGTGCGGTCGAGAGGGCCTTCAGTATCGCATTGACGGCGGGTTCGGCGGCGTGCGTGATGGCCGCGAGGCCGGCCAGGACCAGGTCGGCCCGGGCCTCCTCGGGGTCCGTGATCACGGGCATGTTGTGCGGACCGGCGACCACGGGACGCAGGGTGAGCGTGGGCAGCTGGGGCGGTCCGCTGCTGACCGCCCGCTGGGCCCACTTCGCCGTGGCGTGGTCCTGGCAGACGACGAGGAGCGCGGTGGGCAGACGGTACTTCGTCCACAGGTAGGCGGTGTAGTACGCCCAGCTCGCCGGCTTGTCCGGGTTCTTGCTGCCCTGGGCCTCGATGGCCAGGAGGAAGTCACCCTGCTCCGCGGTCTCGAACCGCAGGACTGTGTCGACCCTACGTTCGACGGGGCTGGTCTCGGTGAGGTCGGTCGGCAGGGGCGTCGCCCCGACCGGTCTCGGGATGTCGACGCCCAGGAAGCGTGAGACGCGGCTGAAGAGTCCGGGGTCGTGCTGGAAGATGCGGTGCATCGCCTCGTGGGGCGGCTTGACCATGGGTTTCCCTTATGACGGCCCTGGCGAGGACCGACATATGTCGGCAGCATTTGCATCATGTATAAGAAAGTCGGAACCCTGAAACGAGGCAAACCGGTGTGGTTCACCCAGGCGGGGCACTGGCACTCGAAGAGGGGATCACGTCCCCGCCCTGCGGTGAACGCGGCCCAGGCGGACCGGCTGACGACCAGGACGGGACCGTTCCGAAAGGCTCGCAGGTACGACCTGCATGCGAATGTTGGGATGACGTCCGACTCTCCGTAGCCCACCCGTGCCGAGCAACTCGTCGCACGTCTTGGCGAACGTGTCCTGCGGCACCCGGGTGCCCGCCTCCACGCGGCAGCGACGCCGGCGGCTGCGGGGCGGCCGGCCCGCACGCGATGATGCGCCCCGGCGGTGGCGGCCGGGAGTGGGAGACGGACCCGGCGGCGGTGCGGGCGGTCACGCCGGAGGAACGGCTGAGCGCGGAAGTCAGGGCCGCCCATGACCGTTCACGGCCGTCGGCCGACCTGAGCCGGCCCCCCGTACCGTTCCCCGGCTGCCCGGCCTGCGAGGAACTCGCGACCCAACGTGTCCTGACACAGGCGTCGTCCGACGGTACGGCGGAGACGGACGCGAACGTGCTGCTGCGCCGGCACCAGGGCACGGATCACGTCGGCGTCAGCGCAGACGGGACGACGACAGGATCGACAGCAGGTGGGCCGGGACCATCACCCAGGTGATGACGGCGAGTGCGCCCAGGGCCCAGCGGGTCGGCTCGATGCCGCCGGTCGTCGAGTCGGCGATCGCCGCGACGAGGAGGACGAGGGACGCCTCGATGCCGTTGGTCACCCGGTGGATCTTGAACGCGGCGGCGATGCGGCGGACCGTGGCGACGCCCTGTGAGCGGGGGCGCGTCGACTCGTCGTCGGCGACGGTCAGGCCGCGGCGGGCGCGGGCGACGTCCACCAGGTCGGTGGACGCCTTCAGGAGCACGACGCCGAGGGCGGTGGCGATACCGATCGACAGCCAGCCGCCGACGCCCGACTCGGCGGCGCGGTAGCCGGCGCCCGCCATCAGCGCCGCGTCGGCGAGATAGGCGCCGAGCCGGTCGACGTAGATGCCGGCCGCGCTGTTCTGGCCCTTCCAGCGCGCCACTTCGCCGTCCACGCAGTCGAAGAGCAGGAACAGCTGCATGAGGATCACGGCGAGGATCGCGCCGGTCAGGCCCGGGATCATCAGCGCGGCACCGGAGGCGACTCCGCAGACCACCATGGTCCAGGTGAGCTGGTCGGGGGTGACCGGGGTGCGCACCAGGTGGCGGGTGGTGCGCAGGGAGATCTTCCGCATGTAGAGCCGGCCGGCCCAGTGCTCGCCGTTGCGGCTCTCCATCTTGGCCTGCGGCTGGCAGACCTCCCGCAGCTCCTCCAGTACCGGAGCACCCATGTCGTTCCTCCCAGGCCCAACTGCCGTCCGCGCGGCGGTGATCGGGTCAGCGTACCGAGGCGGTGCGGCGCGTCCGACGGGGGCCTTCGTCGGGGGACACTGGGCGCATGGACGCACTCGATCCGGCCACTGCACGCGCCTGGCTCGCCACGGCCCTCGCGGAGGCCCGCGCGGGGCTCGCGGAGGGCGGGATTCCCATCGGTGCCGCCCTGTACGGCGCCGACGGGTCCCTGCTCGGCCGGGGCCGCAACCGCCGTGTGCAGGACGGCGATCCGTCGACGCACGCGGAGACCGCCGCCTTCCGTGCGGCGGGACGGCAGCGGTCGTATCGCGGTACGACGATGGTGACGACGCTGTCCCCGTGCTGGTACTGCTCCGGCCTGGTCCGGCAGTTCGGCATCTCCCGGGTGGTGATCGGCGAGGCGACCACCTTCCACGGCGGCCACGACTGGCTGGCGGAGCACGGCGTGGAGATCGTGCTGCTGGACGATCCGGAGTGCGTCGCGATGATGCGGGAGTTCGTCGCGCGTCGTCCACAGCTGTGGAACGAGGACATCGGGGCGTGACACGCCGAAGGCCGGTTCCCGCGACCCGTGTCGCGGGAACCGGCCTTCGCGGGGCCCGGTGCGTCAGAAGCCGGCGGACTGCAGCACGCCCAGGCCGACGTCGGCGTAGGAGTGCTTGCCGGAGACGAAGATGTTGACGCCGTAGTAGTTGAACAGCCAGCAGGCGAAGGCCGCCAGCGCCAGGTACGCGGCCTTGCGGCCCTTCCAGCCCGCGGTGGCGCGGGCGTGCAGGTAGCCGGCGTAGGCGACCCAGGTGATGAACGACCAGGTCTCCTTGGGGTCCCAGCCCCAGTAACGGCCCCAGGCGTCACCGGCCCAGATGGCGCCCGCGATGATCGTGAACGTCCACAGCGGGAACACGGCCGCGTTCACGCGGTAGGCGAACTTGTCCAGCGAGGCCGAGGCGGGCAGCCGCTCCAGGAAAGAGGTCGCGAAGCTGCCGGGCTTGCCGCCGCCCGCGAGCTTGCTCTCGTAGGAGTCCTTGAACAGGTACATCACCGTGGTGATCGCGCCGACGTAGAAGACCGCGCCGCACAGGATCGCCGTGGAGACGTGGATGTAGAGCCAGTACGAGTGGAGGGCGGGAACCAACTGGTCGCTGGCGGTGTACAAGACAGTGACGGCGAGACCGAGATCGAGGAGGACCGAGGTGGTCAGGAACAGGCCGATCCAGCGCACGTTCTTCTTCAGCGCCAGCAGCAGGAGGTACACGCCGACCGCGGTGGTGGAGAAGGTGATGTTGAACTCGTACATGTTGCCCCACGGCGCCCGTTCCACGGACAGCGCGCGGGTGAGCACACCGCCGAACGCGAGGAGGAACGCGAGCACGGTGAAGGAGACGGCGATACGCCCGTAGAGGTCGCCCTTCTCGTCCCCGCCGTGCGCCCCGGGCCCGTCGGGCACGTCACGGGAGCCGCTCGCGGCCCGTACGACGACCTGAGGCCGCTCCAGTACGGCGGTGCCGCCGCCCTTGTTGACGGTGACGGCCGGTGCCGTCCTCGCCGTGGCCGCCTTCGGCGTGAGCGCCGCGGCCGTACGGCCGACCTTGCTGCGGCTGCCGAGGAGCCACTCCGCGATGTACGCGAAGAAGGCGAGGGTGTAGATCGCCATCGCGGAGTAGATCAGTACGTTGCTGATCTCCGCGAGGTTCTCGTTGGTCGCGGCGGCGAGAGTCACTGCTGCTCAGCCCCTTCGGCAGGTACGGCTTCGGTGTCGGTGGGTCCGGATGTCTTCGGGGAGGTCCCGTCGGGGCCGCCGGGGTCGCCGGGCGCGTCCGGGTCCTCGGAGTCGTCGGGTTCCGGCGCGCCCGGCGCCTTGTCGTAGAGGAGTCCGGCGAGGTCGCCCAGTTCCTCGGGGACCTTCGCGGACTCGCTGCGGCCGAGGCCGGCCATCTCGACGACGGTGACGCCGTCGGCGCCGCGCACCGCGCGCACCCACACGCGGCGGCGCTGGATGAACAGGGAGCCGGCGAGTCCGGCGATCGCGGCGACGGCACCGCCGAGCGCCCAGCCGCCGCCCGGCTCCTGGACGATCTGGAAGCCGGCCCACTCCTTGACGCCGTCGAAGGTCACGGTGCCGGCACCGTTCGGGAGGGTCATGGTGTCCCCGATGGCGAGCTGCTTCTTGAACAGCTTCCCGTCGGAGTCCTTGAACTCCTCCATGTTGGTCTTGTCGAGCTGGTAGATGCTCTGCGGGGTGCCCGCGTCGACACCGAGATCACCGTGGTAGGCGGAGAGCGCGAGCATCGGGTTGATCAGCGCGGGGAAGACGGAGAGCATCGTGCTGCCCTCGCCGCCGTGCGTGGGCAGGAAGAACGCGTTGAAACCGAGCTGCTCCCGCTCCCCCTTGGCGTTGCGGTAGCCGTCCATGACCTTGACGGCGCCCGAGGAGGTCACGTTGCCGTCGAGCGGCAGCAGGGCGACGGCCTCCTTGTCCATGACCACCTTGCCGCTCGCGTCCTTCACGGTGAGGACGGGCGCGTAGCCGTGGCTGACCAGGTACACCTTCGAGCCGTCGACCTCCAGCGGCTCGTTGACCTCGACGGTGGTCCTCCGCTCCTCGCCGTAGGCGCCGACGCTGTAGGTGAGGTCCGCCTCGAACGTCCGGGGGGTGCCCCGGTTCGGCCCGGTCGGCTCGTAGGTGGCCTTGAAGTCCACGAGGTCGAAGCTGAACGGGTCCAGGTCGTCCTCGGTGAACAGGTTTCCGGAGCGGAAGTCGTCGTACTGGGTGAGGGTGTTGGCGAAGCCGCCGCCCTCGACGATCAGCTTGTTGCCCTCGTACTTGAAGAGCTGCCCCCAGGCGAAGGCAATCAGCATGACGATCAGCGCGACATGGAAGACCAGGTTGCCGACCTCGCGCAGGTAGCCCTTCTCGGCGGCGACGGCGTCCCCGACGACATGGGCACGGAAGCGGCGCCCCCGGAGCAGGGCCAGGGCGGCCTCACGGACCTGCTCGGGTTCCGCCTCGGTGCGCCAGGTGGTGTGCGCGGGCAGCCGGGTCAGCCGGCGGGGCGCGCCCGGCGGGCGGCCGCGCAGCTGGCCCACGAACTGCCAGGTGCGGGGCACGATGCAGCCGATGAGGGAGATGAACAGCAGGATGTAGATCGCCGAGAACCACACCGAGCTGTAGACGTTGAAGAGCCCGAGCTTGTCGTAGACCGGCGCGAGGACGTCGTGCTGCTCGCGGAATGCGGCGACCTTCGTCTCGTCGATGCCGGTCTGCGGGATGAGGGAGCCGGGGATCGCGCCGAGCGACAGCAGCAGCAGGAGCAGCAGCGCGACCCGCATGGAGGTGAGCTGCCGCCAGAACCAGCGGGCCCAGCCGATGACGCCCAGGGCCGGCAGGTTGGGCTGCTCCTCCTTGGGCGCGGTGGACAGCTGGGAGCCGGCGGCGCCGAGGTCCTGGTCGTCACCGGCCTTCGGGGCGTTGTCTGTCGTGGTGTTGCTCATCGGATCAGATCCCCACAGTGAAGCCGTTGGACCAGGTCTGCATCTGCTGCACGATGATGTCCCACACTCCGGTCAGCAGCAGCAGTCCGGTCGCGATCATCATGATGCCGCCGATGCGCATCACCCACGTGTAGTGGCGCTTGACCCAGCCGAAGGCGCCGAGCGCCTTGCGGAAGGCGACGGCGGTGAGCACGAAGGGCGCGCCGAGACCGAGACAGTACGCGACCGTCAGGAGCGCGCCGCGTCCGGCGGTGGCCTCGTTGAACGACAGGGCGGTGACGGAGGCGAGCGTGGGACCGATGCACGGTGTCCAGCCGATGCCGAAGAGGGCGCCGATGACGGGCGCGCCGACCAGCCCGGTCGTCGGCCGCTTGTGGAAGCGGAACTCGCGCTGGGTGAGCCAGGGCATCAGGCCCATGAAGAAGACGCCCATGAGGATCATGAAGACGCCGAGCACCTTGGACAGGACGTCCGACTGTTCCTGGAGGGTCTGTCCGAAGTAGCCGAAGAAGGCGCCGCCCGAGACGAACACGGCCGTGAAGCCGAGCACGAACAGCGAGGCGCCGGCCACCATCCGGCCGCGCCGCGCCTCGGCCAGGTCGGTGCCGGAGACGCCGGTGACGTAGGAGAGGTAGCCGGGGACCAGCGGCAGCACGCAGGGTGAGAAGAAGGAGACGAGCCCGCCGAGCACGGCGATGGGCAGGGCGAGCAGCAGCGCCCCGCTGCGCACCGTCTCGCCCGGGTCCGCGGCCAGTAGGGACACTCCGGTCACGTCACTTCTCCGCGAGGACCGGGTCGATCATCTTGCGCAGCTTCTCCTCGCTGAGTGCCTGGAGCGAGCGCGCGGCGATCCTCCCGTCCCGGTCGAAGACGAGAGTCGAGGGCACGGCCTGCGGGTTGAGGGTGCCCTTTTCGAAGCGGAGCATCAGCTTGCCGGCCGGGTCGAACAGGCTGGGGTAGGTGACCCCCTGCTCCTCCTCGAAGGCGAGGGCCGGACCGACGGTGGCGTCACGGGTGTTGATCCCGACGAACTGGACGCCCTCGTCCTTCAGGTCCTGGTGCACCGCCTCGAAGTTCTTGGCCTCGGCGCGGCAGGGGGGACACCAGGAGCCCCATACGTTGATGACGACGACCTTGCCCTGGTAGTCGTCGACGTCGAGGTGCTCGCCGTCCACGGTCTTGCCGGACAGGTCGGGGGCGTCGGCGCGCTCGCCCTTCGCGACGGTGGCGATGCCGTCCGATCCGGCGACGTAGCCGGTGTCACCGCCCCCGCCCGACGTCCCGCCCGACCCGCACGCGGAGACGAGCAGTGCGGCCGCGGCGGCACCGGCGGCCAGGGTGGCACGACGGCGGACGCGGACGACGCGGTTCGAGCTCTGCGGGGCCCGGTTCGAGCGCTGGGGGGCGCGGCTGGCGGCACTCATGTGAAAAGTTTCGCATGCCCGTTCCGGGGATCTTGCGCACCCCCCTGCGCACTCCCCTTGCGGGCGGAAAACCGCATTTCAGGCGGGGTCGCCGGTCTCCGTTCCGGCGCTGCCGCCGGTGTCCTTCGCGAACGTCTTCCAGCCACCGGCCGGTTCCTGGCCGACGTCCAGGGTGCGGAGCTCGTCGAGGATCTCGGGCTTCTGCACGTCCAGCCAGTCGGTGAACTGCCGGAAGGAGACGAGCCTCACGTCGCCGCCCTTCTCCTTCTCCCGCGCGATGTGCTTGAGCGCCTTCTCCACGGCGTCCATGTAGATGCCGCCGTTCCACTCCTCGAAGTGGTTGCCGACGAAGAACGGTGCCCGGTTTGTTTCGTATGCCCGCTTAAAGCCTGATATGTAAGCACCGGCGGCCTGTTCACGCCAGCCCGGGTAGTTGTGGGCGGGCGCCTTGGTCGTGTTGAGGGACTGGTTGGCGAGCATGTTGTAGTCCATCGACAGGACCTCGAAGGAGCGCCCGGGGAACGGTATCTGCTGGAGCGGAAGGTCCCATATGCCCTGCTTCTTCGTCGGCCAGACCTGCCGTCCGCCGGGCGAGGAGGCGTCGTAGCGCCAGCCGAGGTCGCGGGCGGTGGGCAGCAGTTTGTCCTGGCCGAGCAGACAGGGCGTACGGCCGCCGACCAGCTCCTTGTCGTAGTCGAACGGCAGGGACTCCAGGTCGGTCCACCCGGAGTTGGTGCGCCACTCCTTCACGAACGACGTGGCCTGCTCGATCTCGCTGCGCCACTGCTGCGGCGTCCAGTTGCCGACGCTGCCGGAGCCGGCGCAGAAGTGGCCGTTGAAGTGCGTGCCGATCTCATGGCCCTCGAGCCAGGCGCGGCGCAGGTTCTTCAGGGTGTCCTTGATGTGCCCGTCGGTGAGGTAGCCGATGTCGGAGGCGCCGCGCGGGTTGTTCGGCGGGTCGTAGAGCCGCTTCTTCGACTCGGGGAGCAGATACACCCCCGAGAGGAAGAAGGTCATGGACGCGCCGTGCTCCTTGGCAAGGTCCAGGAACCGGGGGAAGAGCCCGTTGCCGACCTCACCGGCCCCGTCCCAGGAGAGGACGACGAACTGCGGGGGCTTCTGACCCGGCTCCAGCGGCACGGGCCGCTCCGGCTGGTGGGGCTGCTTGCCGGTGAAGGAGGTCGAACCGTCACCGATCGGACGGGCCGTCTTCGTCGGCTTCGGCTTCCCGGGCCGGTCCGTGCCTCCCGTGCGGGAACCGCCCCCGGGGGTCGAGCCGTCCGAGCCTGTGTGGCCGCCGCAGCCCGCCAGCGAGACGGCGGCAGCGGCACCCGCGCCGAGCCCGAGCATTCCCCTGCGGGAGAGAGCACGCATGGCGTCCCCCTTCGTCACGTCCTCTGGTGGTCACTCATTCAGAGGACGTGACGGAGCGGGAGGTTCCCCTCAATTGCGGAGGTTTCGCAACGAAGCGGCGTGCGGCCGTCACTGGATGAGGCTTACGGGCGTTACGCCCCGAAGTCCGCTTCGGGCGGGGCGACTTGGCGTCACCCGCTTCGGCACCCGCGCCTCGGTGTCACGCCCCGAAGGCCTTGCCCTTGCCCTTCACCGGCTTGGCGCCCGCCAGCAGATGCGCCGGCACGAGGTCCCGGGCCGGCTCGCTGTAACCGACGGAGACGATGCTGTCCCCCCGGTAGGTGAAGGTGGTCAGCGAGGCGAGGGTGCACTGCCGCTTGCGCGGGTCGTGCCACAGCCGCCGCTTCTCGACGTAGGACCGCACGATCCAGATCGGCAGCTGATGGCTGACCAGCACCGCCTCGTGTCCGCGTGCCGCGTCCTTGGCCGCGTTCAGCGCGCCCATCATGCGGATCACCTGGTCGACGTACGGCTCGCCCCAGGACGGCTTGAACGGGTTGACGACGTGCTTCCAGTTGGCCGGGCGGCGCAGCGCGCCGTCCCCGATGCCGAAGGTCTTGCCCTGGAAGACGTTCTCCGCCTCGATCAGCCGCTCGTCGGTGACGATGTCCAGGCCGTGCGCCTTGGCGATGGGCTCGGCCGTCTGCTGCGCCCGCTCCAGCGGGGAGGCGCCGACATGGACGACGTCACGGGGCGCGAGGTGCTCGGCGACGCGGTCGGCCATGCGGCGGCCCAGCTCGGAGAGGTGGTAGCCGGCGAGACGGCCGTACAGGATCCCGTCGGGGTTGGCGACCTCGCCGTGCCGCATCAGGTGGACGACGGTGACGTCCTCGTTCTTCCCGGGGGTACTCACGCGGTCGCCTCCGCTGCCGCTCGGGCCGCCGCCGGGAGGGCGTCGGCGATGCACTGGACGGCCCGCTCGTCGTGGGCCGTGGACACGAACCAGGACTCGAAGGACGACGGCGGCAGGTAGACGCCGTGCTCGAGGAGGGAGTGGAAGAACGCGGTGAAGCGGAACGACTCCTGCGCCTTGGCCTCCTCGTAGTTCCGCACCGGGCGGTCGGTGAAGAACACCGAGAACATGTTGGAGGCGTTCTGCAGCGTGTGCGCCACGCCCTCCTTGGTCAGCGCCTCGGTGACGAGCGACTGGATCTGCGCGGAGACGGCGTTCACCTTCTCGTACGCGGCGTCGTCGAGCAGGCGCAGCTGGGCAAGTCCGGCGGCGGTGGCGACGGGGTTCCCGGAGAGGGTGCCGGCCTGGTAGACGGGCCCGGCGGGGGCGAGGTGCGCCATGACGTCGGCGCGCCCGCCGAAGGCCGCGGCCGGGAAGCCGCCGCCCATCACCTTGCCGAAGGTCATCAGGTCGGGGCGGACCCCGTCGACGCCGTACCACCCCGCGCGACTGGTCCTGAACCCGGTCATGACCTCGTCGGAGATGTACAGCGCGCCGTTCTCGGCGCACGCGTCCTTGAGCCCCTGGTTGAAGCCGGGCAGCGGCGGTACGACGCCCATGTTGCCGGGCGAGGCCTCGGTGATCACGCAGGCGATCTCACCGGGGTGCGCGGCGAACGCGGCGTGCACGGCGTCGAGGTCGTTGTACGGCAGCACGATGGTGTCGCCGGCCTGGGCGCCGGTGACGCCGGGGGTGTCGGGCAGCGCGAAGGTGGCCAGCCCGGACCCGGCGGAGGCGAGCAGCGAGTCGACGTGGCCGTGGTAGCAACCGGCGAACTTGATCACCTTGGTGCGCCGGGTGAAGCCCCGCGCGAGGCGGATCGCCGACATGGTGGCCTCGGTGCCGCTGGAGACGAGCCGCACCTGCTCCAGCGGCTCGATGCGGGCGACCATCTCCTCGGCGAGCGCGACCTCGCCCTCACCGGGCGTACCGAAGGACGTACCGCGCGCGACGGCCTCCTGCACGGCGGCGATCACCTCGGGGTGCGCGTGCCCGAGGATCATCGGCCCCCACGAGCAGACCAGGTCGACGTACTGGCGGCCGTCGGCGTCGGTGAGCCAGGGTCCGGCGCCGGACACCATGAACCGGGGCGTGCCGCCGACGGCGCGGAAGGCACGCACCGGTGAGTTCACACCACCGGGAGTGACGGCCGCGGCACGATCGAACAGCGCCTGCGAGGCTGGGGCTTCGTACGAATATGGCAGTTCGCTCATGACCTGCGACTTCTCCGACTTCTCCGACGTCCCGGGATTTCGCCGGGCTGCGGGTGCGTGTGACCTGTCTCAGGGTAGGCCAGGGGCGGCCTCGGGCATCCGGCCCCCGATCCGGCGTGATCTGCGAAACTGTCCTCTGATACACACAGCTCACACGGCCGGAGGGCCGGAGGCTGCGAAGATCCCGCGGACAAGATGTTTCACCGCACGTTTCGGCGAGCGGCCGTGGGGGAGGTCACTGACACGATGATCGGGTTGCGCGGCGGGGGCCACGCGTCCTAGAAAAGCAGTCGGGTGGAGATATGCATCGCGGTGGCGGACTGGGCGAGGGGACTGACGACCTGGGTCCTCGACGTGCCCGGCGGGGAAGGCACCGACGCGAGGCGGAGGAGACGGACGAGACGCGCCGGATCCATGGTGAGCCGGGTCCGACCGGCCCGCTGAGGGGGGCGGAGAGCAGGAATGGTGGTCGGGTGGGGGTGACGTACAAGTACTTCGGCGCGCCGGACGGCGCCACCGCGGCCCGCGTCCCGATCTCGATGCGCCCAGAGGAACTCGGCGGCGACGAGCTCGGCATGAACGGCATGTTCACCAAGATCAAGCCGGAGACCATGGCCGCGATGGTCCTCACGGGCATCGAGGGCGTCCCCCTGCACAAGGTTCCGCCCCTGGAACTGGTCGTCCTGCATCCCGACTACGCGGTCGTGAAGCTCCCCATGACGGTCGTCGACCCCCTGCGCGGCATAGGCGAGGAGGCGGTCGGCGCGGCCGCCTTCATCTGGTCGACGGTCCCGGACCGGGGCGGCCCGCGCGACGCGTTCAACGTGTACCAACTGCTGCACGAGTGGCAGGACTTCAGTCACAGGTTGCATGAGGCGGGGCATCAGCCTTATTGCCTTGTGTGGCCCTGACCTGGGCTTTCAGGGGTTTCGGGCGGGGTTTCTGACCCCGCCCTCGTCATGTGCGGAGAGGGGCCGTCAGGCGGCCAGGGCACATTGAGGGCACATGGGTTTGGCTGGGGGCACTGATGTGCCCTGGGTGCCGGGCCGGTCGTCCTCGTCTTCTGCGTCGGCTTCTGCCTCGGCTTCTGTGAAGACGTCGTCGATCGCCTTGCGCGTCCGGGTCTCGCTGGACGGCAGCAGATGCGTGTACGTCCGCAGCGTGAAACCCGGGTCCGAGTGCCCGAGATACTCGGAGAGCGCCTTGATGCTCTCCCCCGCGTCCAGGAGCACGGAGGCGTACGCGTGCCGGAGGGCGTGCATGCCGTCTTCCGGAGCCGCCTGGAGGTAGCGCGCTCCGCGCTCGCGGGGAGGGATCACGCCGGCGGCGGCCAGCGCGCGCTTCCAGTCGCCCATGTTGAAGACGCTGCGGTTGTAGGCCCGCTCCTTCTTGTCGACGAAGAGGAGGCGGAAGGTTCTCGGTTCGCCGTCCGGCTTGGTCCAGGGCAGGGTGACGTCGACCGGCGGGAACTCCTTCATGTGCGCCTTGAGGGCGGCGGCGAGCTGAGTCGACAGCGGCACTGACCGGATCCTGTTGCCCTTGGGCAGGGCGAAGACGGGCTTCGTACCGACCAGCCGCACCTGGCGGTTGACGTGGATCCAGCCGCCTTTGAAGTCGATGTCCTCGACGGCGAAGCCGAACACCTCGCCCTGCCGCAGACCGCAGCCGAAGGCGAGCTTGCCGCCGGTCTGGAACCGCTTCGGGAGGCCGGCGATGACCGCGCGGACGCGCTCCAGCGACCAAGGGATGACCTTCTTCTTGGTCGCGGTCGGCAGCTTGACCGACTTCGCTTTGCACGGGTTCTTCGGCAGCAGCCCGTCCTCCACGGCCGCGCCGAGGATGCTGGAGAGGATGTCGAAGATGCCCTCGATCGTCGACACCTCCAGGCCGCCGTCCTGGAGTGTGCGGACCCACCCCTGGATGACCGAAGGCTGGTTGAGAGATCGCAGCTCGCGTCGGCCGAGGTGCTCGACGATGTGGTTGCGGACCGTCGCCTCATAGCGGAGCGCGGTCGTCGGGCCGACGGAGTTCGCGTCGAGCCACTTCTGCGCGTAGGCGCCGAGCGTCTGCTTCGTCTCGGCCGGGACGACGTAGGAGCCACGCCGGATTTCGACGTCGACCTCGGCGGCGCGGTTGTCTGCCTCGGCCTTCGTGTGGAAGTTTTCCTTGCGCTGGCGGTCGTCCAGGTCGCGGTAACGGATCTGCCAACGCTTACCGATGCCGTGGTCGGCAGTCGGGACCATCCGCTTCGTACGGCTCTAGTGCTCGCCGCACTCGGCCTCGGTGGGCTTGGGGTGGGACTTGTGCCAGCGGTCGTACACGTCAGCCAAGAAGCGCCTCCTGGGTGGGGATGAGGAAGTGGGAGGTGGCGTGCGACACCGGGGAGTGCGTCGGCCACGGGAGCAGCAAGGCTGCGGGAGGGGCGCCGAGCGCGGTGGCGATCGTGACGAGGTCGTCTACGTCGCAGCGGCGGCGGGCGCGTTCGGTGCGGCTGAGGGTGGTGTTGGCCATCGGACGGCCCAGCTGGGTGCAGCGGGCGGCGAGCTGGTGCTGGGTCAGGCCGCGGAGACGTAGGTGCTCGATGGCGCGGGCGGTGTGGAGGCCGGCGGGGCCTATTTCGACAGGTCGGTTGGGCATGACAGATAGCTGTAACTTGCAGCCGGCCGCCATGGCAAGAGTTAGCTCTTAAACTCTCCAATAGTCGTTCGGGGGCGAAGTGGCGTTCGTCTCGTCGAATTCCGGTACCTCGCGAGGCGTATCGGCCGAGGCATCGTGTTACCTTCCCTCGCCGTTTTCGATATGGGTGATTTGAGCACACATCAGCCATGATGGCCGGCGGGTCAGTCACGTCATCCCTGACCGCCATGTGTCACCTCTGAGCTGCAGAGGTACCGGATTCCGGCACCTCGGCGGGTTTCTTCGCCGCTAGAAAATTTCGGGCCCGGCGGGAGCGATTTCGGCAACCGGGGATCCACCCTTACTGTTTCCCTCTCCCCGGCCACACCGAAAGAAGTAGTGAGGAGTTTCAGAACCAACTCTGGACTTTTCTCCGGGTGGTGTGGCTGTGTTGTCCAGCCCATTGTTCAAGACCGAAAAGGAGCCCTGTGCCGAAGACCCCTCCCCGCAGCACCAACGCCGCTGCCACCGCTGCGGCTGCCCAGCGTGGCCCGCTTGCCACCCCTGCGGAGGTCGCCGCCTATCTCGGAGTGCCGGTGAAGACGCTCTACCAGTGGAAGTACCGGGGCATCGGCCCCAGCGTCCACAAGGTCGGCCGTCACCTGCGGTACCGCTGGCCGGAGGTGGACGCGTGGCTGGACGCCCAGACGTCGTACGACCTCACGGCCTGATCCCGCATCTGACGCGGACAACGAAGCGGCCCCCGGCGCGCCAACGCCGAGGGCCGAAGACTCCCCTGCCGATCGCCCATCCCTGAACGAACGAGCTGGTGAGGGGCGGGACCTTGCCCGTCCTGCCCCTCACCGGAGAGGAACGCCTATGGAGGACTCTACGTCCCCCAGCACCACGAACACCTCCCCCACCGTCTGGCCGACTCCCGCGGTCCCCGGCGAGGGCATCCCCTGGCGCCGCAGCGATCAGCAGGACACACAGTCCCCCGCGTCGGGGACCGCCGAACACCCGGCGGAAGCGGAAGCAGACGGGGACCGTCCCCAGCCGTCTGCCGATGCTGCGGTTGGGGACCGTCATCGCGACGTGCCCGGCACTCGGTCCCCGCACGTCCCGGTCCCCGAATCGACATCCGGTGCAAACCCGCAGGCCAGCGGCGGGAAATCGGGGACCGGTCCCCAAGAGGCGGTAGTTGCACCAGGGGACCGCAGTGGGGACGGTGAGCACGGTCCCCGCCAGTCGGTGGGGACCGACACCCTCGTGGCGGGAACCGCCCAGCAGGAGGGGACCGGTCCCGTCGACGCACGGGGACCGGATCAGGAGGTCGGTCCCCGACCTCCTCGGGGACCGGCAGCCCCCGGGGAACGGGATTCCGGTGAGGGCGTCGAACTGCTGGATGAGCTGCGGGCGGCGATCGGCAAGTACGTCGTGCTGCCCAGTGACGAGGCGCTGACCGCGGTCACCCTGTGGGTGGCGGCCACTCACATCCAGAGCGTCCTGCAGCACGCGCCGCGTCTAGCGGTCGTAGGCCCGACGAAGGGCTGCGGCAAGTCCCGGGTGCTGGACGTGCTCCACGAGACCGTCCACCAGCCGATCATGACCGTGAACATGTCCACGGCCGTGCTGTTCCGCGTCATCGGCAAGAACCCGCGCACGATCTTGGTGGACGAGGCCGACACCATCTTCAGCAAGGCCGGCGACAACGAGGAACTACGCGGCCTGCTGAACGCCGGACACCAGCGCAACCGGCCCGCCTGGCGCATCTCCGGCCCGGAGCACAAACCGACCCCGTATCCAACCTTCGCCATGGCCGCACTGGCCTCGATCGGCGACCTGCCCGACACGATCACCGACCGGGCGGTCGTGCTCCGTATGCAAAAGCGCAAGCCCGGCGAGAAGGTGACCCCGTTCCGCTCGCGCTACGCCACACCGGAACTGAACGCACTGCGGGACAAGCTGGCCACCTGGCTGGGACCGCAGCGCGGCACGGCCGGCCGCATGGCGCCGACCATGCCGGTGGAGGACCGGGCGGCGGACACCTGGGAACCGCTGGTCATCATCGCCGACCTGGCCGGCGGCCACTGGCCCGCCCGTGCCCGTGCGGCCTGTGTCGCGATGACCCGCTACGAGGCCGTCCAGGACGAGCAGACCAACCTGAAGACAAGGCTGCTGCGCGACATCCACCGCATCTTCCAGGCACACGGCAACCCCGAAGCCATGTCCTCCCTGGATCTGGTCACCACCCTGCTCCAGGACGCCGACGCCCCCTGGGCGGAACACGGCACCAAGGGACTCAACGCCCACCACCTGGGCAACATGCTGAGGGACTTCGGCATCAGCCCGGCCAACTACCGCTTCGACAAGGGCAGGCAGGCCAAGGGGTACGCCCGGAACCGGTTCCTCGACAGCTGGGCCCGGCACTGCCCCGACCTCACCGAGACGGCGCCCGCCCCCGCGCACGACGCCACACCTGCGCACCGGGCCCAGGGCAAGCCGCCCGCCGCGCCGGCGGGCCAGCTGCCCGTCGGCCCGCCCGGCGGCCCCACCGGCCCCACGCCCGCCCGCTGACCCGCCTCCCTCAGGGTCCGTATCAATGCGTCGCATCCGTCCCCGCGCAGGTCAGCGCGGGGACGGATGTCCTCACCGGGACGGACTTCTCCGTACCTGCCCGAGTGTCCGTACCTGTCCTGACCAGGCATGGGGCGGATGCGACGCACGTGACACACCTCCCACCCCCTCACCAACGGAGTACTCCGATGCACGACCAGCACCCCGAACACCCCATGCCCCAGGAACAGATGGTCACCACCCCCGTCACACGCGCAGCAAGTTGTCGGGTAAGGAGTCCTTACCCGGCCCCCACCCTGAAGAGGGCGGAGGCATCCGGCGCAGGGGCACCGGAGTCGGTCGGCCCAGGGGAGCCGACCGGGACTGGGGGCAGCGAGCCGTCGTCGAACGTGCCGCAACAACCTGCGCCGCGTCGCCGTCTCCGTGACAAGCAGCTGCGCGAGCGCCGCGTCCACCCCCGTTACAACGACGCCGAGTTCGCCCTCGTCCAGAAGGCCGCCGCCCTGAGCCGCATGCAGCCCGGCGGCTACGTCGCCGAGTGCGCGCTCGCCGCCGCCCGCGCCGACGACCCCACCGCAGCCGTCGCCGACTACCGCGCCATGGTCAGGGCGCTGATGGCCGCCAACCGGCAGCTCGGCGGCATCGGCAACAACCTCAACCAGCTCACCTGGCATCTCAACAAGGACGGCGCCTGGCCCTACCCCGACACCGTCCAACGGCTCCTTGACCGCGTCGAGGCGTCCATCGCCGAGGTGGACACCGCCGTCGCCCAGATCACCGAGGGGCGGTGAGCCATTGATCCCGAAGATCATCCTCGGCAAGGGGCCACAGGCCACGCGCCGCACGATCGGCTACCTCTTCGGCAAGGGCCGGGCCAACGAGCACATCGACCCGCACCTGGTGGCCTCCTGGAACGACTTCGCCCCCGACCCCGGCCGCAGCCCCCACCGCGACCCGAAGGACGTGGAGGCCCAGCTCGCCGCACAGCTCGACCAGCCCATGAAGATGCTCGGCGACAAGGCACCCAAATACACCGTGTGGCACTGCCCCGTCCGTGCCGCACCCGAAGACCCGATCCTCACCGACGCCCAGTGGGCGGACATCGCCCGCCGGATCGTGGCCGCCGCCGGCATCGCCCCCGAAGGCGATACGGAAGCCTGCCGCTGGGTGGCTGTCTGCCACGCCGACGACCACATCCACATCGCCGCCACCCTCGTACGGCAAGACGGCCGCCGCCCCCAGCGCGACTACGACCAGCGCGCCGTCCAACGCGAAGCCCGAAAGATCGAAATCGACTACGGGCTCAGACGGTTGAAGCCGGGCGACGGCACCGCCGCCAAACGCCCCACCAGCAAGGAACACTTCAAGGCCAAACGCCTGGGCCGCGACACCACCTCCCGCGACGTCCTGCGCCTGCGGGTCCGCCGAGCCGTCGCCGCCGCAGCGGACGAGGCCGAGTTCTTCGCCCTGCTGGAGGCCACCGGCGTGAACGTGCGCCTCAAGCGCGGCCCGTCCGGCGACGCACTCGGCTGCAACTTCGCCCTGCCCGGCGACACCAACGACAAGGCCAGCCGGTCTTCTACTCCGGCTCCACCCTCGCCCCCGACCTCTCCCTCCCCCAGATCCGCCGGCGTCTCGCCACCACCAGCCCCGAACCGGCCACCGTCCGGCCAGGCAACCCCTGGCACCAGGCCACCGCCGCCACCGAACGCATCCCCCACCACCTCACCCACGGCGACGACCACGCCGCCCAAGGACAGCTGGTCGCGCTCGGCGCCGCACTGGACCTCCTGCCGGTCACCGCGCCAGCGGCACTGAAGGCCGAACTCGAACAGGCCGCGGCCGTCTTCGAGCGCGCCACCCGCTCGCGCATCGCCGCCGACCTGGACAGCACTCGCGTCCTGCGCCGTAGCGTCCAGGCGATCTGGAAGGACCCCACACGGCACGGGGACGGTGCCGGGCTAGCGATGCTGCTGGACGTCGCGCTCACCGCGGTCGCCTATGCGATGCACTGGCACCGCATCCGCCAGCACGCACAGCAAGAGGCGGCAGCCGAGCAGGCCCTCCTCCACTTGCAGGCCGCGTACGCGCAGATCACCGAACCGGTCCTGGTCGGCCTCGCCCGCCGGGCACCCAGCCCGCAGACCAAACGCCGCTACGCCCACCACCTCCAGCAGGCAGTCCCCGAACACGCCGAGCGCGTCCTCAACGACCCCGCCTGGCACTCACTCACCACCGTGCTCGCCGAGGCAGAAGCAGCAGGACACAACGCAGCCACCGTCCTCGACCAGGCCCTCGGCCAGCGCACCCTGAACGACGCCCACAGCCCCGCCCGCGCACTGACCTGGCGCATCCGCCGCCTCGGCGAACGCCACGCACCCAGTCCACAAGCCCAAGCAGCGAAGCGCAGCGGCACGCAGCGCCCCACCCCACCCGTCCAATCTCCGCCGCATCCGACACGACGGCGCTGATCAAGCTTGGGCGGACAGCTTGGGGGTGAGCAGTTCCACCGCTTCCTCCCAGCGGAAGCGGTCCGCCCCGCCCCCGGCCTTCGGACGATGCGGCTCGTACGAACCGATCAGCACACCCATCTCCCGCAGCCAGTCCAGACTGCGGCGATAGGCGGGGTGGGCGGCCTGCGCCGAGTTCAGATACGGCAGGACGGCGGTCGGGATGCCCATGCCGTACGCCTCGCACAGGATGCCCAGTGCCAGGGTGTCGGAGATCCCTGCCGCCCACTTGTTGACCGTGTTGAATGTGGCCGGTGCGACCGCGATGGCATCGGCGGGCGGCAACGGACGAGGATCGCCGGGTGAGCGCCAGGCCGATCGGATCGGGTAGCCGGTCTGGGCCTCGACCGCGTCCGTGTCGATGAAGCCCATGCCCTGCGGGGTGGCCACCACGCCCACGTCCCAGTTCGCCTCCTGAGCAGCCCTGATCAGCTTGCCGACGCTGTCGGCGACTCCGGCCGCGCACACGACGACGTACAGGAACGGCTTCTTTTCCGGTGCTTGCGGCTCGGTCACGTGAAGACCCCCAGAGGCAGCTCGCGTCGATGGGCCGCCAGCATGGCAGCCAGGGCTTCCGGGCCGATCTGGCTCAGCGCCCAGAGGCTGCTGATCTCTCGGGACCGCCGCCAGAGTGGGCCTCCCGTATCCACAGGGCTGTGGAAAGCCAGCACAGGGATGCCATGGACATCGAACGGAGCCGGGTCGAGGTAGCGCCAGCCGCCCGTGCCGCAGAGATAGTGGGTGCTGCCGGTGGCCGCGGCTAGGTCGGCAAGTCGCTCCGAGCGGCCTCCTCGGGTCGGAATCGCGCTGCTGTCCAGTACCTCGCCGCTCCAGCCCAACGCGGTCAGCAGGGCGACCGTCGATGCCCTGGCAACGTCGGAGACACGGTCGGTCGCCTCGAACTCATCGAGAACCGCCTCCAGGACTTCACGCACCGCGGGCCAGTGGCGGCTGCGGCCGTAGTACTGCCGAACCAAAAGACTCACGGTGCGACGGGAGCGGCCGGGGTCGGCGAGCCGCGCCTGGCTGATCAGCGTCGGGCGCCCGTCGGGCAGATGCGTAGGAAGCGTGAGCCACTGCTGATGTGCGGGCTCGTCCAGTGCCGCAAGGCGAGCCCGGTGCTGGTAGTCACGCCGAGCGAACTGGACGTCGCCGAGAACGATCCACCGATCGGCGGCGTACAGCTTGGCCAGCGTGGACAGCCGAGGGAACAGGTTCGGCTGGTGGATCGCACACACCTCGCCCGGCGACCCGACGCTGGGTGACTCAGGTACTGATGAGGCGGCTGTCGAAGCCCGCGCCCAGGAGGCGCTCGTAAGCGTCATGCACATCCCCCGGTACGTCCTGCTCGACGGCGAACCCGAGCTTCGGGTACTCGATCACCCGTTGCAGATCACCGACGAGCATGTCGACGACGAGCTTCTCGTCGCCGATCGACTTGATGTAGTCGTCCAACTCCAGCGGCTCGGACGCACACACGACCTCGGCCTCCGGCCACAACTTGCGGCACGTCGCGTACGAGCGGCGCTCCATGTACGGCTTGGAGATCAGCAGCAGCGACTCGACCGCGATGCCGGCCTCGTCCAGCAGCTCGCGGGAGAAGGTGATGTTCTGGCCGGTGTTCGCGGCCTTCGGCTCGACCAGGATGGCCTCGTCCGGCACGCCCATGCTCAGTGCGTGCTCGCGGTAGTGCACAGCCTCCCCGCGCGGGAAGCGAGCGCGGGTGGTGGGGCTGTTGCCCCCGCTGAACACCACGACCGGGAAGAGGCCAGCGCGGTAGAGGTCGGCGGCCGCCGTGGCGACGCCGAGGTCGTGGCTGCCCAGACCGATCGCCGCCGAGCAGGGTCGCAGCTCATGGCCCATCTGGTGGTACTTCCAGATCAGCGTCGCGTCGTGGAACTGCTCGTCGGTGATCTGGCGCTGCTGGTGCTCCGGCACTGGCACTCCCTGGCTCATCCTTGCTGGCCCTTTCGGATGCCCTCAATACTGCGCAGCTGGTGGCTCAGCCCGTACTGCCGAGCCACCTGTGCCGCCTGATCGAGGACGGACAGCCCATCATTCCGGGTCGCCGCATCCGACAGAAGGATGTGCCCGTACGCGGTGTCCAGCCTCACCCGCTGCATCGGGGAGTCGACCGTGCCGGTGGTTCGCGCGATGTCGATGTAGTGCAGGGCCTGCTTCAGGTCGCCGGCACCGCGGTGGGCCAGGGCCAGCTTCTGGTGGGCGACCGACCAGTCCTCCGGCTCGCCCAGGTCCTCGAAGGAGCGAGTGGCCTCGACCATGACGCCGGTCGCGTACTCGTTGTCGCCCTCCTTGCTCAGCGCCGTACCCACCCACAGCCGCGCCCTGGCACGGTCACGCGGGCTCAGGCGCTGGTCCCCAGCGAGGAGTTCGTAGTGGCGAGCGGAGGATTCCAACTGGCCCGACATCTCCTGGACGACGGCCAGAGACAGCTCGATCTGAGCCACCCGGCGCGGGATGTCGAGTTCGGTGAACATACTGCGAGCGGTCACGTAGGAGTGCCGGGCTGAGAGTGGGCCGAGGATCGCGCCCTGATCGCGCTGGAGGTCGCCAAGGAGCACGAGGGAACGGCCGTACAAATAGAGGCCCTTGTCGTCCAGCTGATGCGGTGCACGGCTGCCCAACCAGCGGTTCAACAAGGTCGAGGCGAACGGGAAGTCCTGGCGGCTGATGCAGACAACAGCGCGCTCGATGTCCTCGGTCCAGGTCTCGTAGTCCGCCGGCCGCCCGCTCTTCCGCTCAGGGAACAGCACTGCCTCGAAGCGGGTTTGGGCGGCGGAATCCGCCCGTGCGAGTGCGGTATCGAGGATGGCCTGGGTGTCCGGTCGGGGCTGCGTCTCCGCGCCGAGGCTCTCCCACTTCGCAACCGTGCGCAGCGCGACACCAAGGTGCTCGGCGAAAGCACGCGTGCTCATACGCAACGCGGCGCGCAGGGCGCTCGCCTCCCGACCTGTCCACTGCTGCACGCTGACCACGGATGACCTCCCTCCGTCACGTATGGAAGCACTGTCGGTGACGACGTGGGGTGGGAAGTGCAACGGAAGTACAACAGCAGGTCATTTCGAGGCCGTTCACGACGGCCGACGCTGTGAGCATGGACGACGACCTCATCACCGAACGCCGCTCCGTCGCCTTCCCTCAGGTCTTCGGCTACCTGCGCCACATCACCGGCGGAGTGTCCCGCCATACGGCGCTCGTCGACTGCCTCACCGAATACTGCGATCGACACGAACTGACCCTGTGCGGTGTCTTCACCGAGCGCGACGCCACAGTGATCATCCGCTCCCCCGCCTTCGTCGGTCTGCTCGACGCGCTCGACCTCCCAGATGCCTACGGGGCCGTGGTTCCGTCCATCAGCCACCTCGGCCCGAAGGGCCTCGGTGCCGAGCGCAAGCGGCAGATAGCGACAGCAGGCGCTCGTCTGATCGTGGTCCGCCCCCTCATGCCGACCACGCGATCCTCCTCGTCACTCGGCGCGAGCCACAGCCTTCGGCCGCAGGGAGATGTGTGATGTCCGTGCGTAACGCGTTGCGAAGCGCGCCCATGGTGAACGAAGTGCCGGGGCTGCGGCTGCTGAAGGTCGGCGACGGCTGGGACGTGGTGCGCACCTCCGCCGAGATCGGCCTTTTGGCCCTGGCCTACCTGCGCTGCACCGGCATCTCCGTCGGCCCCGTGCTCTATGACAGGCCCAACGGGCGTCTCTACTACGCCGTCCCGACCGGCTCCGCAGCCAATTGGGACGACCTTCCGGTACGACACCTCTCCACCAATTCCTGGCTCGTCGCCCCCGGCCTGGAGCTGCTCGACGACTGGTTCGGCGGATGGTGCGAGCTGCCTGACGACGACACCCTCACCGACGCGGACGCCCTCCGTGCCGCGCTCCAGCACCCGTACGTCACCGCGGCCAAGGACGAAGCGCAGGCCGACGCCTGCCTCTAGAACCCCGGGCCTCACGCCCCTCCACCCCAACCTCAAGGGGACACCTGTGACGACCCACCCCGTCTCACCGAACACCGTCCTCGCCAACGCACTTCTCCGCACAGAGGACGTCCTGACCCCACGCATCCTGGCCACCCCACCCGAGCGGATCGTGCTGGTCGTCGGCACCCAGATCAACGGCGCCCCGCACATCGGCACCTCGCTCGTCCAGTCCCTCGCCTTCGCCATGGCCGCCCGCCTGCGCGACCGCTTCGGCATCCCCACCACGGTCGTCTTCAGCGCCCTCGACAACGCCCCGTACGAACTGGCCACAGACCCAGCCAGCGGACATCGCTACCAGCGCGCCTACGCCCAAGCCCTCGGCGAGAAGTCCCTGACCGACCTCGTCACCGCGCTCTACCAACCCCTGTTCACGGCCCTGACCCGGCGCCTGGGCATCCCCCACCATGTCGAGACCTACACCCAGCAACAAGCCGGCGAACACTTCCGCCGAACCTGGCTACGGCTCCTCCCCCGCATCGACGCCGCCCGCTGGTGGCTGGCCCCCTCCACCGGCACCCCACACCTCCGAGTCCCGTGCCCCCACCACGGCTGCGGCTGGGCCGAGAAGCACGCCGAACGCACCAGGGTCCTCCTGACCGACCGGGAAACCGCCGCCGTCTCCGCGGTCTGTCTCCACCACGGCCCCTACCGAGCCACCATCACGCCCACGACCGGCGCCTACCTCGACCTGGCGACCCTGTACCGCAACCTGGTCAAGGAACTCACCCTGATCAGCACGCCGACCCGGGAAACCCTGTACGTCATGGTCAAGGGCGGCGACTGGGTCTTCGGCTCCATCCTGGTCGACGAAGCCCTCCAGGCCGTCGGCCTCACCCGTGCACAGCTACCCGCCCGGCTGTTCTGCCCACAGGTCGTCACCGACACCGGCGCGAAGCTCTCCAAGTCCCTCATCCGCGAAGGCCGAGCGCCCTTGCCGGAAGGCGCCGCGAACTGGATGCTCGACACCCGGCAATGGCCCGGCACCGTCACCGAATACGCCGATCAACTGCTGGCTACGGCCCAGACCCTGCTCTCCGACCCCCGACACTTCTTCCGCTCATACTCCGCAGCCGAGATCGGCCGCCTGATCACCGCACCAGCACCCAGGAGCATTGCCGCCCCATGAGCGACACCACCGGCCGCGTCCGCGAACTCAACCTGTACCGCCAGTACTTCGACCTCGTCGCCTCCGGCACCAAGACCATCGAGGTACGGGTCAAGTACCCGCACCTTGCCGACCTCGCCGCCGGCGACAGCATCCGCTTCCGCATCAAAGGCACGGACGAAACCTGCACGGTCAACGTCACGCGGGTCACTGAGTATCCGGACTTCGAGGCCCTGCTGGACGGCGAAGGGCCGGCCAACGTCAACCCGACCGCTCCCCGCGACGAACAGCTCACCAACATCCGCAAGACCTACCCGCCCGAGAAAGAAGCCCTCGGCGCCCTGGCCATCCGGATAGAGCTCAGCAGCTGACGCACTGCGAGCGGACTCTCGTCTGGGCATCGCCCCCGCTCTCCTGCCGTGCAGCACTGCTACCCATATGCCAGGCGCTTCCCCCATCGATGCCGTTGCCGCTGAACGGACACTCGACTCGGCACCTCGGGCGGCACTCTCGACGAGGAGTGATGTTGTGTTTACCGTGAGTTGAGGAAGATGCGGGTTGTGCTGGCCTTGGGGGGCAGGATGCAGCGCAAGGACCGGTTTCGGAGGATCGTCAGCGAATTCGGTGCGACGTGCAAGCAGGCGTTGCTGCACGGGCAGAAGGAAGCCGCGATCCGCCGAGCGGTAGAAACCCTTCTCGTCGACGCAGCAGGGGTGTTAGGGCTGCAAGCAGTCCTACACGCTGAGGTGGCCATCGCCGCCCATCGGATACGCCCTGACCTTGCGGTGCGGATTGGAAAGTTGCCGCGCAACATCGTCGGCTATGTCGAGCTGAAGAGCCCCGACAAGAGCGTGATCCATCCCGGCGGACTGAACCAGCGTGACCGCCGTCAATGGGAAGGCATGGCGAAACTGCCCAACCTGATCTACACGAACGGTCAGACATGGATCATGTACCGCTCTGGTCGGCAGTACGGCGACACCATCCACTTCGAGGGGGATCTGCGCAGCGCCGGCTCCCGCCTACGGTTGCCGACCGCCAGTGAGACCGCCTTCGAGGCCATGCTCGTCGCGTTCTTCGGCTGGCAGCCCAAGCCGCTCACGTCGATGCGGGAGGTGGTCGCCCATGTCGCCCCGCTGTGCGCGCTTCTGCGTGATGCTGTTCACGACCGCCTCGATGCCGAAGCGAGCCTCCCACGCCACCAGCGTCCGTTCACCGATCTGGCCTCCACGCTTGAGGTTGACCTCTTCCCGACCACCGATGACCGGGACAAACGGGCGACCTTCGCTGACCGCTACGCACAGTCCGTCACCTTCGCTCTCCTGCTGGCCGGTTCCGACAGCTCTGGCAGCAACGACAAGGCATTGGTCGGTATGAGCCTGCACGAGGTAGGCCGACGCCTCGGGGCTGAGCACTCCGTCATGGGCCGCGCCTTGCAGATCCTCACCGACCAGGTCGAGGGAGAATTCCGCGACAGTCTGGACATGCTCGTCCGCGTCATTGACGCCATCGACTGGAGAAGTTCCCTCGCTGGCGAACCCGGCTTCCACATCCATCTCTACGAGCACTTCTTGCAGGAGTACGACGCCGACCTGCGCAAGGACTCCGGCACCTACTACACCCCGGCCCCGCTGGTGACGGAGATGATCCGCCTCGTTGACGAGGTGCTCACCAATACGTTGGATTGCCCGGATGGCTTCGCCGACCCCGGCGTATCCATCATCGACCCGTCAATGGGAACCGGCACCTTCCTCACCGGCATCATCGACCTCGTCGCCCGCAAACAGTCCGAGGGCGGCAACGAAGGTTTCCGCGCCGAATCCGTGCAAGAACTCGCCAGCCGGTTGATCGGGTTCGAAAAGCAGATGGGCGCCTTTGCCGTCGCTCAGATGCGCGTGGGGCAGATGCTGCGGCACCTCAATGCCCGGGTCCGGCTGCGTGATATGCGCCTGCACCTGGCCGACACTCTCGCCGATCCATGGCGGCCCAGTGAACTCTTCGATCGCTACGGCGCCTTGTGGGGGCCTTTACGTGACGATGCCGAGGCGGCCAGCACCATCCAGCGCAACGAGCGCATCACCGTCGTCATCGGCAACCCTCCCCACCGCGAACAGGCAGAAGGTCAGGGCGGATGGATCGAGAAGGGCTCGCCGGGCCGCGGTGCCCCGCCTCTGGACGACTTCCGGCTGCGCGGTGCAGCGGGCGTGTACGAGAACAAGCTGAAAAGCCTGTGCACCTACTTCTGGCGCTGGGCCACCCACAAAGTCTTCGACCAGCACGACGATCACCGCCACGGTGTCGTCTGCTTCGTCAGCACTGGCGGATTCATCCGCGGCGCCGGGTTCCAGGGCATGCGCTCCTACCTGCGGCGGACCTGCACCGAGGGCTGGGTCATCGACCTCACACCCGAGACCAAAAGGCCCCCGCTCAACAGCCGCTTCTTCCCCGGTGTCCAGCAGGAGTTGGCCGTCGCCATTTTCGTCCGTCGACAAGGCGAACAACAAGACGCACTGGCCCCCGTCCACTACACGGCCCTTCACGGCACCCGCCAGAGCAAAGAGGAGCAACTGCACAACCTGCACATCAACGGTCCCGGCTGGCGCACTTCCCGGCCTGTTGAGCCCGTCCCTTTCACCCCCGCCTCCCAGAGCGGGTGGGACACCTTCCCCGCCCTCACCGAGCTAATGCCCTGGTGCAAGCCCGGCATCAAACCCAACCGAAACTGGGTCATCAGCCCCTCCAAAGCCACCCTGCGCCGACGCTGGAACCGCCTTGTCCAAGAACGCGATCCCGCCCGGAAACAGGAACTGTTCAAAGAGACCCGCGACCGCACCCTGGACAAGGAAGCCCTCCAGGTCCCGGGACATCCCCACCCGTCGACCCTCCTGCGCGTCGAGCAAGGCCCCTGTCCCACTCCGATACGTATCGCCCGTAGAGCCCTGGACCGCCAATGGCTCATACCCGACGGCCGCGTCATCGACTTCTCCCGCCCCGAGCTGTGGCGGGCCGACATCGATGGCCAAATCTTCGTAGTCGAACAGCACACCCAGCGCTTACAGACCGGCGCGGCACTGCTCTTCACGGCCCTCATCCCCGACATGCACTACTTCAATGGAAACGGCGGCCGCGTTCTGCCGCTCATGCACGCCGACCGCACCCCCAACATCACCCCAGGGCTGTTGCCCCACCTCGCCAACTCCTACGGACTCCAGCAAGTCCTCCCCGAGGACTTGCTCGCTTATATCGCCGCCGTCACCGCCCATCCCGCGTTCACCGAGCGTTACGCGGACGACCTCAACTCGCTCGGCGTGCGTATCCCCCTGACGGCCGATCGTGGCCTCTGGCACGAGGCCATCGGCCTGGGCCAGCATGTCTTATGGGCTTCAACGTTCGGCGCACGCTGCATCAACCCCGATGACGGCCGCCCGGCCGGCAAATCGAACTGGTGGCGGCACCTATACCCCCAGATCACGTACGCCCAAGAAGTGACGCCCGACACGCTCCCATCGGCCATCAGCTACGACAGCGAACGCCAGCACCTTGTCGTTGAGGGCGGCATCTTCACCGGTGTCACTCCACGCATGCGCAACTACACCACGGGTGGGCGCAACGTACTCGACAGCTGGCTCGCTTACCGAAGCGACCGCACCGCCGGCAAAGTAAGCAGTGATCTCGACCGGGAGCGCCCCGAGCGCTGGGAGCCCGATTGGAGCCGGGAACTTGTCGAAATCCTTGCCGTACTCAGGCATCTCACTGCCTTGGAACCTCGTCAGGAAGAACTCCTCAACCGCATCGTCGCCGCCCCCTTGATCGACGTCGCTGAACTCACGCGCCGCCACATCCTCCCGGTACCCGAGCGCGCCCAGCACGCTCACACCGGTCCGGACCACGCGTTCCTGCCTGGTATGGAGACAGTCGATGTCCAACCGCCAGGCCCCGTCGACCCCCTGTCTCTCCCGAACGACCCCGCAGATACCACACAGCCCAAGCCGCACTCACCCGTGCACCCCGGCTCACGTGCTCGACGGCGTCGCGGCCCGGCCTGATTGATTGCGCCAGTAGCCAGTACCACACCGCATCCACAACGGCTCCCTCGCCAGAGGCTGCATCGCGTTCTTCGATCGGCCTCAACGCGACACGGATAGGGACCGGGAATACAACAGCTGTTAACGGAGGCATGTTGGAGATCGCAGCCCTCGTGGTGTCGCTGGTAGCGCTGGCAGTGACCGGAGCCGTCTCGTTTCGGCAATTGCGACTGACCGAGCATGCCAACACTCTGCCGGTACTTGTGGATCTCTTCCGCGAGCATCGAAGCGTGCGGCTGGCACAGGCACGGCAGGTCGTGCACGAACAACTGTCTGCCTATGACCTGTCAGCCGGACTGGCTGGGCTACCCGAGGAGGATCGGCATCTAGTCCGTGAACTGGCCTGGTTCTACGACAATCTCGGGGCTCTGGTCGCCCACGGGGTGGTGGACATCGAACCCGTCTCCGGATACCTCGGTGGGTCGGTGATCTCGGTCTGGGAGAGCTTGCAACCGCTGGTGCAGGCCGAGCGTGCGAAGAGGGCGCAGAACGCCATGCCGGATCCGAACCGCTGGCAGGAGTACTTCGAGAACCTGTACCACCTCGTCCGCGAGACTCCTGCGGACCGAGCTCGCGCAGGGACGCATCTGTGGCGGCTTCCGCAGCACTGAGCATCGATGAATGCAAGCGGTGATGGCTGGCCAGACGCTCCACGCTGCGAGGGCACATCCAGGGCACATGAGCCTGGGAAACGGCGTTGACCCGTGAGAACTACCGAGAGGAGTTTTCCCAGGTCAATGCCCATTCCCCTGCGAACCCCCAGGTCAGCCCCCTCCCGCCCCCAATCGCTGCACGAGTGGCAGGACTTCTCGCACCGGCTGCACGAGGCGGGGCATCAGCCTTACTGCTTGGTGTGGCCCTGAGGCGGGGTTTCGTCGGTTCGGGCGGGGTTTTCGGGCCCCGACCGGCTCCACGCCGATCCCGCAGCCTTCCCAGCCCAGCCGCCGGCCGACCTGAGTGACCCGGCGGTGATCGCAGCGCACGACCCAAGCTGCCTTCGACGCCGTGGAGACCATGGTCGATCACTGGGACCGGCCCGGCTGGACGGCACAGACCCGCGCGTTCTACTGGATGCTCACCGTCTCCGACCACCCAGCGTCGGCCAACCTCGCGCTTCGCTGCCAACGGCACCTCGCGCCGCTCGGCCTGGATCCGGTCCCCGACGACGGGTTGCACATCACGCTGGGGCCGCCTGACGTGTGCCTGCCGTCGAGGTCAAGGCCGATAGATCATTTCGATCAGGCCGGCGGCAATCAGCGCCCAAGCCCCGATGCCCAGCAGCCACAGCGTGCCACTGAGGACACCGGCGGTGCCCGGAAGGGTGGCGGCCGGCCCTAACGTGTACTCGCTGCGCCGCATGCCATGGTCGAACGCGGGCCCTTTCACTTGGTCGCCTGCTCAGACAGGGACCAGCGACAACGCGTGGAACGGGGGCCGTGTTGGAGCGCATGGCGTAGGCGTAGACACGGCAGAGGGCACAAGGCAGGACCTGGCGCCGGAATCGCCGTCAAGGTTGTCTATCGTCTTCCAGTGCGAACGATCGTGGTGCCCGTCCGCGGAGCGGAGGGCTTGTTGTGGTGACGCGCCGGTGGCCGCGGCTCAGGCATCCGGCGCAGGTGGTCGTGGCCGGCTTCGCGACGGCTGTCGCGGTCGGAACCGGTCTGCTGATGCTGCCGGTCGCCAAGGCAGGGCCGGGCGGCGCGGGCGCGGTCGACGCGTTGTTCACCGCCACGTCCTCGGTGTGTGTGACCGGTCTGATCGTGGTGGACACCCCCGTCTACTGGAGCGGATTCGGGCAGGCGGTGATCCTGGCGCTCATCCAGGTGGGTGGCTTCGGCATCATGACCTTCGCCTCCCTGCTGGTCCTGCTGGTCTCCCACCGCATCGGCCTCAAGGCACGCCTCACGGCCGCCGCGGAGACCAAGACTCTGGGGCTGGGCGACGTCCGCTCGGTCGTGACCGGCGTGGTCAAGGTCAGCCTGCTGCTGGAGGCGGTCACCGCGCTGGTGCTGACCCTGCGGTTCGCCACCGCCTATGACGAACCCTGGCCGCGGGCGTTGTGGCTGGGCGTCTTCCACGCCGTCTCGGCGTTCAACAACGCCGGATTCGCCCTGTACTCCGACAGCCTGATCGGCTTCGTCACCGATCCGTGGATCTGCCTGCCCATCGCGCTGGCCGTCATCGCCGGCGGACTGGGCTTCCCGGTGCTGTTCGAACTGCGCCGCCGCTGGCACCGGCCACGGTCCTGGTCCCTGCACACCAAGATCGTGCTGTGGGCCTCCGGGATCTTCCTGGTCGGCGGCAGTGCCTTCATCACCGCGCTCGAATGGTCCAACCCGGCCACCCTGGGCCCTCTGGACACCTCCGGGAAGCTGCTGGCCGGGTTCTTCCAGGGCGTCATGCCGCGCACCGCCGGCTTCAACAGCCTCGACACCTCCCAGATGAACCCCGCGAGCTGGCTGGGCACGGACGTGCTGATGTTCATCGGCGGTGCCAGCGCGGGCACCGCCGGCGGTATCAAGGTCACCACCTTCGCCGTGCTGTTCTTCGTCATATACGCCGAGATCCGCGGCGAGGGTGCGGTCAACATCTTCCACCGCCGCCTGCACGGTGACCTCCAGCGCCAGGCGCTGACCGTCGTGCTGCTGTCCGTGGCCGCCGTGGCCGTGTCCACGCTGGCCTTCGTGGTCTTCACCAACCACGGCCTGGACCAGTCACTGTTCGAGACCACCTCCGCGTTCGCCACCGTCGGCCTGTCCACCGGCATCACCGCCGGCCTGCACCCCGGCTTGCAACTGTTGCTGGTCGCGCTGATGTTCATCGGCCGGCTCGGCCCCATCACCGTCGCCTCCGCGCTCGCCCTGCGCAGCCGCGTCCGCCTGTACGATCTTCCCGAGGAGCGACCCGTCATTGGCTAGGAGACTCAGCCCCAAGAAGCGGCGCAGCGGCACGGAAGGCTCCGTCGTCGTGATCGGCCTGGGCCGCTTCGGCCGCGCTCTGGCCCTGGAACTCGCCGACGAGGAGACCGAAGTCCTCGGCATCGACGAGAACACCGAAGTCGTCCAGGCCCTCTCCGGCTCCCTCACCCATGTGGTGCGGGCCGACTCCACAAAGGAAGACGCGCTGCGCCAGCTCGGCGTCCACGAGTTCGACCGCGCCGTCGTCGCCATCGGCACCGACCTGGAAGCCAGCATCCTCACCACCTCGCTGCTGATCTCCTTCGGTATCGAGAACGTCTGGGCCAAGGCCACCAGCGAGGCCCACGGTCGCATCCTCACCCAGCTCGGCGTCCATCACGTCGTCTACCCCGAACACGACATGGGGCAGCGGGTCGCCCACCTCGTACGGGGCCGCATGCTGGACTACATCGAGTTCGAGGACGACTTCGCCATGGTCAAGACCAACCCGCCGGCCGACATCATCGGCCTACCCCTGTCCAGCAGTGCCGTCCGGACCCGTTACGGCATCACTGTCGTCGCCATCAAACGCCCCGGCGAAGGCTTCACCTACGCCACCGCCGAAACCGTCGTGGAAGCGGACGACACCATCATCGTCGCCGGACGCACGCGAGCGACGGAACGCTTCAGCGAACTTCAGTAGAACCGGCCAGCGCCTGACGACGGCCCGCAAATCCATGCGGTTCTCACTCAGGTCGGGAGGCCCCCTGTGGGTTGCCTTGAGTTGCAGCGCGCGATCATCTCGGGCCCCGGAAAGCCCTTCACGGAGCCGACCAGCATGGTCAGCTCGGCGGTGACCCCGGCGGCCGGTCACGAGCCGCAGCAGCCGCCCGACGGTGCTTCCTCGGCGGACGTGCCTGCCGTCGCCGGTGCGCCGAGCTGCACGAGCTGCGGTTCCGGGGCGGCGCAGCAACCGCCGCTGTCGGTCTGCTGGGCGTCGGGGGTGTCGAAGAGGCCCGCGCCGCCGCAGACGCCGGTCTCGGGGAGGGTGAGTTCGACGCGGTCGGCGGAGTCGAGGTCGCCGGCGATGGCCGCGGCGACGGAGCGGACCTGCTCGTAGCCGGTCATGGCCAGGAAGGTGGGGGCGCGGCCGTAGGACTTCATGCCGACCAGGTAGACGCCCTGCTCGGGGTGGGAGAGCTCGCGGTGGCCGTGGGGGTAGACGGTGCCGCAGGAGTGCTGGTTGGGGTCGATCAGCGGGGCGAGTTCCACAGGTGCCTGGAGGCGCTCGTCGAGGTTCAGGCGGATCTCGGAGAGGAAGGACAGATCGGGACGGAAGCCGGTCAGCACGATCACCTCGTCCACGGGCTCCAGGCGGCGGCCGTCCTCACCCACCAGGACCAGGCGTCCGTCGGTGTCGTGTTCGAACGCCTCGGTGCGGAAGCCGGTGACCGCGTCGGCGTGCCCCTTGTCGACGGCGGCCTTCGCCGCGAGGCCGAGGGCGCCGCGGGCGGGGAGCTGGTCGGCGGTGCCGCCGCCGAAGGTGGAGCCGGAGATGCCGCGGCGCAGGATCCACACCGCGTGCGTGCCTGCCCCGTCCTCGGACTCGGCCAGCTCGTCGAGGTACGCGAGTGCGGTGAACGCGGAGGCGCCCGAACCGATGACGGCCGTGCGCTTGCCCGCGTACCGGGCACGGACGGCCGGGTTCTTCAGGTCGGGCACGCGGTAGGTGATCCGGTCGGCCGCCGCCTTCTCCCCGAGCGCGGGCAGTCCGCTGCCACCGGCCGGGCCGGCCGTGGCCCAGGTACCGGACGCATCGATCACCGCGCGGGCGAGGATGCGCTCCTCACGGCCGTCGGCGTACTCGACGTGCACGACGAAGGGCTGCTGTTCCCGGTCGGCGTCGACGATCCGGTCGCGGCCCGCGCGGGAAACACCCGTGACGGTGGCGCTGGTGCGGACCTTGTCGCCGAGGGTGTCGGCGAGCGGCTGCAGGTACAGCTCGGCCCAGTCGCCGCCGGACGGGTACGTCGCCGGGTCGGGCCGGGTCCAGCCGGTGGGGGCCAGGAGCTTCTCGGCGGCCGGGTCGACGACCTCACCCCAGGTGGAGAACAGCCGCACGTGGCTCCACTCACGCACGGCCGCGCCGGCCTTGTCGCCCGCTTCGAGAACGAGGGGCTCGATGCCGCGCTCGATGAGGTGGGTGGCTGCGGCCAGTCCGGCGGGGCCTGCCCCGACGACGATGACGGGGAGCTGCTGGGTGCTCATGATGCTCGGTCTCCTCTGGGGATGAAGGGGTCAGCGCGCGTGGGTGTAAGCGGTCATCTGGGCGTGCTGCCGGCGTTCGGCCGCTCGGGAGGCGCTGTCCCGACCCCTTGCTTCGATGTCTGTCGATGTCCCTGCACCTCGGAGCTTGCCACCCATATCGACGGGTGTCAACATAGACACATGTCGAAATCAGAGGTCGTGGAACTGCCCGTCCTGCAGGACGGCGACGTCGTGCCGTGCTGCCCGCCGATCACCGCCGGGGAGCTGTCCCCGGCGGACGCGGAGAAGATGGCCGCCATGTTCAAGGCACTCTCCGACCCGGTGCGCCTGCGGCTTTTCTCCAAGATCGCCTCCCACCCCGGCGGCGAGGCGTGCGTGTGCGACATCGCCGACGTCGGCGTCTCCCAGCCGACCGTCTCCCACCACCTCAAGAAGCTGCGCGAGGCCGGACTGCTGACCTCCGAGCGGCGCGGCACCTGGGTCTACCACCAGGTCGCCCCGGCGGTGGTGGCGGCCATGGCCGCCATGCTCGACCTGCGCGCCTGACCGCTGCCCGAGCCGGGCTGCGGCACCGGCGGCGCCCATGACCGTCCGGGTCCGCCGGGCGCCGGAGTCCGTCTCGGCCGGGAGCCGGTGAGCGTCACGCGGACGGCACCGCAGTCCGGGCAGGCCTCACCGGGCGGGCCGGACCTGAGGCGGCCGGGCGGGGAGGAGGGATCCGGCCACCACCACGACCAGGCGCCGCGTCACCGCGCCGTCGCCACCGCCTCGGTGGTGAACTTCCCGCGCCAGGCGAGCGCGACGTAGACGAGGCCGATCAGCACCGGTACTTCGATGAGCGGGCCGACCACGCCGGACAGGGCCTGGCCGGAGGTGACGCCGAAGGTGGCGATGGCGACCGCGATGGCCAGCTCGAAGTTGTTGCCCGCCGCGGTGAACGCCAGGGTCGTGGTCCGGTCGTAGGCGAGTCCCAGGCTCTTGCCGAGGAGGAAGGTGCCGAAGAACATGATCGCGAAGTAGACGAGCAGCGGCAGCGCGATCCGGGCGACGTCCAAGGGCTGGGAGGTGATGGTCTTCCCCTGCAGGGCGAAGAGGATGACGATCGTGAAGAGCAGACCGTACAGCGCCCAGGGGCCGATCTTCGGCAGGAAGCGGGACTCGTAGCTCTCGCGGCCCATTCTCTTCTCGCCGATCCGGCGGGTCAGGAAGCCGGCCAGCAGGGGGACGCCGAGGAAGATGACCACGTTGAGGGCGATCTCCCCCATCGAGATGTCCAGGTGCTCCCCATCGCCCAGGCCCAGCCAGCCGGGCAGCAGGTCGAGGTAGAACCAGCCCAGCAGGCCGAACGCGATGACCTGGAACACCGAGTTGAGCGCCACCAGTACGGCAGCCGCCTCACGGTCGCCGCAGGCGAGGTCGTTCCAGATGATCACCATGGCGATGCAGCGGGCCAGGCCCACGATGATCAGGCCGGTGCGGTACTCCGGCAGGTCCGGCAGGAAGATCCAGGCCAGGGCGAACATGACCGCTGGTCCGAGGATCCAGTTGATGACCAGGGAGGAGATCATCAGCCTGCGGTCGCCGGTGACGGCGTCCAGCCGGTCGTAGCGGACCTTGGCGAGGACCGGGTACATCATGATCAGCAGGCCGAGCGCGATCGGCAGGGAGATGCCGCCGACCTCCACCTTCGCCAGCGCGTCGTTCAGTCCGGGGATCACTCGTCCGAGCCCGAGGCCGACGGCCATGGCGATGAGGATCCACACCGCGAGGTAGCGGTCGAGGGTGGAGAGCTTCTTGACGATCGAGTCGTCCCCCACCCCGGCCGGAGCGGAGGTGGTGGGCTCGGTGGAGGTCACGGGCAGGCCCTCTTGTTGTCGGCGGCGGTGCGGGCGGCGGCGGCGAGTTCGGCGAACTGCTCGGACAGGCCGGCCAGGACCTCGGGCTTGAGCTTGTAGTAGGTGTAGCGGCCGCAGGGCTCGGTCCCCACGATCCCGGCCTCGCGCAACACCTTCATGTGGTTGGAGAGGTTGGTCTGCTTGGCTCCGGTCTCCTCGACCAAGTGCGTCGTACAGAGCGTCTCGCGTGCCAGCAGAGTCACGATCCGCAGGCGGAGCGGATCACCGAGCGCCCGGATCACGTCAGGATCGACTGAAGTCAGCATGCGCTGATACTCTCACATCACCGCTAGCTGATATCAGCGAGGACTGAAGTCAATGGCGGCCGGTTCCGCGCAACGAGAGAGAACGATCACCATGGCCGACAAACCGTCCGTCCTGTTCGTCTGCGTCCACAACGCCGGCCGCTCCCAGATGGCCGCCGCATGGCTGACCCACCTGGCCGGCGACCGCGTCGAGGTCCGCTCCGCCGGCTCCGACCCCGGCGATCGGGTCAACCCGGCGGCCGTCGAGGCCATGGCCGAGGTTGGCATCGACATCTCAAAGGAGACGCCGAAGATCCTCACCGTCGACGCGGTCCGCGAGTCGGACGTCTGCATCACCATGGGCTGCGGTGACGCCTGCCCCGTCTTCCCCGGCAAGCGTTACCTGGACTGGAAGCTGGAGGACCCGGCCGGCCGGGGCGTCGAGGCCGTCCGCCCCATCCGCGACGAGATCAGGGCCCTGGTCGAGGGTCTGATCGCCGAGATCGCCCCGATGGAGCCGGGGGCGACATCGTGAACCCGGCAGGGGTGACCGTGAGCACTTCCCGGCCACCGCTGGGAGCCGCGTCCGGCACGGTTCACCCCGGCGGGTCCACCGCGGCCGTGTGCCGGGCGCCAGGTTCCCGGCCAGGAGGTGCCTCGTCAGCCGGCACCCCTACGATGGGCGGGTGACCACGAGCAGCCGATCATGCAGGCGCCCTGCGGGGCGGTTGCTCGGGCTGCTGGTGACGGCGGTGCTGGCCGGGGTGCTGGGGATGCACGGTCTCGCGCCCGGCGGGGTGCCGGTGGCCCGGGGCGGTGCCGGTCACGCCATGGTGACGGCCGCCGCGGACGGCAGCGCGCACGCGAGCGGGGGGTGCGCGCACCAGGACGGCGGGTCGGGTCATCCCGTGCACGCCGACGGGACGTGTGCCGCCGCCGGCGTCGGTTCGGCGTACACACCCCCCGCACTGAACGGTGCCCCGTCGGCCGCTCCCCCGGCCTCGACGGCCGCCGCGGCCTTCTTCGCGGCACCTCACGACGGCCGGGCCCCGCCCGACCTGTCCGAACTGCAGCTCCTGCGGATATAGAGCAGCCCCGCGCGGCACCCCGGACCGGTGTTTCCGGTGACGGGTGCCGTGCGTTCGCGTGCTCAGAAGCATCCGATCCAACCGCGCGCCGGGTCCCGGCGCGCGTCAAGGAGTTGCACCACCATGATCCACAAGCGTTCACTCGTCCGCCGCAGCGCCGTCCTCGCCGCCTCGGGTGCGGCCGCGCTCGTCCTGGCCGCGTGCGGCGGGGACGACGGAAGCCCGGCCGGACACGGCGGCCACAGCGCCACCGCTTCCGCCACCGCCTCGGCGTCGCCGGGGCAGCACAACGCCGCCGACACGGCCTTCGCGAAGGGCATGATCCCCCACCACCGTCAGGCCGTCGAGATGGCCGGCCTCGCCCCCGGACGGGCGCGGTCGGCCGCGGTGAAGAAGCTCGCCGCGGACATCGAGAAGGCACAGGGCCCGGAGATCAGGACGCTCTCCGGATGGCTCACGTCGTGGGGTGAGCAGGTGCCCGCCGAGGGGACCGCCGACCACTCCATGCACGGCTCGGACGGCATGGAGGGCATGAGCGGCATGATGACGGACGAGGAGATGACCGAGCTCGAGAACGCCTCCGGCACGGCGTTCGACACCGCCTTCATGCAGCTGATGATCAAGCATCACGAGGGCGCGGTCGACATGGCGAGGACCGAGCAGGCCGACGGCGCCCACGGTCCGGCCAAGAAGATGGCCGGTGACATCGTCACCTCGCAGAGCGCGGAGATCGCGCAGATGCGCGAGCTGCTCGGCGAGGACTGACCTCCCCCTCCTGCGTCACGGGGTGGGCACCCGCGCGGTGCCCACCCCGCACCCCGCGGCAGGTTCCTCCACACCTTCCGGAATACCCCCTGGGGGTATATGGTTCCTCGGTGTGGGACCGCCCGGTCCCTGCGGCACGTCGATCGGGGATGAGGTTCATGGACCACAGCACGCATCACTCCGGCAGCGCGCACGACCACGGCGGTCACGTGCACGGCGCCACGTGGGCGACGGCGATGAAGGCGACGCTGCACTGCCTCACCGGGTGTGCCATCGGCGAGATCCTCGGCATGGTCATCGGCACCTCACTGATGTGGGGCAATGTGCCGACGATGGTGCTGGCCATCACCCTGGCCTTCGTCTTCGGTTACTCCTTCACCCTGTTCGCGGTGGTGCGCGCCGGGGTGTCCCTGAGGACCGCGGTCAAGGTCGCGCTGGCCGCCGACACCGTCTCCATCGCCGTGATGGAACTGGTCGACAACGCGATCATCGCGCTCACCCCGGGCGCCATGGACGCCCATCTGTCCGAGGGACTGTTCTGGTACGCGCTCCTCGGCGGCTTCGCCGTGGCGTTCGTGATCACCACGCCGGTCAACAAGTGGATGATCGGCCGCGGCAAGGGCCACGCCGTCGTGCACGCCTACCACTGACCCGGCCGACGCTCCGCCTCGTCCAGCAGTCGCGCCAGGGACGCCCGGGCGCGGGCCACGCGGGAGCGGACCGTTCCGACCGGGCAGTCGCTGAGCGCCGCCGCTTCCGCGTAGGGCAGGCCGAGCAGCTGGGTGAGGACGAACGCCTCACGGCGCTCGTCCGGCAGCGTCGCCAGCAGGTCCAGCAGGACGACGCCGTCGTCGAAGCCGGGCAGGCCGCGCGGCTGGGACCGCTCCACGGCGGCCTGCCAGTCCGGCACGTCGGCCGGCCGGGGCCGGGCGGCGTTGTACCGGTAGCTGTCGATGACGGCGCGGCGGGCGATGGACAGCAGCCAGATACGGGCCGAGGAGCGGCCCTCGAACCGGTGGAGGCCGGCGAGCGCGCGCAGGAAGGTGTCCTGGGCGAGGTCGTCCACGGCCTGGGGATCGCCGCACAGATGGCTGACGTAGCGCAGGACGTCGCGGTGCAGGGCGCGGACGAACTGCTCGACGGCATGCGCGTCACCGCTCCGGGCGGCCAGCGCCCACGCGGTTATCGGCTCGTCGGCCGACGCATCACGCCTGGACGTGCCGGACGAACCGGGCAGGTCGGATGTGATCACCTGGTGTCCTTCTCGGAATCCGTGATCCGGACCGGGGCACGCGTGGCCGCTGACGGTCCGGTGAAGTGAGGAGCCGGCCCTGCGCACACGGGCGCGGCGCGCGTGGCAAGCGCCACGGCGCCGGTGCGGGCGCACGGCCGGGCCCGGGGCGCGCGTGGGCGGCCCCGGGAGGTCGGCTGTCGTCAGAGGACAGCGGTCCCCACGGGCGGGCCACGGGAGGTGATCGCGTGGACGAGGAGGCGCAGGCTCGGCGCACGGTCCGAGCGGGGGCGGCCCGGGCGGACCCGGCGGCGGTCCGGGGCGGCGGGGAGGGTGAACAGCAGCCGCAGGGGCGCCGCGAGCCATCCGGCCACGGTGCGCAGGATGCGGAAGGCGGCCTTCTCCCCGTACGCCAGCCACAGGCCGGTCAGGAGAGCGGCGAGCAGGTGGGCGGCGAGCATTCCGGACGACGACGCGTCACCGCCGGCCATGGACGGGCCCATGTGAGCCACGTCCATGTGGTCCACGTCCATGTGGCGCATGGAGTGGGCGGACTGCGCGGAGTGCCCGATGGTGTGCCCCATGTGCGTGGAGCCCATGTGCGTGGAGCCCGTGGTGTGCCCGCCCGTGAAGGCGTCTGCTCCGGGAGCCGACTGAACGAGGGAGAACACCGAGTGCAGTGCCGTCTGGGCGGCGACCGCCACGGCCACGACCACCGGCAGCCCGCGCTCCCGGCCGGCCAGGCACCATCCGACGGCCCCCGTCGCGGCCGCACCGGCACCCAGGGTCCACAGGGGGACGTCGCTGCCGGACATCATGACGTGGCCCAGGGCGGCGAGCAGCACACAGACGGCCGCGAACACCGCGGCCCGTACCGTGCGGGAGCACCACCCTGCAGTCATGGCGCCTCATCCTCGCACCCGGACCCGGTCCGCCACAGGAGGACCGGGATTCCGCGCGCACCGCGCAGGTAGAGTGACCGGGTCCGCCGTGTCGGGGCCGACGAAGCCCCCGGCGAAGACCGTTGTCCGCGGGAGAGAGTGTGCGCATGTCTGTGAGGCCGGGCGCCGCCGTCTGTCCGCCGTGACCCTTCGCCCCGGGACGGCGTCCGACGGCCCCCGGCGCCGTCTCCCCGCCGCTCACTGACCACGGGCCGCCCGTCTCGTCCGTGGCCCCCCGCAACCCTCCCCATGTCCTCCTGCGCGCCCGCGCCGATGCCGGGTGTGCCCGAGCACGACAGGTTCCTTTCGTCTTGTCCACCTCCGCACTGTCCCCGTCCGCCTGGCTGCGCGGCTCCCGGCGCCCGTCCTGGCTCTCCGATCCCAAGGTGCTGCGCACCGAGGTGCTGGGCGGCCTCGTGGTCGCGCTGGCGCTGATCCCCGAGGCGATCTCGTTCTCGGTCATCGCCGGGGTCGACCCCGCGGTCGGTCTGTTCGCCTCGTTCACCATGGCGGTCACCATCGCGATCGTCGGCGGCCGGCCCGCCATGATCTCCGCGGCCACCGGTGCCGTCGCCCTGGTCATCGCCCCGCTCAACCGTGAGCACGGCTTCGGTTACCTGGTCGCCGCCGTGATCCTCGCCGGTGTCTTCCAGATCGTCCTCGGCGCGCTCGGCGTGGCGAAGCTGATGCGGTTCGTGCCGCGCAGCGTGATGGTCGGCTTCGTGAACTCCCTGGCCATCCTCATCTTCATGGCCCAGGTGCCGGAGCTGACGGACGTGCCCTGGCCGGTCTATCCGCTGCTGGCCGCCGGACTGGCGCTGATGGTCCTCTTCCCGAAGGTCACCACCGTGGTCCCGGCGCCGCTGGTGTCCATCGTGGTCCTCACCGTCCTCACCGTCGGGGCAGGGATCGCCGTGCCCACCGTGGGCGACAAGGGCGAGCTGCCGTCCTCCCTGCCGGTGCCGGGGCTGCCGGACGTGCCGTTCACGCTCGACACGCTCACCACCGTCGCGCCCTACGCGTTCGCCATGGCCCTGGTCGGGCTGATGGAGTCGCTGATGACGGCCAAGCTGGTCGACGACATCACCGACACGCGCTCCTCCAAGACCCGCGAGTCCGTCGGCCAGGGCGTCGCCAACATCGTCACCGGGTTCTTCGGCGGCATGGGCGGCTGCGCGATGATCGGCCAGACGATGATCAACGTGCGGGTGTCGGGTGCCCGGACCCGGCTGTCGACGTTCCTGGCGGGCGCGTTCCTGATGGTGCTGTGCGTCGTCTTCGGGCCGGTCGTCTCCGACATCCCGATGGCGGCGCTGGTCGCGGTCATGGTCATGGTGTCGTTCGCCACGTTCGACTGGCACTCCGTCGCCCCGAGGACGCTCAGGCGGATGCCGGCCGGGGAGATCACCGTCATGGCGGTCACGGTCGTATGTGTGGTCGCCACCCACAACCTCGCGATCGGTGTCGTGGTCGGCTCGGTCACCGCGATGGTGGTCTTCGCCCGGCGCGTCGCCCATCTGGCCGAGGTCACCGCCGTCACCGACCCCGAGGGCGGCACCGTCGTCTACCGGGTCACGGGTGAGCTGTTCTTCGCGTCGTCCAACGACCTGGTGGGCCGGTTCGCCTACGGCACCGACCCCGACAAGGTCGTCATCGACCTGTCCGCCGCCCACATCTGGGACGCCTCGTCCGTGGCCGCGCTGGACGCCATCGAGACCAAGTACGCCCAGCGCGGCAAGAGCGTCGAGATCATCGGGCTGAACGAGCACAGCGCCCGGATCCACCGCACGCTCAGCGGTGAACTCACCGGCAGCCACTGACGGGCGGGCAGGGGCGGAACCGGTCAGTTTCCGAGAAGCGGACGCGACCGGGCCGCCCCTACCGTCGGAGGCATGAACTCCATCGATTCCGTCACCCTTGAGGTGGCCGACCCCGAGGCCGCCGCACGCTTCTACTCCGACGCCTTCGGGCTGGACCGGTCGCGGGTGCGCGTGCGGGGCTCGGAGGAGCCCGCGAGCGGCTTCCGCGGTTTCACCCTCTCGCTCGTGGTGTCCCAGCCGGGCGACGTCGACGCGCTCCACCGCGCCGCCCTCGACGCCGGTGCCACCTCTCTGAAGCCCGCCGAGAAGTCGCTGTGGGGCTACGGCGGCGTGGTCCGGGCGCCCGACGGAACGATCTGGCAGCTCGCCACCTCGTCGAAGAAGAACACCGGGCCGGTCACCCGGGACATCGACGAGATCGTCCTGCTGCTGGGCGTCGAGGACGTCAAGGCGACCAAGCAGTTCTACGTCGAGCGGGGCCTCACCGTGGGCAAGAGCTTCGGCGGCAAGTACGTCGAGTTCGCCACCGGCCCGGACACGGTCAAACTGTCGCTGTACAAGCGCCGCGCCCTCGCCAAGGTGGCGGGTGTCCCCGCCGACGGCACCGGATCGCACCGGCTCGTGATCAGCAGCCCGGTCGGCCCGTTCACCGACCCGGACGGCTTCGTCTGGGAGGCCGACGGTCAGTAGCCGAACACCTGGGTCCACGTCCAGTCGTCGGTCACGCCGACGCCGAGGGACTTGAGCGAGCAGTTGAGGATGTTCGCGCGGTGGCCCGGGGAGTTCATCCAGGCGTCCATGACGCTCGCGGCGGAGCTCTGGCCCTGGGCTATGTTCTCGGCGCCGGGGCTGGGGTGGCCCTGCGCCTTGGCGCGGTCCACGAAGCTGCTGCCGTTCCGGCCGGTGTGCGAGAAGTAGTCGTTGGCGGACATGTCCTCGCTGTGCAGCTGGGCTGCCCTGGCCAGCCGGTCGTCGGCCGTCACGGGGCCGCAGCCCGCTTTGGCGCGCTCGGTGTTGGTGAGGCTCAGCACCTGGGCGGCGGGACCCCCGGCCGGGGGCGCGGCGGGCTCGTCCGGTGTCTCCCGGGCCGGCGGCTTCGCGGGCGCCGACGTGCGGGCGGGGGCGGACTTGGCCTCGGACTTCTCCGGTGCGGGCGTGGCCGAGGGCTTCGGCTTGCGGGACGCACTGGGCGACGGTGAGGACGAGGGGGAGGGGGAGGCGGAGGACGCGGCGGAGGACGGTTCGGACGCCGCGGACGTGGGCTCCACGGAGCGCGCGCCGCGCTCGGACGCCGCCCGTGTCCTGTCCCCGTCGCCGTCCGGGAGCAGGACGGTTATCCCCGATATCGTGCCGCCGGTGACCAGCAGCGCCGCCGCCACGGCCGCGACGGTCCGGCCCCGCCGCTTCCGCTCCCGGCTCCGCGCACGGAGCCCCGTACGGTGGCCCACCACCGTGCCCGGTCCGTCGGCGGGGTCCGCGGAGCCCCCGGACACCGGCTCCGCACCGTCCCCGTGCGCCGCTCCCCGGCCGTCCGGCAGGTCGCCGGAGCCCGGATGCGCACCGCCGCTGTGCGTCGGCCACACGTCGCCGGATGCTGCCGGCGCACCGCCCTCCCCCGGCCACACCTCGCCGGAACCGGTCGGCACACCGCCCTGATCCACCCACACCCCGTCGCCGGGGCCGGCACCGCCACCCGGCTCGCCCCACGCCCCGTCGGAGCCCGTCGGCGCACCGCCCGGCTCGCCCCACGCCCCGCCGGAGCCCACCGGCACACCATCCGGCTCGCCCCACGCCCCCTCGGAGCCCACCGGCACACCACCCGGCTCGCCCCACGCCTCGTTCCCGCCCGCGGGCGCTCCCGGTCCGCCACCCCCGAGCGGCCCTGTGAACGGCGTCACCGGGTCGCCGGTGCCGGGCACCGCTCCCGGCCCGTCCGGCACGGCGCCGGAGCCCGTCGCCGACCCGGTGAGAGTCATCGCGTCCGCGGTTCCCGTGCCGAAGGCGGTGAACAGGGCCGACGCGGCGAGCAGGCTCGCGCCCACGGGGACCAGGCCCAGGCCGACCAGCAGGCCCTCCGCCGGGAACAGGCCCGACTGGAGGTCCGCGCAGACCGTGCAGTCCCGGGCGTGGCGGGCGATGCGCTTGCGCCACAGGGCCGACGGGACGGTGTCCCAGGAGGCGACCACGTCGTCCAGGAGCACACAGCGCGGCCGGGCGCCCAGTGCCCGCACCACCAGCCGGGCCGTCTCCAGCTGCGCCTTCATCCGCTGGACGCGCACCGCCGTGTGCTGCGGCGACAGCTCCAGCGCGGCCGCCACCTCCGCCCGCGTCAGCTCACCGGCCGCCTCCAGCCACCACAGGGACAGCAGCGCCTGGTCGTCGGGGTCCAGCCAGCGGGTGGCCTCGGCGGCCTCGCGCCGCTGGCCCTCGAGGCCGAGCCGCACGATCGTCAGGTCGACGAAGTCGGCGCCGGGGTCGGCGACGTCGTACGCGTCGTGCAGGGCCGCACCGGCGGGGGCCGTACGGTGATCGCGCCAGTGGTGGCGGAGCTGGTTCATGGTGATGGCGACCAGCCAGGACCGGAAGCCCGCGGGGTCGTTCAGTGAGCCGAGCCCGGCGAGGGCGCGCAGCATCGTCTCCTGCACCACGTCGTCGACGTCGGGGTGCCCGTTCAGGGCCCGGCCCACGATGTTGTAGACCAACGGGAGGTATGCCGCGACGAGTTCGTCCTGGGCGCGCGTGTCGCCACGCTGTGCCGCCTCGACCGTCTCCCTGCCGGGTCCGCTGCTCGCTGCCACGCTCGTCCACGCTCCTTCTCGGTCCTGGACCGTACTGTCCTGGCCCTGCCATCACAGGAGAGCCACCGCTCCGGGCCGGATAACGGAAACCGGGAAACGGATCGGCGCGGCCGTCATTCCAGTACGTGCCGCAGATACGCACCCGGGTCGGCGAGGTAGCGGCGCCAGTGGTCGACCAGGGCCAGGTCCTGCCAGGTGGTGCGTCGCATGCCGTGGTCGCCCACCTCGACGATGTCGGCGCCGGGGAGGGCGGTCAGCAGGGGCGAGTGGGTGGCGCAGATCACCTGGGACCCGGCGCCGGCCAACTGGTTCAGGTGGCCGATGAGTTCGAGGCAGGAGGAGAAGGACAGGGCGGCTTCCGGCTCGTCGAGGACATACAGCCCGGGGCGCAGGAACTTGTTGCGGAACGCGGCGAGGAAGCCCTCGCCGTGGCTGCGCGCGTCGGGGTCGAGGCCCTCCCGGCCGAGGGCGTCGAGGGCCGTCTCGGCGCGCAGGAAGAAGCCCTGGCGGGCGGACCAGGAGGCGAGCATCCGGCGGCCGCGCGGGGCCGCGTCGAAGCGGATGCGTTCACCGAGGACGGACTTGGCGCGGTGACTGGCGTAGCGCCATTCGTGGGAGCCGCCCCAGGAGTCGAGTCCGAAGCCCTCGGCCAGGGCCTCGACCAGGGTGGACTTGCCCGAACCGTTCTCACCGACGACGAAGGTCACCGGGGCGGTGAACCGGATCCCGTCGGCGAGGAGTTCGCGTACACAGGGGACCGACCAGGGCCACTCGCTCTCCTCACCGGACCCCTGGTGTGCGTACGCGCGTTCGACGATCACGGGTCGAGTCTCCCATGGCATCGGGGTTTTCCCGTGGCACCGCGGGATTCAGGGCCGTTGGTCGTCGTACGGGAGGACGGGCGGGCCGGTGTGGTTGCGCACGGTGTGACGGGTGCGGCGCAGGCGCAGGGCCAGCTGGACCTCGACGGCCTGAAGGGGTTCCTGCCAGGCGGGGCCGAGCAGTTCGGTGATGCGTTCCAGGCGGCGGGAGACGGTGTTCGGGTGGACGTGCAGGCACTCCGCGGCGCGGCTCGGGGAGCCTCCGGAGCTGAAGTACTCCTCCAGGGTGCGGGTCAGTTCGGTGGCCTGTCGTTCGTCGTACTCGAGGACCGGGCCGATGGTGTTGGCGATGAACGCGGAGGTGTCGGGGGTGTCCGCGAGCAGCAGCCCCAGGAAGCCCAGTTCGCGCAGGGAGGCGGCGCCGCCCGTGCCGCCGAGCGCGGTCAGGGCGTGCAGGCAGCGGCGCGCCTCGGCGTAGGTGCGGTGGATGGCGCCCGGGTGGGCGACGGGGCCCGCCGCGCCGACGGTCACCGGGTGGCCGATGACGGCGTGCAGGGTGTCGGACGCCTGCCGTGCGGCGGCGGACGGGTCGGTGCCGGGCAGCACCAGGACGAGACAGCCGTCCTCGGTGGTCTTGAGACCGGCGTGGCGGTGCACGTAGGAGGAGGCCCAGGCCATGGCCCTGCCCTCGGGGCCGGCTTCGGGCCTGACCACCAGGACGACGTGCGGTTCGTCCAGGGCGACGCCCAGCCGGCGGGCCCGTAACGCGAGCTGTTCCGGGGCGCGCGGGGAGTCGCCGAGCAGTTCGCGCAGCAGCTCGTCGCGGCCGGCGCCCTCGGCGGCCGCCGCGGAGGCCTGCATGCGCAGCAGTACGGCCGTGGACTGGGCGACCGCCTCCAGCAGCCGTACCCGGTCGGCGGCCGGCGCGGAACCGGGCGCCAGGACGAGGGTGCCCAGGATCTCCTTGCCGGCGGTCGCGGGACACAGCCACAGACCGGAGGAGGAACGGATCGGGACCCGCTCGGCGTGGGCGTCCAGGGTGCGCTGGAACAGCTCGGACTCGTCGACCTCGGGAAAGCCTTCCGTCACCGTGAGCGTGGAGCCGACGGCGTCGCGCACCATGAGCGGGGCGGCCAGTTCGGCGGCGGCGTGGGCGACGAGCTCCTCCAGTTCGCAGCCGTGCAGCACCATGTCGATCAGCCGGGAGTGGACCCGGTTCAGCCGCCGGGCCGCGGAGGAGGAGCCCAGCGCCCGGGAGGACTCCCGCTCCAGCTCGCTTATCTCGTCGTGCGCCTGGGTCAGCAGCCGGGCCTTCTTGATGGCCAGGGCGGCCAGGTCGCCCAGCGACGACATCAGGGTGATCTCGTCCGGGGTGAAGTGGCGCACCCCCCGGTCGGCGACGTACAGCGCGCCGAAGACGGAGTGGCCCTCCTTCAGCGGCACCGCCATGAGGGCGTGCAGCCCCTCCTCGCGCACCACGTCGTCGATGGCCGAGTCGTGCTCAAACCGGTCGTCGCCGAGGTAGTCGGGGGTCCAGAACGGCGCGGAGCGGAGCGCGGCCGCGTTGCCCACCCCGCCGATCGACGGCACCGCGAAGCCGACGGTGATGGCGCTGGCGTGCCCGTCGGCGGTGACCACGTGGGACCGGCCGTCGGCCCGGTCGGTGAGGCTGACCCAGGCCATGTCGAAGCCCAGCAGCAGCCGGGCGCGCCGGGCGATGACCCGGAGCAGGGCGTCCACGTCGTAGGGCAGGGTGAGTTCGCGGGCGGTGTCCACGAGCGCCGACAGGCCCGCCTCGCGCTGCTGGCGGCGGGCGAACAGGCCGTGGATGTCCAGCGCGAGTCCGGTGGCGCGGTCCAGCACGGCCACCGCCTCGGTGGACGCGCCCGCGACGCGCGCCCGCTCGGAGAGACCGTCGAATCTCTTCGGCGGTGCCTCCATGGCCAGTAACTCGAGCAGCCTGAGCAACCCGTCGGCGACCAGATGGTCCGCGTCCGCCACCCTCTCTCACCCCCCAAGCGCGCCCGGGAGAAGACGCGAGTGTCTACAAACGGGCCCTGGTGAACCTAGATTGCGCACTCCGCCAGCGTCAACAATGGCCGGAACGGGGTCTTCCGACCTGCTCCGTCGCACGGTCGCAGCAGGTCACCGCGCGAACGGGTGGTCCAGGCACCACGCCGGAGCGCAAGGTGGTTGTCCGAACACCTTACGTATACGGCGCCTCCCCGACAGCATCGTGATGCGGCGGCCGCTTTTGAAGGCCGCCGCGTCGGGCTGGTGTCGGAGGGGGACCGAAGTGTCGCACGACCACAGTGATGTGTCGCCGATCCTGGAGCGGGACGTGCCGGCGTCCGGGGGGCAGGAACCGCTGCGCAGTTTCGAGCGCTCGCTGGAGCGCAGCAGGCGCTCGCTGCACCGCAGCGACCGGCCGGAGGAGTTCACCCTCGCGGGGCGTGAATGGGCGCTGCTGGACGAGGTGTTCGCGCCCGTCTACTCGCCGTCGACCGAAGCGGCGCTGCGGTTCCTCGGCGTGGCCGGGGACGGGGAGCCGCTGCTCACCGGCTCGCTGCTGGAGATCGGCTGCGGGAGCGGGGTGGTGGCGGTGCTCGCGGCGCTGGCGGGCCACTCCCCCGTGGTGGCGGCGGACATCAACCCGCGCGCGGTGGAGAACACCACGATCAACGCCGACCGGCACGGGGCGCGGGTGCGCGCGGTGCACAGCGACCTGTTCTCGGCACTCGGCGACGAGCGGTTCGACACGATCTTCTGGAGCAGCAACTACGTGCAGGCGCCGGGGGACTACCTCTACCGCTCGCTGCACGAGTACGCCTACGTCGACCCCGGGTACCGCGCGCACCGGCGGTATCTGTGCCAGGCCCCGGAGCGGCTGACGGCGGACGGGGTCGCCCTGCTGCACTTCAGCAGCCGCGGCGACCTGGACGCACTGCACCGGATCGCCGAAGAGTGCGGGCGTCATCTGCGCACGGTGCGGTCCATGACCGTGCTGGAGGGCGAGTACGGGGACGACCTCGTCGAGCACCTGCTGCTGGAGATCCGCTGAGGAGGGGGCGATGACACTCTCCGGGTACGACGCCTACCGCGAGGAGCTCACCACCCTCGCCGCGCACGACGGTCGCGTGGTGTGCCTCGCGGCGACGCCGACCGGGACGCAGCACCCCTTCGAACTGGCCCACCCGGACCGCTTCTTCGCCCTGCCGCGGGCCGCCTCCGCCATGGTGGAAGTGGTGTCGGGGCTGGTCACCGCCGGGTTCCGGCCGTTCGTCTGCACCGGCGCCGCGCGCGGCGGTCTGGGCACGGCGGGCAGCCTCGGCCTGCTCACCCGCTATCTGGAGGCCGGCGCCACGGTGGTGACCCCCTACGCCGGCTTCCTCGAGGACTATCCGGTGCTGCGGCGGCTGGTGGACGTGACGCTGGCGGTGCCCTGCGGCGACGCGGAGACGCGCGCGGTGGTGCGGGAGGCCGCGTCCGCGGACCGGCCGTTCCACATCCGGGTCGATTCCCTCCTGCGGGCGTGCCGGCCGCGGGGAGACGTCGTGCCCGGGGCGCCGGTGCCGGTCGTCGGCTGGGAGTCACCCGGTGCGTGCGACGCGACGGTGTGTCTGGTGTCCGTGGGGGAGGACGGTACGGGGATGGCGCGGGCTGCGCGGGATGCGGCGCCGTGGCTCGCGCATGCGCATCTCGTGTATCTGGACGACGCTCATCTGCGGCATGCCGCAGATGAGTTGGGGCGGCGGTACCGGCGGTTCGTGGTGACGGGGGCGCGGTACGGGGCGGACGGGGTGACGGAGACGTTGGCGCGGTTGCTTCCGGGGCGGGAGGTGGTCGCGGGGCCGTGGGAGGGGGAGGCGGCGAGTGGGGTGCTGGACGCTGTGCATCGGATGACGGCCTGTGCGTAGTGCTGCTGCGGCGGTTGTGGGGTGTACGGCGTAGGCGTTGGGCGGGGGAGTCGCGCAGCCCGGCGATTGCGGGGTGCCGCTGCGCCCACCCGTGCCGCCCCAGCGGCACGATTGCCCGCAGCTACGGTGGCGCCATTGCCCGCAGCTGCGGCGGCGCGAGTGTCCGCAGTTAGGGGTGGGCGTCTTCTATGAGGGAGGATTTGGCCAGTAGGTAGGCCAGTTGGGCTCGGCTGCGGCTGTTGAGGGACTCGGCGGCCTTTCTGATGTGCGTGGAGACCGTCCGGGTGCTGATGCCGAGGCGCTTGGAGATCGCGGCGTCCGTGTGGCCCTCCACCATCAGCCGCAGCACGGCCCTGCGCGTCTCGTCGGTCATCAGCGGCGGCCGGCTCAGTTCCTGGGAGATGCTGACCGGCTCGGCACGCTGCCAGGCGTGGTCGAACACGGTGGCCAGGTAGGCGACGATCGCGGGGTGCTCGATCGCCAGGGCGGTGGTGTCCAGGTCGAGCAGCGGGTCCGGGATGAAGGCGATGCGGCGGTCGTAGATGATCAGCCGGTCGAAGACCTCGTTGAGGGTGCGGATCTGCGCCCCGCCCACGGTGACCTTCTCGATGTAGGCGAGCGTCGGCCCGTGGGTGCGCACGGTGTGCTGGTAGAGGGTGCGCTGCCGGACCCCCCGGGCCAGCAGTTCCAGGTCGTTGGAGAGGGCGCGGGCGAGGCTGTCCGAGGGCCGGGCGCCGCCCGGCTTGGCGGTGACCAGTTCGTCCCGGCAGTCGTCGCGGGCCTGTTGCAGGGCGGCGCGGATGACCTCGGTGCCCCGCAGCAGCCGTACGGCCGTACCCGAGACGCGGTGCTCCTCGCGGTAGACGTCCTCGGCCGCGGCGAGGACCTCCTGGATGGCGGCGATGGTGTGCTGCTGCACCAGCACGGCCCGCTCCATGGGCCGCCGCAGCTCGTTCCCGGCGATGTCGGGAGGCACGGCACTCAGCAGCGTCGGGTCATCGGCCGACGGGCGCAACAACCCTAATTCGACCAGACAGTCCGGGATGTCACCCCCGATCGCCCCCTGGGTGAGGGCCTCCCGGTAGCGCCGGAGACCGTCCTCGCACAGCGACACGACGTTGGGTTGCGGCCGTATGTCCGGGTTTCTACACATACACCCCCCCTTCCGGTTTCTGCACTGCGTGATCGCGATGCTACCCAAACGCCGGGAGGGGCGGATTCCTGCGGCATAGTTTTCACAACGAAAGCGCGACAGCTTTTCGCCAACGAGGGGAAAACCATGAAATTAGCGAGGCCTGCCGTGAAGGAATTCGCAGGAATTCTTGCGGCGACCCTGGTGACGGGAATCGCGGTCCAGATATCCGGTGCGCACAGCACGCCCGCCGCGCCGGCCCACGCCGCCGGTGCCGGACAGGCGCAGCCGGCCGCGGTGGACGGCCCGCCGGACGACGAGTGGCCGTAACTCGTCCCTGAGGACGCCGACTACGCCAGGGCAGCCGAGCGGTTCACTCGACACACGGGGGCGCGTGATGAGCACGAAGGCAGAGACCGTCGGCATCATTCTCGCCGGCGGCCGAGGTGAACGGGCCAAACCGATCACCCTCGAGTCCGCGGACTACATCCGGAGCAAGGCGCTCATCCCGTTCGTCGGCAGACGCCTCATCGAGTGGGTGCTGGAGTCCTGCCGGGAGCAGGGGATCCGCCGCTTCTACGTGGTCACGCACGGCCTGGAGAACCGCAACCAGATCAAGCTGCTGCTCGGCCACGGGGAACGCCACGGCGTCCGGATCACGTACTCGCGCTCGCGCTTCGACCGCTACAACGTCGGATCCGCCGGCGCCACCCTGCACAACCTCGAACAGTGGGACCTGCAGGGACGGGCGCTCGTCCTGCCGGTCGACTCGCTCTTCGACTTCGGGCTGGACGCGCTGCACGCCACCCACGACGCGCGGGACGCGCTGGTCACGGTGGCCGCGGTGGCCCGCACCCCGGCCGAGATCGCCCACAAGTACGGGGTGATGCGCACCGACGAGCGGGGCCTGGTCCAGGGCTTCGTCGAGAAGCCGGGGCCGACGGAGCTGGGCGAACTGTTCCCGCGGACGCTCGCGGAACCGGACGCCGCGCTGCCCACCAACGCCGGGATGTACCTGGTGGACTGCGGCCGGCTGCGGCTGCTCGCCCGGGAGCCGGAGCTGTTCCGGCAGTCCCACCAACGGCTCGACTGGGGCGGCGATCTGCTGCCCTGGCTGGTGCGCCACGGTCATCCGGTGGCCACCCACACCATCGGCCGCCTGGGTGATCTGGGCAACGTGCCCGACTACCTGGACACCGTACGGCTCGTGCTCGACGGCGCGTACGAGCAGATGAACCGTCTGATGGACCAACCCGACGACACCACCCGGCGGCGCTGGATCCACGAGTCCAGCCTGCAGACCAAGGACGACGTCACCGGCACCACCCTGGCCCAGAAGCTCGACGAGGGCTCGGTGGTGATCGGGGCGGGCGTCCGGATCGGCCGGGACGTGGAGATAGGACCGGGGGTGCGCCTGGAGCACGCGGACGTCGGCGACGGGGCCGAGGTCCGCGAGGGCAGCACCCTGGTCCGCTCCGCCGTGGGCGAGTACGCGGTGGTCGGCGAGTACGCCGACATCGCCGACAGCTACATCGGCCCGATGGCCGAGGTCCGCTCCGAACGCATCCGGCCGGTCCGGCTGGAACGCCACACGGCCGTCGGCGACGGCGCCGTGCTCTGGCCGGGTTCACGGCTGTGCGGGGTGACGGTCTACCCCCGCCTGCGCGTACCGGCCCTGGCGGGAGTGCCCGCGCGGACCGAACTGAGGAGCGCCGAGGACGTCCTGCGCTGGGTGTGAGTCCGTCTCGCCCCGGCCCAGGCTGACCAGGGAGGGCCCCATGCACAACACCGTCGCCGTCGTGGGCGGAGCAGGCCGGCTGGGCACGCTCGTCACCCGTCGGCTCACCGACCAGGGACATCGCGTACGCGTGGTCAGCCGGCACCCGCAGCACGGCCGGCTGCCGCTCGGGGTGGAGCTCCACCACGCGGACGTACGTTACGCGGACACCCTGGTGCCCGCGCTGCGGGACTGCTCGGCGGTCGTGTTCGCCGTCGAACCCGGAACCGCCAACTCCGGCCCGGACAGCCCCGAGGCCACCATGTACGACGGGGTGCGCAATGTGCTCTTCGCCGCCACCGAGCACGGGGAGCGCCCGCACCTGGTGCTGATCAGTCAGATCTTCGTGACCCGCCGCGAGCACCCGATGAACGCCTACGGACGGCTGCTGGACTGGCGGCTGCGCGGCGAGGACGCCGTACGCGCCTGCGGTCTGCCGTACACGGTGATCCGGCCCAGCTGGCTGACCGACGACGCCTTCGCCGGCGCCCGGGTCCGCTTCGAGCAGGACGACCGGGGGGACGGCTGGGTGTCCCGTTCGGCGGTCGCCGAGGCGTGTGTGCAGGCGATCGGCAGGCCCGAGGCCTCGGGCAGGACCTTCGAGATCTACAACGAGCCGGGCGAGGCCCCGGCCGACTGGGCACCGCTGTTCCGGCGGCTGACACCGGACCGGATCCTCGCCTGGTCGGGCCACGCCTGAGCCACCCGAGCCCCCCCCGTGGGGCGACGCGGGCCGGCGGCACCACCGCCGCCGCCCCCGTCGGCGGCGCCCGTCGGCACATCCCCCGAGCCGGCGGGCGCCAGGGGCCTTTCCACGCATGCGGAAAGCGCCCGCGTCGGGAAAGCGCCCGCGCAATGTGCCGCGCCCGCGGGTCCCCGCTTTTGCGAGAAAGACTTCGACGTCGAAGAGAGGTCCCACCATGTCCGTGGAGCATCGGCATTCCATGCCCGATGACATTCCCGAGGGAATCCTCTCCGAGGTTCTCCCCGGGGCACTCGAATCGATTCCGCGCAGCGACCAGCGACGCCGGGGAGAACTCTATGTGCGGGGTCTGCTCACGGTCGCGGGGAAAAAGACGATGCGCGCCCTGGCGAACGGAGCCGGCAACAGCGTCGAGCAGAGCCTCTACCAGTTCATCACCAAGTCCACCTGGCGCAACGGCCCGGTGCGCCGGGCGATGGCACGGCTGGTGACACAGCGGCTCAGCCCGCGCGCCTGGGTGGTGCACCCCCTGGTCATCACCAAGGTGGGCAAGCACTCCGTGGGAGTGGAACGGCAGTGGGTGCAGCACATCGGGCGGGTCGTCAACTGCCAGCAGGCCATGGGCGTATGGCTGGTGTCCGAGCAGGGCAGCTGTCCGGTGGACTGGCGGCTGGCGCTGCCGGAGTGCTGGACGGACGACGAACGGCGCGAACGGGCCTCGATCCCGGAGCACGTCGCCTCCTGCCCGCCCGAGCGGTGCGCCATCGGCTCGGTCGAGCGGATGGCGTCGGGCTGGGGCCTGCCGGACCGGCCGGTGGTGATGGACGTGCGGGACGGCGACGCCTACACCGTGAGCGCCGAACTGGCGGACCTCCAGGTGCCGTTCGTGCTGCGTGTCGATCCCGCGACCAGGTTCGCGCTGCCGGCCCCCCTCCGGCCGCCGTCCGGTGCTGACCACGCGGGCCCGGCGGACGCGCTGACGGCGGCGCTCGGCCGGAACTGCCTGCCCGTGGAGTGGTACGACCACACGACGGACACCGTGCGGGCCACCTCCGTGGGCGCCACCCGGGTGCGGCTCCACCGGCGCTCGGGGCCGTCGCCCCGCGCCGACCGGCGGGAACTCGTGCTGCTCGGCGCGTGGACCGACCGCAGCCGGCGGGTGCCCGGCGAGTACTGGCTGTCCAATCTCTCCGGGGCCCAGCTCGGGACGGTGTACCGCACCGCGATGCTCACCCGCCGGGTGGCGCGCGACCAGGAGGAGGTCACCGACGAGCTGGGCGCCCGGGACTTCGAGGGACGGTCGTTCCGCGGCTGGCACCACCACATGACGATGGTGACCGTCGCCCACGCGGCGCACGCGCTGGCGCGCTCCGCGGAGGCCGCCGAGGCCCGTGCGGCCGTCCGGGACCGCCGGCTGAAGGCGGTACCGGTCGCATGAGCGCACCCACGCACACCACCGATCCGTCCGAACTCCTCGGCCCGCTGCGGGAACTGCTGCCCGAGTGGCTGGCCCGACGACGCTGGTTCGCCGGCAAGGGGCAGCGGCCGCCGCGGGTCGAGCCGGTCCTCACCGATCTGCTGCACCCGGGCGATCCCGCGCTGGTGCAGCTGGTGGTGCGGGCCGGCCGGCCCGGGCACGAGGAGTGGTACCAGCTCCTCGTCGGCGTCGCCGGCGAGGCCGCGGGGGCTCCGGACGAGGACGCCGTCATCGGCCGGGCCGCCGGCCCCGACGGGACGCCGCGGCTGCTGTACGAGGCCACGGCCGACCCCCGGCTGATGTCCCGGCTGCTGGCGCACCTGGCCGCCGAGGACGCCGACGGCCGGGTGGAGTGCCACCGGCTGCCCGGCGCGGGGCTCCCGCTGGACCTGCCGGCCCGGGTGCTCACCGCCGAGCAGTCCAACACCTCGGTGGCCTTCGGCGACCGGCTGATGCTCAAGGTGCTGCGCCGGCTCGTGCCGGGCCCGCACCCGGAGCTGGAGCTGCTCACCGCCCTGCAGCGGGCCGGTGACGTACCGAGCGCCCGGCCACTGGCCTGGATGCAGACCTCCGACACGTTCCCGGCCGGGCGCACCACCCTCGCCCTGCTCCAGGAGTTCGTGCCGTCCCGGGGCGACGGCTGGACCCTGGCCACGGCCCAGGCCGCCGAGTGCGTCACCGGCGACTGCGCCTCCGTGGCCCCGGTCGGCGGCTTCGCCGAGGAGTCCCGCGCGCTGGGCCGGGCCACGGCGCGGGTGCACACGGCGCTGGCACGTCAGCTGGGCAGCCGGGAGCTGGACCCCGGCGAGGCACGCGCACTGGCCGGGGAGCTGACCGGACGGCTGGAGCAGGCGCTGGACGAGGTGCCCGAACTGCTGCCGTTCGCCCGCCAGTTGCGGACCCTGCACCAGGACCTGCCGGACCTGGTGGAGCGGGGCCACCGGCTGCCCGTCCAGCGGGTGCACGGTGATCTGCACCTCGGTCAGGTGCTGCGGGCGCCGCACGGCTGGGTGCTCATCGACTTCGAGGGCGAACCGGGCCATCCGCTGCACGAACGCAGACGGCCCCGCCCCGCGGTCCGGGACGTGGCGGCCATGCTGCGCTCCTTCGACTACGCCGCCCACCACGCGCTCTTCACCGAGCGCGGCCGGCCCACCACCCGGCACGGCGGCCGGTCCGCGCGCCGCGCCGCCGCCTGGGCCGTGCACAACCGCCGTGCGTTCAGCGCCGGTTACGGGGAGGCGGGCGGTGCGGACCCCCGGCGCAGTCCGGTGCTGCTGCGCGCCTTCGAGGCCGACAAGGCGGTCTACGAGGCCGTGTACGAGGCCCGCAACCGTCCGGACTGGCTGTCCATTCCGCTGGCCGCGATACGCCGTCTCGTCCATGAACGCCCGAGTGCGGCCTGAGCGCCCCGACAGGTCAGGAAGTCGCCCGGACTTCTTTGCCCCGGGCGGCGCGCCATTGACACGATTTTCCCGTCCTACCGGCGTGGAACAGGAGACAATTCGATGATCCACCAGTTCATTCTGGCGGCACCCAAGCCGGGTATGACCGCACAGGAATTCCAGGACTACTGGGTGAATGTGCACGCCGTGCAGTACGCGGCGAAGATCCCGCAGATCCGGAAGTACATGGTCAACACCGTCGTCGACGTCGAGGGAAATCTCGGCTCGCCGGCGCTCCCGCACCAGGGCATCGCCGAGATCTGGCTGGCCAACGACGAGGACCAGCTCGCCTCGCTGCAGAGCGACGAGTTCCTCAACGGCGCCCGGCCCGACGAGCCCAACTGGGCCGCGTTCTGGCTGACCCTCGTGGTCGACGCCACCGCGCACGAGATCGTGCCCGGCCCGCCCCCGTCCCGCGACCGGGACTGGGTGAAGCTCACCGTGCTGATGAAGCGCCGCCCCGGACTCGGCCTGGACGACTACCGCAAGCGCAGCCTGGACGGCTACGCCGCCGAGGTGCGGGGGACCCCCGGCCTGCGCCGGTATCTGCACGCGCACACCCGCGACGGCGCCTACGTCTTCGGCGAGGCCGCCTTCGACTCCGTCGAGCAGCTCTGGTTCGACGACGTCGACGCGCTCCAGGAGGCGCTGCGCTCCCCGTACTTCACCGAGCGGGTCAAGGCGGCCCGGGACGAGATCACGGACCCGAAGTACGTGTTCTCCCTCGCCGCGAAGGAGAACTGGATCATCGGCCCCGAGGCCCGCTGATCCCCCTGTTCGGGTGGCTGCGGCGCCGGCCCCTTCCGCGGCGGCGCCCGGCCACCGACCCCGTACCGATTACCCAAGGAGCAGGCGTGGCCAGAAGGAACGCCCGGAAGATCCTCGTGATTCTGTCGGAGCACGGCTACTGGGGCGAGGAGCTCGTCGGGCCGCTGCACCACTTCGACCAGCGCGGCTACGAGGTCGTGTTCGCCACCCCGACCGGCAAGCGCGCGCACGCGCTGCCGCCGTCGATGGACCCCGAGTACGTCGACCCGCCGCTGGGCCGCTCGGTCACCTCCCAGGAGGTCGCCCGGCTCACCCGGGAGATCGACGCCTCGGACCGGCTGGACGACCCGATCGACCTCTCGGGCTGGCTCCCGGAGCGCCCGTACACCGCCGACGACGACTACCTGCGCAAGCTGGAGGCGTACCACCGCGCGGTCGACACGGTGGCGGAGGAGCTGGAGGAGTACGACGCCCTGCTGGTGGTGGGCGGTTCGGGCCCGATCGTGGACCTCGCCAACAACGAGCGGGTGCACGAGCTGATCCTGGCCTTCCTGCGCGCCGGGAAGCCGATCGGGGCCGAGTGCTACGGCGTCGCCCCGCTCGCGTTCGCCCGGGACTGGGAGGACCGCACGTCGATCCTCTGGGGCAAGCACGTCACCGGGCACTGCAAGGAGTACGACTACAAGGACGGCACCGGCTTCCTGGGCACCGATTTCGTGATCGGCCCGCCGCCGTACCCGCTGGAGTACATCCTGCGTGACGCCACCGGCCCCGACGGCCGCTATCACGGCAATTTCGGCAAGGAGACCTCGGTGATCGTGGACTACCCGTTCATCACGGGCCGTTCCACACCGGATTCCTATCTGACCGGCGAAAAGATGGTCGAGGTTCTCGAGGAAGGTCTCCGCCGCTACGGCTGGTAACGGCCGGGAGCAGACACCGGAGTCTCAGCGAGAGAAGGAAGACATGGCCAGGCAGGGCAATGCGGCGATCATCGAGCAGTTCATCGCCGATGGAATTCCTTACATGTTCGGAAATCCGGGAACGGTCGAGCAGGGATTTCTGGACGCGTTGGAGAACTACGACGAACTCCAGTACGTCCTGACGCTGCAGGAGACGGTCGCCGCCGGCATCGCGGACGGCTACGCCCGCGCGACCGGCCGTCCCGCCCTGCTCCAGCTGCACAGCGGCGTCGGCCTCGGCAACGCCGTCGGCATGCTCTACCAGGCGAAGCGCGGTCACTCACCGCTCGTCGTCGTCGCCGGCGAGGCGGGCGTGCGGTACGAGGCGATGGACGCGCAGATGGCGGCCGACCTGGTCGCCATGGCCCGGCCCGTGACCAAGTACGCGACCCGGGTGACCGATCCGGACTCGGTGCTGCGGGTGCTGCGCCGCGCCATGAAGACGGCAATGACGCCGCCGCGCGGGCCCGTCTTCGTCGCCCTTCCGATGGACGTGCTGGACGCGGTCAACAGCGAACCGGTGGTGCCGAGCACGTTCCTGAGCACCGAGTCCCTGCCGGTGCCCTCGCTCGTGGAGCAGGCCGCGCGGCTGCTGTCGGGCGCCGAGCACCCGCTCGTCCTGGTGGGCGACGGGGTCTCGGCGTCCGGCGGCCAGCAGGAACTGGCGCGGGTGGCCGAGCAGTTGGGCGCCGACGTGTGGGGCGTGGACTTCTCCGAGGTCAACCTGGACGCCCGGCACCCCCTCTACCGCGGGCAGCTGGGCCACATGTTCGGCGAGGTCAGCACCGAGCGGGTGCGGGACGCCGACGCGGTGCTGATCGTGGGCACGTATGTGTTCCCGGAGGTGTTCCCGGATCTGGGCTCGCCGTTCCGGGAGGACGCCCGGATCGTGCACATCGACCTCGACGGCTACGAGATCGCCAAGAACCACCCCGTCACCCTGGGCCTGGTCGCCGATCCGAAGGCCACCCTGGCCGCGCTGTCGGAGCGGCTGGAGGACACCCTCGGCGACGTGGACCGGATGCGCGCCGCCCGCCACCTCGAGCGGCGCCGGAGCGAGCAGCCGGAACGGCCGGCCGACGACGGCACGCTGCTCTCCGCGTTCCTGCGGGAGCTCGCCGACCGGGCCCCCGAGGACCTGATGGTGTTCGACGAGGCGCTGACGGCGGCCGGGCCGCTCAACGCCCATCTGCCCGGCCGGCTCCCCGGCCACTGGTTCTCCACCCGAGGCGGCTCGCTCGGCGTGGGCATCCCGGGCGCCATCGGCATCAAGCTGGCCCATCCGGACAGGACGGTGGTCGGCTTCACCGGCGACGGCGGGTCGATGTACACCATCCAGGCGCTGTACACGGCCGTCCGGCACGACGTCGGCGCCAAGTTCGTGATCTGCAACAACCGCAGCTACAAGCTGCTGGACCTGAACATCGAGCAGTACTGGCGCGAGCGCGGCATCCCGCTGCACTCCCACCCGTCGCCCTTCGACCTGTCCCGGCCCGACCTGGGGTTCACGGACATCGCGCGCGGTTTCGGCGTGGACGGGGTTCGGGTCGACGACCCGGAGCAGGTGCCGTACGCGGTCAAGCGGATGCTCGCCGACGACCAGCCGTTCCTCATCGACCTGCGCACCACCGAGGGGGCCTGAGCCATGTCCGCAACGCCGTCCCGGGACGGGGCGCTCACCGGCCGCCGCATCGCGGTGCTCGCCGAGAGCGACTTCTACGAGCCCGAGATCGCCTACTACCAGCGCCGGTTCGCCGAGGAGGGCGCCCAGGTCGACTTCCTGACCCGGCTGTGGGGCAACAAGGCGATCACCTTCACCGGTCACGAGTACCGGGCGCCGCTGACCGTCACGGGCAGCCTGGAGGACCTCGACGACCGCCGGCTGCGCGCCTACGACGCGCTGATCGTGCCGTCCGGCATGGTCGCCGACCGGCTGCGCTACACCGAGGACATCGAGCGGCTGGCGCCCGCGACCGATCTGCTGCGGCGGGCGTTCGCCCGCTCCGGGATCGTCAAGGGGATCATCTGCCACGGCATGTGGCTGGCCTCGTCGATCCCGTACGTGGTCCGCGGCCGGAAGGTCGTCTGCCACAACAACCTCATCGGCGACGTGCGCAACATGGGCGCCACCTACGTCGACCAGGACGTCGTCGTCGACGGTGATCTGGTGACCGCGCGCACCGGCGACCACTGCCATCTGTTCGCCAGGACCCTCATCGACGAGCTCGTGCTGCGAGGTGCGTGAGTCATGACCGGAAACACCGGCACCCCCGCCTTCACCTTCTCCGACACCGTCGCCGGCCGGGTCACCGGCTTCGACGCGGCCGCCCGCGAGGTCACCGTCGCCACCGCCGACGGCGGCGTCGTCACCATCGCCCTGGACGGCGGTCCGAGCGCGGAGCTGCTGCGCAACCTGGGCGAGCCCTACCAGGACGCCTCGGGACACATCGACGACCTGCTGACCGAGGGCCGTTTCCTGCTCGCGTACGGCGTCTTCTACCCCCACGGCGACGGCCTGCGGTTCGAGGCCAAGCGGCTGATCTTCACGGGGCGGGACGCCGACGACCACCGTTTCGAGGAGAGCGGCTGGTGGATCCGGCAGATCCGGGAGATCGCCGCGTTCTACCGGCGGGCCCAGTTCGGCGAGGGCCCCGTCGACTTCACCGGCTACCGCACCGAGATACGGCTCAGCGGCGACAAGACCGCGAGCCACGTCCAGGAGACCGACACCATCTCCCGGCTGGTGTACGGCATGGCCTCGGCGTTCCTGCTCACCGGTGAGGACGAGTACCTGGAGGTCGCCGAGCGCGGCACCGAGTACCTGCGCGAGCACATGCGCTTCGTCGACACCGACGAGAACGTCGTGTACTGGTACCACGGGCTGAAGGTCGACGGGGAGACCGAGACCAAGCTGTTCACCTCGGAGTTCTCCGACGACTACGACGCCCTGCCGGCGTACGAGCAGATCTACGCGCTGGCCGGCCCGGTGCAGACGTACCGGATCACCGGCGACCCGCGGATCAGGGCGGACGCGGACGCCACCATCCGGCTGTTCGACCGCTTCTACCTCGACCCGGAGCACGGCGGCTACTTCTCGCACATCGACCCGATCCTGCTCAGCCCCGAGCACGAGTCGCTGGGCCCCAACCGGTCCCGCAAGAACTGGAACTCGGTCGGCGACCACGCCCCGGCGTATCTGATCAACCTGTACCTGGCGACCGGCGAGAAGTCCTACGCCGACATGCTGGAGTACACCTTCGACACGATCGCCGAGCGCTTCCCGGACCCCGGGACCAGCCCGTTCGTCCAGGAGCGCTTCCACAAGGACTGGTCGCACGACACCACCCACGGCTGGCAGCAGAACCGGGCGGTCGTCGGCCACAACCTGAAGATCGCCTGGAACCTGATGCGGATGCACTCGCTGCGTCCCAAGGACCGCTACCTGGAGCTGGCCACCGGCATCGGCGAGACCATGCCCGCGGTGGGCAGCGACCGGCGCCGGGGCGGCTGGTACGACGTGGTCGAGCGGCTGAAGGCGGACGGGGAGGACGTCTTCCGCTTCACCTGGCACGACCGCAAGGCGTGGTGGCAGCAGGAGCAGGCGATCCTGGCCTATCTGATCCTGCACGGCCTCACCCGCCGTGAGGACTTCCGCACCGAGGCCCGGGACGCCGAGTCCTTCTACAACGCCTTCTTCCTCGACCACGACGAGGGCGCCGTCTACTTCAACACCCTCGCCAACGGGCTGCCGTACCTGCTGGGCGTGGAGCGGCTCAAGGGCAGCCACTCGATGTCGATGTACCACTCGGCCGAGCTGTGCTACCTCGCCGCCGTCTACAACAACCTGCTGGTCAACCGCCGGCCGATGGACTTCTGGTTCAAGCCCGACCCGGCCGTGCTGCCCGACCGTGTGCTGCGCGTCGCGCCCGACCTGCTGCCGGCCGGCTCGGTCCGCGTCCACAGCGTGGAGATCGACGGCGAGCCGCACACCGACTTCCAAGCCGAGGCCCTGACCGTGCGCCTGCCCGAGACCTCGGGCCGGGTCAAGGTCAAGGTGCGCCTGGTACCCGACTCCCGCCCGGAGGTGACGGGATGACCGTCAAGCTCACGTCCCGTATGGAAGGCACCGCCTGTGTGGTCGCCCTGGAGGGGGAGGTCAACTCCACCACCTCCGGCGGTCTCCAGGCGCAGCTGCTGCCGTTCATCGGCCAGGAGGGAAGGGTCCTGATCGATCTGAGCGGCGTCAGCTACATCTCCAGCGCCGGTCTGCGCACCCTGCTCATCGTGCACCGCCGGGCCCAGCAGGTGCGGGCCCGGGTGACCCTGGTCGGCCTGTCCGAGGAGGTGCGGTTCGTGATGTCGGCGACCGGCTTCCTGGACTTCTTCGAGGTCACCGACGACCTCGACGACGCGCTGGAACGTGCGGGCCGATGACCGTCGAGGACCTGCGGGAGCGCGTCGACGGCTATCCGACGCGCCGGATCAACGGTTACCGGGTGCGCGCGGGACGGCCCTTCCCGTACGGCGCGCACCAGGTGCCCGGCGGGATCACCTTCTCCGTGTACTCCGACCGGGCCACCTCGATGAGCCTGGTGCTCTTCGAGCGGGGCGCGAAGCAGCCCGCCGCGGAGCTGCCGTTCCCGCCCGAGTTCCGGGTGGGCAGCGTGTACGCGATGACGGTGTTCGGCCTGGACGCCGAGAACCTGGAGTACGGCTTCCGGGCCGAGGGTCCCTTCGACCTGGGGGCCGGCGACCGGTTCGACGCGACGAAGGTGCTCAGCGACCCGTACGCCCGGCTGGTGTCGGGCCGTGACGTGTGGGGGGCGGAGCCCGACTGGGACGACGTCTACCCCTACCGGGCGCGGATCCCGGACGACGACTTCGACTGGGGCGACGACACCCCGCCGGGCATCCCCACCGAGGACCTGGTCATCTACGAGACCCATGTGCGCGGCTTCACCCGGCACCCCTCCTCGGGGGTGTCGGCGCCGGGCACGTACGCGGGGCTGCGGGAGAAGATCCCGTATCTGCGGGAGCTCGGTGTCAACTGCGTCGAGCTGCTGCCGGTGTTCGAGTTCGACGAGCTGGACAACCCGCGCACCGACCCGCGCACCGGGGAGCGGCTGTACAACTACTGGGGGTACAACACCGTCTCCTTCTTCGCCCCGAAGGCCGGCTACGCCGCCACGGGCCGTTTCGGGATGCAGGCCGACGAGTTCAAGTCGCTGGTGAAGGAGCTGCACCGGGCGGGGATCGAGGTCGTCCTCGACGTGGTGTTCAACCACACCGCCGAGGGCAACGAGCAGGGGCCGACGATCTCGTTCCGCGGCCTGGACAACGCGACGTACTACATGCTCACGCCGCGCGGGGAGTACTACAACTTCAGCGGCACCGGGAACACGGTGAACTGCAACCACCCGGTGGTGCGCGACTTCGTGCTCTCCTGTCTGCGGTACTGGGTCGCCGAGTACCACGTCGACGGGTTCCGTTTCGACCTCGCGGCGATCCTCGACCGGGCGCCGGACGGCACCCCGCTGCCCAACCCGCCGCTGCTGGAGCAGCTCGCCCACGACCCGGTGCTGCGGCACACCAAGCTGATCGCCGAGGCCTGGGACGCGGCCGGCCTGTACCAGGTGGGCCACTTCCCCAACTACGGCCGCTGGTCCGAGTGGAACGGCAAGTTCCGTGACACCGTGCGGCGGTTCGTCAAGGGCGACGCCGGTCTCGTCGGCGAGCTGGCGACCCGGATGGCGGGCTCCCCCGACCTGTACCAGGACCGCACCTCCGCCGCGTCCGTCAACTTCGTCACCGCGCACGACGGCTTCACCCTGGGCGACCTGGTCTCCTACAACGACAAGCACAACGAGGCCAACGGCGAGGGCGGCGCCGACGGCGCCGACGACAACCACAGCTGGAACTGCGGCGAGGAGGGCCCGAGCGCCGACCCCCACATCCGCGCCCTGCGGCTGCGGCAGATGAAGAACATGCTGCTGATCCTGCTCACCAGCCAGGGCGTGCCCATGCTGCTGGCCGGCGACGAGGTCGGCCGCACCCAGCTCGGCAACAACAACACCTACTGCCAGGACAACGAGCTGTCCTGGTTCGACTGGGGTCTCGCCGAGGGACCGACGGCCCACACCGAACTGCTGGAGTTCACCAAGGCGTTGATCGCCTTCCGGCACGCCCACCCGGTGCTGCGCAGCGCCGGCCACCCCACCGGCTCGGACCGGGTGGGCAGCGGCCGCCCCGACATCAGCTGGCACGGCGTGCGCGCCGAGGCCCCGGACTGGTCGAGCCACTGCCGGGTGCTGGCGCTGATGCGCTGCGGCCGGCACGCCAAGGACGGCACCGAGCCCGACGACAACATCTACCTCGCGGTCAACGCGCACTGGGAGGCGCACGACCTGGAACTGCCCCGGCTGTCCGAGGGCGAGTGCTGGCACCTGTTCGCGGACACCTCCCAGGCCGCCGCTCACCCGGTCGGCGCCGAACCTGCGCTGGAGCACCCGGGGCGCTACCACCTGGGCCCGCACTCCGCGGTGATCCTCGTGGGGCGCCACGCCGGCCCCCGCTGAACCCCGACGACGACCACAGAAGGAGCCCCGCCATGCCTTTCGACGTCAGGCTGAGGGTCGACGAACGCACCGCCGTCATCGACCTGTCCGGCGAACTCGACGCCGCGACCGCCCCCCGGTTCCACGACACCATCGACCAGGCGGCCACCGCGGGCGCGATCGAGCTGGTGATCCACGCCAAGCAGCTCTCCTACCTGTCCAGCGCCGGGCTGCGCTCGCTGGTCTTCGCCCGCCAGAAGATGGGCGACGAGGTGCGCATCGCCGTCGTCGGCGCCCCCGAACCGGTCGCCAGGACCATACGGCTGGCCGGCTTCGACCACAGCATCCACCTCGTCGACGCGTGAGGGGGCGGCACCGTCATGGCGATCGACTACGGGCCGGCCTCCACCGGGGTCGCGCGCGGCGCGCCGCCTCCCGGCGGGTTCGGCGTCGCCGCCGGCCCCGGGGCGGCCGTGATCAGGGTCCCGGCGGCGCTGGGTGAACTGGACCGGGTGGCGGCCTTCGTCCTCGACCTCGGGGAACGCGCCGCGCTGCCCCACGAAGCCCTCTACCGGCTGCGGCTGGCCGCGGACGAGCTGGCGACCAACATCGTCATGCACGGCTACCGGGGGACCTCCGGCGAGATCACGGTGGACGGCGGCATCGACCCCGACCAGGTGTGGATCCGCTTCCAGGACGACGCGCCGGCCTTCGACCCCCGGCAGGGCATGCGACCGCCCGCGCTGGACCAGCCGCTCGCCGAGCGGCGGATCGGCGGCCTCGGCGTCTATCTCGCGTTCACCGCGGTGGACGTCTTCGCGTACGACCTGGTCGCGGGCCGCAACGTGAGCACCCTCGTGATGCTGCGCCGTGCCGAGCCACGCCCACCGGGCGGCACCGACGCGGACCACGGGCCGACCGAGTAGACGAGGCGGAGATGGCGCAGACGAAGGTGCTGGTTCTGGACGAGCATCACCGGGTGCCTCCACAGCTGCGCGGCGCCCTGGAGCGCGTGGCCGCCGAGGTGCACGTACGCAGCCCCGGCGAGGTGCTCACCGCACCGGCGCGGCTGCCCGAGGTGACGGTACTGCTGGCGTCCGCGGGGCTGGCCCCGCACACCGTGCGGGCGGTGGCCCGCAGGCTCGACGACGAGGGGCAGCAGCCCTCCGTGGTGGCGTTCGCGGAGCACGACCTGCACCTGCTCGACCAGCATGTGCTCGCGGGCTCCGACTACCTCGCCCCGCCCTTCCACCCCGACCTGGTGCGGGCACGGCTGCGGGACTGCCACGAGCGGGCCGAGTTCAGCCGGACGATGGAGGACGTCGCGGCGCACGCGGAACTGCTCAGCTACGAGCGGGAGCTGGAGATCGGCCGGGAGATCCAGCTCGGCTTCCTGCCCGACGCGCTGCCCAGCCCGAAGGACTGGGAGATCCATGTGCGGTTCCGGCCCGCGCGGACCGTCGCCGGTGACTTCTACGACGTGTTCGAAATCGTCAACCGGCGCCGGCTCGCGCTGGTCGTGGCGGACGTCTGCGACAAGGGCGTGGGCGCCGCGCTGTTCATGGCGCTGATCCGTTCGCTGCTGCGGCACACCGCGGAGCAGAGCGGGCTGCAGAGCCTGATCGCCGCCGAGCTGATGGGCGAGGAGGCCGGCTGGGCGGAGCACAGTCGCGCCATCCCCGTGGTGGGGGCGACCCCGCTGCTGAACGCGGTCGCGGGCACCAACAACTACCTGACCCGCAACCACATCCGACAGGGCTACTTCGCCACCATGTTCTTCGCCGTCCTGGACCCGGCGACCGGCAACCTCGTCTACATCAACGGCGGCCACAACCCGCCGGTGCTGCTCAGCGCGAGCGGCGCGGACCCGGTGCTGCTGGCGCCCACCGGGCCCGCCGTCGGGGTGATCCCGGACGTCGACTTCGCCCTCGGCTACGCCCGGATCGACCCCGGCGACACGCTCTTCATCTACACCGACGGGGTCACCGAGGCCCGCGCGCCCGGCGGTGAGTTCTTCGGCGAGGAGGAGATGGTCCGGCAGCTGAGCGAGGCGGCGGTACGGGGCGAGGAGCTCCTCGATCACATGGACGGCGCGCTCAGCGCGTTCGTGGGACGGGCCGAGCAGTCGGACGACATCACCATGATGGCCGTCCACTGGAACCCGCCCGGAGCACGCACCGCCTGACCAGCCGCCGCGCCGGCGGATCCGACCATCAGCAACCGGGTGGAGACCATGTCGCAGATCATCACCGTGCACTCCTATCGGGGAGGCACCGGCAAGTCGAGCACGGCCGCCAACCTCGGGCTGCTGCTGGCGGCCTCGGGCCACCGGGTGGCGCTGGTGGACACCGACATCCACACGCCGGCCCTGGACGTGATGCTGGGCGGTGCGGGACAACAGGTGCGCCGTTCGCTGAGCGACTACCTGATCGGCCGCTGCGAGATCGAGGACGCGGTGTACCCGGCGGACACGGACGCCGGACACGACGGCTTCTTCCTGGTGCCGGCCCGCAGCAGGTCCGCGGCGGCGGCCGAGATCCTGGGCCGCGGGTACGACGTGGGGCTGCTGCGGGAGGGCTTCGACCGGCTCATCGACTCCCTCGCCCTGGACGTGCTGCTGCTGGACACCCACGCCGGGTTCAACAACGAGACAGTGACGGCGATCGCCGGCTCCGACGCCCTGGTGGTGGTGACCCGCGCCGACCGCCTGGACCTGGCCGGCGCCCGGGAGACGGTGTCGCTGGCGGGCCGGCTGGGCGGCGCCCGGCTCACCGTGGCCGTGAACATGGCGCCCGGCGGGGCGGTCCACGACCGGCTGCACAGCGAGGTGGAGGAGGCCTACGCCACGAAGGTGTCGGCCGTCCTGCCGTACACCCCGGAGATGGTCTCGCTCGCCGGGGAGCGGCTGTTCAGCACCGCCTACCCGCACCACCCGCTGGTGGCGGGCTACCGCCGGATCATCTCCGACGTCAGCAACGGCACCACCGCGATCCGCCGTTGACCCCCCACTGCAAGCGAAGCGACGACCGCACCCGGGTGCGAGGAGGCACATGATGCAGGAGAAGCCCGCCGCTGGGCGTTTCGCGCCGTCCGTGGGACGCATTCCCGTGGTGGACGTGCGGCCCGAGGTCGACGGCGGACGCCGGCCCGCGCGCGCCGTGCCGGGCGAGCTCTTCGAGGTCTCGGCGACGGTGTTCCGGGAGGGCCACGACGCGGTCGGCGCCAACGTCGTGCTGACCGCCCCCGACGGCACCGAGGGCGAGTGGACGCCGATGCGGCTGCTCGCCCCCGGCACCGACCGGTACGCGGCCGGGGTGCGCGCCGATCGGGAGGGCGACTGGACGTTCCGGGTGGAGGCCTGGTCCGACCCGGTCGCGACCTGGCGGCACGCGGCCGACGTCAAGGTGCCCTCGGGCATCGACGTGGAACTGATGCTCCAGGAGGGCGCGCTGCTGCTGGAGCGCGCCGCCGACTCCTTCACCGCACGCGAACGGGCCCCGCTGACCACGGCCGCGCGCACCCTGCGGGACACCCGGCTGTCCCCGGAGAAGCGGCTGGCCGCCGCGTCCGGCCCGGTGGTCACGGCGCTGCTCAACGCCCGCCCGCTGCGCGAACTTCTCACCCGTTCCCGGGAGTTCCCGCTGCGGGTGGACCGGGAGCGGGCCCTGTACGGCGCCTGGTACGAGATGTTCCCGCGCTCCGAGGGCGCCCTGGTGCCCGCCGCCCCCGGTACCGGCACGGCCGCCGAACCGCCCCGCTCCGGCACCCTGCGCACCGCCGCCAAGCGGCTGGAGGCCATCGCCGACATGGGCTTCGACGTGGTGTACCTGCCTCCGGTGCACCCCATCGGCACCACCCACCGCAAGGGCGCCGACAACACGCTCGTCGCGGGACCGTACGACCCCGGCTCGCCGTGGGCGATCGGCTCGGCCGACGGCGGGCACGACGCGATCCACCCGGACCTGGGCACCCTCGACGACTTCGACCACTTCGTCGGCCGGGCCGGGGAACTGGGCTTGGAGGTCGCCCTGGACTTCGCCCTGCAGTGCTCCCCGGACCACCCGTGGCTGACCGAACACCCCGAGTGGTTCCGGCGCCGCGCGGACGGCTCCCTCGCGTACGCCGAGAACCCGCCGAAGAAGTACCAGGACATCCACCCCGTCGACTTCGACACCGACCCGGACGGACTGCACACGGAGTGCCTGCGGATCCTGCGGCACTGGATGGCGCACGGGGTGCGGATCTTCCGCGTCGACAACCCGCACACCAAACCCGTCGGCTTCTGGGAGCGGCTGATCGACGCCGTGCACGCCACCGACCCGGACGTGCTGTTCCTCGCCGAGGCGTTCACCCGCCCGGCGATGCTGCACACCCTGGCCCGGATCGGCTTCCACCAGTCGTACACGTACTTCACCTGGCGCAACTCCAAGGTGGAGGTGGAGTCCTATCTGTCGGAGCTGGCCGGGCTCGGCGGGGAGGAGTCGGCGGCGTATCTGCGCCCCAACCTCTTCGTGAACACCCCGGACATACTGCACGCCTACCTCCAGTACGGCGGCCGTCCGGCGTTCGCGGTGCGGGCCGTGCTGGCCGCCATGGCCGGGCCGGCCTGGGGCATGTACGCCGGCTACGAGCTGTACGAGAACGTGCCGGCCGGCCCGGGCAGCGAGGAGTACCTGCACTCGGAGAAGTACCGGTACCGGCCGCGCGACTGGGAGTCGCACGAGGCCGCCGGGGACTCCCTGGCCCCGCTGGTGCGGACCCTGAACGGGCTGCGCCGCGCCCATCCCGCCCTGCACCAGCTGCGCAACCTGCGCTTCCACCACACCGACAACGACGCCGTCGTCTGCTTCTCCAAGCGCGACGACACCGACTGGGTCCTGGTCGTCCTCAACCTCGATCCGCACGGTGTGCGCGAGGCGACGGTCTCCCTGGACCTGCCCGCTCTCGGCCTGGACCGCTCCGACACCTTCGCGGTGTGCGACGCGCTGTCCGGCGAGACCTGGCAGTGGGGCCGGGACAACTACGTACGCCTGGACCCGCAGCAGCACGTGGCCCACATCCTCACCGACGGGAACCCGCAGTCGTGACCACCGCACCCCACGCACCGGCCCTGACCGCCACCGCCCGCAAACGGCTCGTCACCGGCGAGACCAGCGACCCGCACGCCCTGCTCGGCCCGCACCCGGTCGAGGGCGGTGTGCTGTTCCGGGTGCTGCGGCCGCTGGCCCGCGCCGTGACGATCACCGACCCGTCGGGCGGCCCGCTGCTGGAGCTGCGGCACGAGGGAGAGGGACTCTTCTCCGGGCTGCTGCCGCTGCCCGCCGTGCCCGACCACCGGGTGTCCGCCGACTACGGCGGGCACGTCCACACCTACGACGACCCCTACCGCTTCCCGCCCACCCCCGGCGAACTGGATCTGCACCTGATCCGGGAGGGGCGGCACGAGGAGCTGTGGCGGGTGCTCGGCGCCCGCGTCCGCACGCACGACGCCGGCTGGGGCCCGGTGAGCGGCACCTCGTTCGCCGTGTGGGCGCCGAACGCCCGCGCGGTGCGGGTGGCCGGTGACTTCAACGTGTGGGACGGCCGCGCGCACCCCATGCGCTCGATGGGCGTCAGCGGCGTGTGGGAGCTGTTCGTGCCGGGCGTCGCCGAGGGCTGCCGCTACAAGTACGAGATCCTCACCCCGGACGGGCGCTGGATCCTCAAGGCCGACCCGCTGGCCGCGCACGCCGAGCCGGCCCCCGGCACCGCGTCCCTGGTGCACGCCTCCCGCCACCGCTGGGGCGACGCGGACTGGATGGCGAGGCGCGCCGCATCCGCCGTGCACCGGGAGCCGATGAGCGTGTACGAACTGCACCTCGGCTCCTGGCGGCCGGGACTCGGCTACCGGCAGCTGGCGCAGGAACTGCCCGCGTACGTCAAGGCGCTGGGCTTCACCCACGTGGAGTTCCTGCCGGTCGCCGAGCACCCCTTCGGCGGCTCCTGGGGCTACCAGGTCACCTCCTACTACGCGCCGTCCTCCCGGCTGGGCTCCCCCGACGACTTCCGGTACCTGGTGGACGCGCTGCACCGGGCGGGCATAGGCGTCATCGTCGACTGGGTGCCGGCCCACTTCCCGCGGGACGACTGGGCGCTGGCCCGCTTCGACGGCACCCCGCTGTACGAGCACCCCGACCCGCGCCGGGGCGAGCACCCCGACTGGGGCACCCTCGTCTTCGACTACGGCCGCCACGAGGTGCGCAACTTCCTGGTCGCCAACGCCCTGTACTGGTGCGAGGAGTTCCACGTCGACGGGCTGCGGGTGGACGCCGTCGCCTCGATGCTCTACCTGGACTACTCGCGCCCCGACGGCCAGTGGCTGCCCAACACCTACGGCGGCCGGGAGCACCTGGAGGCCGTGGAGTTCCTCCAGGAGGTCAACGCCACGGTGGCCCGCCGCTGCCCCGGCGCGGTGACCATCGCCGAGGAGTCCACGGCCTGGGACGGGGTGACCCGGCGCACCGACGAGGGCGGGCTCGGCTTCCATCTGAAGTGGAACATGGGCTGGATGCACGACTCCCTGTCGTACATGGCCAAGGACCCCGTGCACCGGCAGTACCACCACCACGCCATGACCTTCGCGTCGGTGTACGCGTACGCCGAGAACCATCTGCTGCCGATCTCGCACGACGAGGTGGTCCACGGCAAGGGCTCGCTGCTCACGAAGATGCCCGGGGACCGCTGGCGGCAACTGGCCGACCTGCGCGCCTACCTGGCGTTCATGTGGGCCTTCCCCGGCAAGCAACTGCTGTTCATGGGGCAGGAGTTCGCGCAGGACACCGAGTGGTCCCACGACCGGGGCCCGGACTGGTCGCTGCTGCGGCACGGCGCGCACGCGGGGGTGCGCGACCTGGTCCGCGACCTCAACCGGGTCTATCTCGGCGACCCGGCGCTGTGGAGCCGGGACACCTCCCCGGAGGGGTTCCGCTGGATCGACGCCGACGCGGCACAGGACAACGTGTACTCCTTCGTCCGCCACGGCTCCGGGGGCGACATCCTCGTCTGCGTCTTCAACTTCCAGCCCGCCCCCCTGCACGGTCACCGGATCGCGCTGCCGCACGCCGGTGACTGGACCGAGGTGCTCAACACCGACGACACCGCCTACGGAGGCAGCGGAGTGGTCCACCGTGGGCCGGTCCGGGCCACGGACACGCCCCTGCGGGGTCTCCCGGCGAGCGCCCCTATCACCCTGCCGCCCCTGGGGGCGGTGTGGCTGCGGCCCGAGTGAACCCCGCGAGCGACGAACCGCCGAGCGACCGAAGGAGACGACCGTGCCCGCACCGCGTCTGAGGACCACCCCGCTGCCGGGGATCGGGGTGCAGTACGAGCTCACCACCCGCAGGCAGGACACCCTGTCCGTCATCGCCCACCGCGACGGCACCCGCACCCTCAACGTCCACCACGACGACGACCCCGACTCCTGCGGCCTGTCGATGAAGCTGACCGGCGCCGAGGCGCTGTCCCTCACCGACGCCCTGCTCCCCCACCACAACAGCCCCAATCTGCTGCACACCAGCGACTTCGGGCTGCTCGCGGAACGCGTGGCGATCACCGGCACCTCGCGCTGGAACGGACGCACCCTGGGCGAGACGCAGATGCGCACCCGCACCGGGGCGTCGATCGTCGCCGTGATGCGCCGGGCGCACGCCATCCCCTCCCCGGGGCCGGAGTTCCGGCTGCGCGGCGGCGACACGGTCATCGTGATCGGCACCCGGGAGGGCGTCGACGGGGCGCACGACATCCTCGAGCGGACGTGATGCCGTGCACTCGGCCGTGTTCTTGATGGAGTTCGGCGCCGTCGTGCTGGCGCTCGGCCTGCTGGGCCGCTTCGCCGTACGGATGAGGCTGTCGCCCATCCCGCTGTACCTGCTTGCCGGGCTCGCGTTCGGGCACGGCGGGCTGATCCCGCTGGGCGGCAGCGAGGAGTTCATCGAGGTCGGCGCCGAGATCGGCGTCGTCCTGCTGCTGCTCCTGCTGGGTCTCGAGTACTCCGCGGGCGATCTGGTCGGGCATCTGAAGGTGCACGCCCCGGCCGGCGCGGTCGACTTTCTGCTGAACGCCCTGCCGGGCGCGGCGGCGGCGCTGCTGCTGGGCTGGGGACCGGTGGCGGCCGTGGTGCTCGCGGGGGTCACCTGGGTGTCGTCGTCCGGGGTGATCGCCAAGGTGCTCGGGGACCTCGGCCGGGTGGGCAACCGGGAGACCCCGGTGATCCTCAGCGTGCTCGTGCTGGAGGACCTGGCGATGGCGGTCTATCTGCCCATCCTCACCGCGCTGCTGGCCGGCGCCGGCTGGGCGGCGGGCGGACTCACCCTCGCCGTCGCGCTCGCCGCGGTCGGCACGGTGCTGCTGGTCGCGGTGCGCTACGGCAGGGTGATCTCCCGGTTCATCTCCAGCGACGACCCGGAGAAGCTGCTGCTGGTCGTGCTCGGTCTGACGCTGCTGGTCGCGGGCGTGGCGCAGCGGCTCCAGGTGTCCGCGGCGGTGGGGGCGTTCCTGGTCGGCATCGCGCTGTCCGGGGAGGTCGCCGAGCACACCCACCATCTGCTGATGCCGCTGCGGGACCTGTTCGCCGCGGTGTTCTTCGTCTTCTTCGGGCTGAGCACCGACCCCACCACGATCCCCCCGGTGCTGGGGCCCGCGCTGGCGCTGGTCGTGGTGACCGTCGCCACCAAGATCGCCACCGGCCACTGGGCGGCCGGACGCGCCGGGCTCGGCGAACGCGCCCGGTGGCGGGCGGGCGGAGCGCTGGTCGCCCGGGGCGAGTTCTCCATCGTCATCGCCGGACTCGCCGTCTCCGCCGGCATCGAACCCTCGCTGGGCCCGCTGGCCACCGCGTACGTACTGCTGCTGGTGGTCATCGGGCCGCTCGCGGCGCGCTTCACGGAGCCACTGGCCCTGCGCCTCAGGGCCGCCCCGTCGCCCGACGGGCCGTCCCCCCTTCCCACCACCACCTATGTCAAGGAAAGCGAGAAGAGCACACCATGACCAACGACACCAGCACCCAGAAGGCGGCGGACCGGGCGGCCGAGGCCGCCGAGCGGAACAAGGCCCTGGTCGACCGGTTCTTCCAGGCCTACGCCGCCTACGACCTGGACACCATGCGCAACGAGATCCTCTCTCCCGACGTGCGCTGGCACATCCCCGGACGGCACCCGCTGTCCGGCACGCACGAGGGCGTCGACGAGGTCATCGCCTTCTTCGACCGGCTCGGCCAGGCCAAGTTCCGGGCCGACCGCGTCTACTTCGGCGCCGACGAGAACCACGTGGTCGACGTGCACCGCGGCTGGAGCGAGGTCGGCGACGGCGGCGACATCGACATGACGTGGGTCCTGGTCTGGCGGATCGAGAACGGCCGGGTCGTGGAGGCCACCAACTTCGCGCAGGACCAGCCGTCGGCGGACGCCTTCTTCCACCGCACCTTCCGGCTGGCGCCGGTATCGCAGCGGCTCGTGTGACCCGCCGGCACACCGAGGCGCACCTCACCCATCAGGAGGCACCAGGCATGGCAGCACACACGGACACCGGGCGCACCCGCGCGGTCCTCGAGGAGTGGTTCGACGCGATCGGCCGCGGCGACCTCGAGAAGATCATCTCGACACTGTCGCCGTCCGTCGTCTTCGACCTGCCGAAGGACGAGTGGAACTCGATCATCGGTTACGTCGGGCGGCACGTCGGCCGCGACGCGGTCGCGGAGGCCTTCCGCATCCGCGCGGAGGAGACCGAGGTCGTCGAGTACGAGCTCAGGGAACTCGTCGCCGAGGGCGCGGTGGCCTACGCCCGGATCTACACCAAGGCGTTCCACACCCGCACCCGGGTGCCCTTCGAGATCGAGGACAGCCACCGGCTGGAGCTCGACGGCCGGGGGCAGATCATCCGCTGGAAGGTGTTCTTCGACCCGGACGGCGAGGTCGCGGCGTTCAAGGCCGACCTGGACGAGCGGCTGCTGGCCGCGGTGCGGGGGCGCGACCTGGCGGAGGTCCGCTCGCTGCTCGGCTACGGCGGCAACCCCGACCGGCGTGACCCCGGCACGGGCCTGACGATCCTGCAGGCCGCCGCCGGACTGGGCGCGGCCGACGTCGTACGGGAGCTGATCGCGGCCGGCGCCGACGTGTTCACCGCGGACAGCCGGGCCGGGGCCACCGCCCTGCACAAGGCCGTCCAGGGCGGCGACCTGGACACGGTCAGGGCGCTGGTGGAGGCGGGAGCCTTCGTGGACGCGCCGGCCGCCACCACCGGCCACACCCCGCTGATGGACGCCCTCTGGTACAAGTGGCCGGACGTCGCCGGATACCTGCTGTCGGTGAACGCGGGCGTGGAACTGTCCACCCACTACGGGTTCTCCATGCGGCAGCACTTCGAGTACGAGCTCAACGTCAACACCCGCGGCAAGGAGCAACTCCTCGAGGCGGAACGGCTGCTGAAGGAGCGTACGGCCGCCGACGAGCGGGAGAGGGCCGAGCAGCGGCTGATGGCCGCCGTCGCGTCGGGTGACACCGAGGCGGCGCGGGCGCTGCTGAAGGAGGGCGCCGAGGTCGACCGGCGCTTCCCCGTCGTCAACGGCTTCAACGACGCGCACACCCCGCTGCTGGTGGCGTGCCGGGACGGCCACGAGGACATCGTCCGCGACCTGCTCGCGGCCGGCGCCGACGTCAACGCCACCGAGCCGACCTTCGGCGCGGTGCCGCTGCACAAGGCGGTCTACAACGGGCACGCCGGCATCACCCGGCTGCTGGTCGGGGCCCCCGGGATCGACCTCGACTTCCGGGGCGCCACCAACGGCTACTCGCCGCTGCACGACGCGCTGTGGCACGGCTACGAGGAGTGCGCCACCGTCCTGATCGAGGCCGGGGCGCGCACCGATCTGACCGGGCACGACGGCAAGACCCCGTACGACATCGCCGTCGCCACGTTCGGCGCGGAGCACCCGCTGTCCCGCCGGCTCGCCCCGGCGGCCTGAGGGAGCACCGTCGCCCCTTCCGGGCGGCCGGCCCGCCACCGGCGGGCCGGCCGCCCGCGTCCCGCTCGCACGACGACCCCCGATCCCGTGAGGGAGTCCCCATGACCGCACGTTCCCCGCAGACCGCGTTACGCACCCCGCGCGACCGCGCGCCGACGGACGCCGCCCGCACGGCGGTGATCACCGGCGCCTCCGGCGGCATCGGCGCCGCGACCGCCCGCAGGCTCGCGGCGTCCGGCGCCGTTGTCGCCCTGCTGGCCCGCAGGCCGGACGCCGTCGAGGAGGTGGCGCGGGACATCACGGACGACGGCGGCACCGCCGTGTCCGTGGTGTGCGACGTCGCGTCCCCCGCCGACCTGGCCCGCGCCGCCGAACATGTGGCGCGGCGGCTGGGCCCGGTCGACCTGCTGGTCAACAATGCCGGAGTGATGCACTCCTCACCCGTCGCGGAAGGACGCGCCGAGGAGTGGCGGACCATGGTCGACACCAACGTCCTCGGTGTCCTGTACACGACGGCCGCCTTTCTGCCCGCGCTCACGGCGGCCGCCCGGTCCGGGAGACGGGCGGACATCGTCAACGTCTCGTCCATCGCCGGCACCACGATGTTCGCTCCCGGGTTCGCCGTCTACAACGCCACCAAGGCCGCGGTGAGCGCGCTGTCCACCACGTTGCGGGCCGAGCTGCTGGCCGACGGCATACGCGTCACCGATCTGCGCCCGGGGCTGGCCGCCACCGGGGTCGGCCGGCATCTGCCGCAGGACGTGCTGGACGGCTTCCACCAGGAGCACCGGGCACTGAGCCCCGACGAGATCGCCGACGCCATCGCGTACGTCACGGGCCGGCCGGGCCATCTGACGGTGCCCTCCCTCGTGGTCACGCCCCTGACGCAGTAGCTCCCGGCCGCCGCTGTCCCGCTCCCGGTGCCGGCCGACGGCACCGGGATTCCGTCGTGCACGCATACGCATACGCATCCCGCATGTCCACGTACTCGAAAGGAGGCCGCATGGCATCCCAGGAAGCCGTGCCCTCGACCGCACCCGTCGAAGTACCCCAGGAATCCGAGCGCCGCCGCAGGTGGGCGCTGGTGCTGCTGGCCGCCGCCCTCGCGCTCGACGTGAGCGGCGTGGCCGTCATCAACTCCGCGCTGCCCTCCATCGGCGAGCGCTTCGACGCCTCGGGCACCACGCTCCAGTGGACCATGACCGCCTACGCCATCACCTTCGCCGGTGTGCTGCTGCTGGGCGGCAGGGCCGCGGACATCCTCGGACGGCGGCGGGTCTTCGCCGTCGGCATCGCGCTGTTCGCCGTCGCGTCGCTCGGCGCGGCCCTCGCGCCCGCCCTGCCGGTGCTGATCGCCGCGCGGGCCCTGCAGGGCGTCGGGGCGGCGCTGTCCGGTCCGGCGTCCCTGGCGCTGCTCGGCCAGATCTTCCCGGAGGGCCCCGCACGCAACCGTGCCCTCGCCGTGTACGCGGCGACCGGGGCGAGCAGCTTCAGCGCCGGGCTGGTCGCGGGCGGGGTGCTCACCGACCTGTTCGGCTGGCGCTCGGTCTTCGTCGTCAGCGTGGTGGCGGCCGCCCTGGTGCTGAGCGTCGTACGGCTGCTGCTGCCCGCGGACACCCCCCGGCGCAGTTCCCTGGACCTGCCGGGCGCGCTGCTCGTCACGCTGGGTCTGGGACTGACGGTGTACGGCGTCACCAACGGCAGCGACCACGGCTGGGGCGAGCCCGTCACCCTGCTCGCGCTGGTGCTGGCGGCCGCGGGCCTGGCCGGTTTCGTGGTGCGCGAGCAGCGCGCGGCCGATCCGCTGCTGCCGTTGCAGATCTTCCGCAGCAACCCGGTGAAGGCGGCCACGGTGACCGGTGCCGCGTACTACACGGGCGTCAGCGGGCTGCTGTTCTTCGCCCCGCTGTACATGCAGGACATGCTCGGCTACTCGGCCTTCGAGTCCTCGCTGGCGGTGGTGCCCATGGGTCTGATCGTCGTCGTCAGCTCGCATCTCACGGGCCGGCGGATCACGCCCGCGCACTACAAGCCGCTGATGGCGGCGAGCCTGCTGCTGATCGGCGCCGGGGTCGCCCTGTGGGCGCTGACCCCGCAGGACGGCTCGTACTGGGCGCACATGCTGCCCGGCATCGCGGTGATGAGCGTGGGCCAGGGCATCGGCTTCGGTGCGATGACCGCCGCCACCCTGGAGGGCCTGCCCGCGCACCGGCACGGCGTCGCCGGCGCGGTGAACGTGACCGCCCAGCAGGTCGGGAGCAGCGTCGGCGTGGCCGTCCTGGTCGCGGTAGCCACGGCCTCGGGCACCACCGACCGCCTCGCCGGCTACCACACGGCCTACCTGACCGCGGCCGCCGTCACCTGCCTGAGCGCCCTGCTGATCCTGACCCTCCCCTTCCCGGATTCCGACAACTCCTGACCCCCACCAACCCAAAGGGGGGACCGCCCACCGGGCGGTCCCCCCTTTCGCCCTCCGCGGGCAGTCGTGCCGCTGGGGCGGCACGGGTGGGCGGTGGGGGTACCTCCCGCTCGAGCGAAGCCGAGAGTGGGGGAGGCACCCCGTAAGCGCCGGGCTGCGCAACCACCCTCCGGCCCTCACCCACGCCGGTGCCCGGAGGCGCGGACCTCCGGGCACCGGGTGAGGGGACCGATTCAGCCCCGGCTGTGCGCCAGCACCTCCGTGGGCTCCACATCCCCCGAGGGGAGAGGCACGGCGCCCGGCACCGTCAGATACCGCGTCGCCCACACCGCGGGCAGCGCCACCACCAGCGCGACCATCGCCACCAGCGGCACCTCCTGCGCACCGTACGAGGACAGCGCCCAACCCCCCAGCGCCGCCCCCAGCGCGATCCCCGCGTTCGCCGCCGACGCACCCAGCGTCGCCGCGAGGTCCCTGCCCTCACCGGCCAGCGAGATCACCCGCAGCTGGAGGGACGGCGTGACACCGAAACCCACCAGCCCCCAGACCGCCAGCAGCACCCCCGCCAGGACGGCGTTGGTCCCGAACACGTACAGCGCACCCAGCGTGGCGATGAGCACGATGTTGCCGACCAGCAGCGTGTTGGACGGATCCCGGTCGGCGAACCGTCCGCCGCCGAACGTGCCGACCGCGCTCGCGACACCGAAGAGCAGCAGGAACGCGCCGACCGCACCGGACGGGATTCCGGTGACGTCCTCCACGTACGGCGTCAGATAGGTGAAGGCGACGAACTGCGAGCCCATCAGCAGCAGATACGTGCCCAGCATGGCCAGCACACGAGGCGCGAACGCATGCCGCGCCTGGGCGCGGAGGTCCCCGGTACCGGACGCGCCGACGGCGGGCACGGTGAGCAGCACGGCGAGCAGGGCGAGCAGACCGAGGACGCCGACGCCGAGGAACGTGGCCTGCCAGCCCAGGTTCTGCCCGACGACGGTACCGACGGGGACACCGAGCACCGTGGCCACCGAGATGCCGCCGAAGACCAGGCCGACGGCCTGGCCCCGGTGTTCGGGGGCCACCAGCCCGGTGGCGACGGTCGTCGCCGCGCCGACGAACAGCCCGTGCAGGGCGCCGCACAGCAGGCGGGCGACGAACAGCAGCCCGAACACGCCGCTGACGACGGCCGCCGCATTGCCCGCGGCGAACACCGCCAGGGTGAGCCACAGCAGGGTGCGCCGGGGCAGCCGCATGGTCGCCGCGGTGAGCAGCGGACCGCCCAGCGCGATGCCCAACGCGTAGGCGGTGACGAGGAGTCCGGCGGTGCCCTCGGAGATGCCCAGGTCGTCGGCGATGAGGCTCAGCACACCGACGATGACGAGCTCCGCGGTCCCGATGACGAACGCGCCCAGCCCCAGCGTGGCCAGTGCCAGGCGGTTGCCGTGTCCGCCGCCGGCCGGGACGGGCGCGCTCGCGGCGGCCGCCATCAGGCGTACTCCAGGTCGAGCTGCCCGATGAGGCCGTCCCGCTCGGTGAACTCGTACGTGGCCCGGAAACCGTCGCCGCTCTCCCCGCGGTGCGCGAACCGCAGCAGCAGGGTGGTGCCGTCGCTCTTCGGGGTGTCGTCGAGGACGGTGAGCCGGCCGCCGATGACCTCGTCGGCGGCCCACTGGCGGATCGCCTCCCGTCCGCGGAAGGTGCGGCCGGGCTCGTTGAGCACGGCGTCCTCGTGGAAGGCGGCGGCGAGCGCGGCGACGTCCTCGGCGGCCACGGCGTCCACATAGCGCTGGGCGACGGGGTTGTTCGCGGGCTTGCCGGACGTCCCGGCGCTCCCGGAACCGGCGGCGGACGCGGACGCGGTCACCCGTGTCGTGTCGTCGCCTGCCGGGGTGTCGTCGTCGGTGCCGGAGCAGGCCGTCAGCAGCGCGGCCGTCAGGGCGAGTGGGGCGATGATGCGGTGGCGCATTGTCTTCTCCCAAAGATGTGGAGAAACGCGGACGGATGTCGTCGGCGCCTCAGACCTTGTAGCGCTGCTTGACGTCGCCGGCGAAGCCCAGGTAGTCGCGGAGCGGCCAGACCTTCTCGAACTCCAGGTACTCGCGCATCGGCAGCCGGCCGAGCGCGGTCCGGTCGAGCTCCTCGGCGTCCGGCGAGTCGATGATGGCGATGACGCGCTTCTGGGCGGCGACCTTCCAGATGCCCACGCAGAAACCGGAGTCGATGGTCTCCTGGGCGTGTTCGGCCTCGTCCTGTTCGAGCTCCCAGAGCTCGTCGAGGGATATACGGCCTTCGTGGTTCCACTTCATCTGGACATAGAAGAGCACGGCAACTCCCTTTTCCGAAGGGCGGTTCCGGAACATGAACCGGGACCGGGTTTCCGTAGCAGGATGGGAGAGAAAGCGCGCGGCGGCCAAGGAACGGATTTCTACTATCTGACCTCTTCGGGAATTCTCCGGCAGATGTCGCCGCTCCGTACGGTCCAGCGGTGATCGCTGAACAGGGCCGTGACGATGACCATTCCGAGGAAGGCCACCTCGACGACGGCCGCCAGAAAATGACCCACCGGAACGGCCAGGACGGCGACGCACGAGGCCACATAATGGAACCGCTGGGGACCGATCTTGAGAATTCCGTGGAACCAGGCGATTCCGGCGAGATAGAGGGAGACACCCCCGGCCAGCGCGAGGGAGGGCGTCAGCGGGAGCACTCCGAAGGGCTCGCTGATCGTCTTCTTGATGGCCGCCGCGATCAGGATGAGCCCGAGGAGCATCGGGATGTGGGCGTAGAAGAAGGCGGAGAGCGCCAGCGCCGAGCGTTCGGCCGGGTCCTTGCGGTCAAGGGCCCACTCGGCGCGCCGGGCCTTCTCCGACTCGTCGAAGTACACCCACCACAGACAGGCCGGGATGACGAAGATCAGTACGGCGGTGGTGACCACGGAGAGTCCCGCGTGCCGGCCGTCGGTGCCCACGCCGAGCGCCAGGAACGAGTCCCCCAACGCGATGATCATGAGCAGCCCGTGCCGCTCCACGAAGTGCCCGGACTTCAGGGAGAACCCGGACACGCCGTTGATGTAGGGGGCGGCGATCTCCAGGGCGACCGCGCTGCTCCAGCACACGTACACCGCGGGCCCCTCGAGCATTCCGGCGCCGATCACCAGCAGGGCGGCCGCGATGTGGAAGGGCGCGATGCGCAGCATGTTCCGGGCGGCCATCGGACCGCCGAACGCGAACAGCAGCGCGTGCACGCTGACGATCACCAGATAGCCCGCGCCGAAGGCGACACCGTCACCGTCGAACGCGTTCGGCGTGGTCAGACCGAGGACGAGGAACGCGGCCATGCCCAGCAGCAGGAGCAGCCGGTGCCGTTTGCGGTGCGGCGGCAGATGGTTGGTGAGCCAGGCGTAACCGCCGTACATCCACCACAGCAGCCAGAAGATGAGGAACACCTGCAGCGCGCCCCGCGCGGTCATGTCCTGGGCGAACAGCCGGGCGAGCTGCGTGAAATTGAAGACGAAGGCGAGATCGAAGAACAGCTCGAGCGTGGTCACCCGACCGTCATGGGTGTCCGGGACCGGGACCTCGGTGGCCGGAACGTCTTCGGGAGCGTCTACTGCACGCACATTCGGCGGAACATGAGACATGGCCGCAAAGGTAACGGCGCCCCTCGGCGCCCCGGCAAAGGAGTTTCCCGGACATTCTGAGGTCGGGAACGTCCGTCCCGGTCAGAGGAATTCGCCGAAGTGCCGGTCGGTCTCCGTCAGCGCCACGGTCACCTGCGGCTCCTGGTCGTAGAAGTCGAACTGGGTGCCCGTCGTCCAGTGCAGCCGCTTCTTGCCGGCGAGACCCTCGTGGAAGCGGCGGGCGCCGTCCGGGATCGCCGCGTCCGGGCTGTGCACCAGCAGGACCGGCCGGTCGATGCGCGGGGCCAGTGCGACGGCGTCGAACCCGAGCCACTGCGGCCAGGCCATCACCGCGAACCGGTTGGGCCAGGCGGGGACCCCGCCGCGCTCGGGGTCGAGATAGAAGTCGATCTCGTACGGCAGTGCGGCGCGCGGGTCCTGCCCGCTCACCATGGGCACGTACTCGACCTCGCCGGTCGTCTCGTAGACCGACCGCGCCGCACGGCCGGCGTCGAGGCGCCGCGCCACCTCGGCGTCACCGCCGTAGGCGTCGCGGCAGATCTCCGCGTCGTGCAGCCACGGCGCCACCAGGGACAGGGCGCGTACCCGGTCGTCCTCGGCGGCGGCCGCGGAGACGTACATGGCGCCCGCGCAGATACCGAGCGCGCCGATGCGCTCCGGATCGACGCGCGGATGCCCGGCCAGGAACGTCACCGCCTGCCGGATGTCGTCCGTCTTCCCCTCGGGCGACTCGGTGTCGCGGGGCTCCCCGCCCGACTCGCCGAACCCGGTGAAGTCGAAGGAGAGCGCCGCGTACCCGAGCCGGGCCAGGCGTTCGGCGTAGCGGTCGGCCATCTGCTCCTTGACGCTGGTCCAGGTGCCGGCGACCACGACGGCGGGGTGCGGTGCGGGGGCACTTCCGGGCGGGGCCGCGGGCAGGAAGAGATTGCCGACGAGGCGCGCCCGGGTGCCGGGGATGTCGACGTGTTCGCGCTGGGTCATGAGAGGTCCCTTCGATGGGTGGGGGCCGGAGCGGATCCGCTGTGGACGTTCGCGGCTCGCGCGGGCGCGGTCAACGAAACCGCTCGGACTTCCTGTGGTCCCCGGCCGACGCCCCGGAATGAAACGGAATCGGCTATACCATGCGGAATCCGCTGCGTCACATACGGAAGTCGGCCCTTTCCCGCGGACCGTTGTCGGCCACCTCCCCGGCCTCTGTTCCCCCCTTCCCACCTGCCCTTTCCTCGAAAACGGGCCCGTTCAGCCCTCCTTTTCGGACGGCCGGCACCGCATCGCTTCGGCCATACAGTCCCGCAGCACCACAGACGTGTCCGTCACGTCCTTTCCGAAAGGGGACCCCATGACCTCCGTACGTTCCTTCCGCGGCCGCCACCGTCTGGCCGCCCTCGGTCTCGCCCTCGCCGCGCTGTGCGGCGTGCAGGCCACCGTTCCCGCCGCCGCGGCGGAGGCGGGCCTCACGGTCACCGACGCCGTCGCGCTGCCCCACGACGACGCCTATCCCGAGGGCATGGTGCTGGACCCCTCGACGGGCGACCTGTACGTCACGTCCTTCGGCACCGGCGCCGTCTACCGGGCCACGCCCGGCGCGGTGAAGGCCAAGGTGTATCTGCCCGCCGGCGCGGAGGGCCGGGACCACGCCATGGGCATCGACATCGACCGTCGCGGCCGGCTCTGGGTCAACGACAAGGCCGGTGTGACGCTGTACGAGAAGGCGACCGGGACCCGGCTGGCCCGCTTCGTGACCCCCGCGCCCGAGAGTTCCGTCCTCAACGACCTGGACTTCACCCCCGACGGCACCGCCTATCTGACGGACTCCACCGGCAAGGTCGTCTACCGGCTCACCGAGAAGCAGGTCGCGGACGCGACAGCGGCGGGCGGCCCCGACCGCACCCTGCCCGTCGGCTTCGACCTCACCGCTGTCGTCACCCCGCAGCCGGAGGGCACCCTCACCCTCAACGGCATCGAGGCGGACCCCACCGGCACCCATCTGCTGATCATCGACTCGGCCTCCGGCGACCTCTTCCGCATCGCCCTGGCCTCCGGGACGGTCGGCAAGGTACGGGTGAGCGGGGCGAGCCTGGCCGGCGGCGACGGCCTGCTGCTGGAGAAGAACAAGCTGTGGGTGGCGCACTTCGCCAACGACCGGATCAGCCGCGTGGCGCTGTCCGCCGACTTCACCGGCGCCGTGGTCGAGTCGCAGCTCGCCGACCCGGCGCTCCAGCACCCCACCGCGCTGGTGCGCAGGAACGGCGCCCTGCACGTGGTGCGTTCGCAGTACGGCTTCGCCACGCTGGACCTGCCGTTCACCGTGGGCAGGCTGTCCGGCATCTGAACCGCGCCGGGGAGCGTCACAAGCTCCCCGGCACCCGCCGCCTCACCCCTGGAGTACCCGCCGGTACACCGTGTGCACCCGCTCGGCGACCCGGTCCCAGCCGAAGAACTTCTCGGCCCGGATCCGGCCCGCCACGCCCATCGCCGACGCCAGGTCCGGGTCGGCGACCAGCCGGTTCACGGCCGCCGCCAGGTCGGAGGCGAACCGCTTGGCGTCGAGCGGGGTCCCGGTGCCGTCCTGCTCCTGCTCCACGGGGACCAGCAGCCCGGTCTCGCCGTCCACGACGACCTCGGGAATCCCTCCGGTGGCGGTGGCCACCACCGCCGTGCCGCAGGCCATCGCCTCCAGATTGACGATGCCCATCGGCTCGTACAGGGAGGGGCAGACGAACACATCGGCGTGGGTGAGGAGTTGACGCAGGGAGGTCTGGTCGAGCATGCCGTCGACGCGGATCACGCCGCCGCGCGAGCGCCCCAGCGCGTCGACCAGCGCGGCCGTCTCGGCGGCTATGCCCGGGGTGTCCGGCCGGCCGCAGCACAGCACCAGCTGGGCCGCCGGGTCCATCTCGAAGGCGGCGCGCAGCAGTTGGGGGAGCCCCTTCTGCCGTGTCACCCGCCCGACGAACAGCACCAGGGGCCGGTCGGGGTCGATGCCGTACCGCCGCAGCGCGGCGGTGTCGTGGTCGGGCCGGTGCACGACGGTGTCGATGCCGTTGTGCACCACGTGCACCCGGTCCGGGTCGATGTCGGGGTGGACGCGCAGCACGTCCTCGCGCATCGCGTCCGACACCGCGATCACCGCGTCGGCGTGCCGCAGCGCGGTGCGTTCCACCATCGAGGAGAGCGCGTAGCCGCCGCCCAGTTGCTCGGCCTTCCACGGACGCAGGGGTTCCAGGCTGTGGGTGGTGACGACATGCGGGACGCCGTACAGGGTGCGGGCGAGATGGCCGGCGCCGTTGGCGTACCAGGTGTGGCTGTGCACGAGGTCGGCGCCCGCGCAGCCGGCCGCCATCTCCACGTTCGCGCCGAGGGTGCGCAGCGCTGTGTCGGGGTGGTCGCCGAGCGCGGGCTCGCGGTATGCGGTCACCCCCTCCTCGTCCCGGGGGGCGCCGAGGCAGTGCACCCGCAGGTCCACCAGCGGCCGCAGGGCCCGGGTGAGTTCGGCGACGTGGACTCCGGCGCCGCCGTAGATCTCCGGCGGGTACTCCTTGGTGAGCAGATCGACGCGTGTCTTCATCTGACTTCCTGAGGTCGGCGGTCCTGGGCGGTGCCGGCACGGCAGCCGCACCCGGCACCCCACGACGCGTGCCGACCGGGTCACGGCATGCCTGAACTGGCCTTACCGGGCGCCTGCGGCCGCGGCACGCACGGGACGCGAACCCCGCACCACGGGCCCCCTCGGCCGCACCGTAGACCCACCGGCGCCTACTTCGTCCCGACCGTCCGCAGCACCGTCAGGACGAGCGTCCGCGCCGCTTCCGCCCACCGCCTACGCCCCCGCACCCCCCACCGTGAACCCCGTCACCGTCCCCCCGCCCTCCCGCCGGAAGGCGTACGGCGCGCCCCCGTGCGCGAGCGCGACCTCCCGCACGATGGACAGCCCGAGCCCCGACCCCGGCAGGGACCGCGCGTCGGCAGCGCGGTAGAACCGGTCGAAGACCCGCGTCAGATCGTCCTCCGCGATCCCCGGCCCCCGGTCCCGCACCTCCACCCGCACCACCCCCGGCCGTGCCGGCCCCGCGACGCCGATCTCCACGGGCCCGCACCCGTCCCGGTCGAACTTCACCGCGTTCTCGACCAGGTTGGACACCGCCCGTGTCAGCATCCCCGGCCGCCCGTCCGCCGTGGTGTCGCCGCTCGCGCTGACGAGGATCTCCCGCCCCGTGCGCCGCCGCGCCACCCCCGCCACGTCCTCGGCGATGTCCGCGAGGTCGACCCGCTGCGGTGGCTCCGTGTCGTACTGCCCGGCGGCGAGGTCGACCAGCTCGTTGACGAGATCGGTCAGTTCGCGGGCCTCCTGGGTGAGGTCGGCGACGAGTTCCTCACGGGTGCCGGGCGGCAGTTCGTCGATGCGGCGCAGCAGCGAGATGTTGGTGCGCAGCGAGGTGAGCGGTGTACGCAGCTCGTGCCCGGCGTCCTGGACCAGCCGGCGCTGGTCCTCCTCGGACTGGGCGAGCCGGCCCAGCATGCGGTCGAAGGCGCGGCCGAGGCGCCCCACCTCGTCGTAGCCGGCGACGGGCACCGGGATGCCGAGCCGCCGGGTGCGGGCGACGGCCTCGGCGGTGCGGGTGAGGACGACCAGCCGGCGGGTGATGCGGCGGGCCAGCCACCAGCCGAACAGCCCGGCCCCGACCACGACCGCCGCCATCAGGATCAGCGTGCGCCGCTGGAGGGCGCGCAGCAGGTCCTCGGTGTTGCTGAACTCCTGCGCGACCTGCACCGCGCCCCGGCTGCCGCCGAGCGAGACGGTCGCGACCCGGTAGAGGTCGTTGCCGACGTCGACGTCCGCGTGCACCACCACCCGCCCGGCCGTCGCGGCACCGGCGATGCGGCGGTCGGAGCCGACCACCGGCAGCCCGGGATCTCCCGGGTCGAAGACGCTGCCGTCCGGCCCGAGCACCTGCACGTCGGTCCGGGCGGGCCGGACCAGGTCGTGGCCGGGCGCGGCGGACGAGAAGTCGTGCGGCGTCATCCGGTTCTCCCGGACCTCGCCGCGCAGGTCCTGGACGACCTCGTCGAACACGGACTGCTGGTCCACCCGCACCAGCCGGGCCGCCGCGTTGTACGACAGGATGCCGACCAGCACGGTGACCGTGGCGGTGACCGCGGCGAACGCCACCGCGAACGTGGTCCCCAGCGACAGCAGCCGCAGCCGCCGGCGCGGGACCGACGGCCCCCGCACCCCGCCCACGGCCACTCAGCCCTCCCGCAGCACGTAGCCCACCCCGCGCACCGTGTGGATCAGCTGCGGTGCACCGGGGTCGTCGAGTTTGCGCCGCAGATAGCCGACGTAGACGGCGAGGTTCTTGGAACCGGGGCCGAAGTCGTAGCCCCAGATGCGGTCGTAGATGGTGGAGTGCTCCAGGACGACGCCCGCGTTGCGGATCAGCAGCTCCAGCAGTTCGAACTCGGTGCGGGTCAGCTCCAGCTCCCGGCCGCCGCGCCAGGCCCGGCGCGCCTGGGGGTCCATGCGCAGTCCGGCCGCCTCCAGGAACCGCCCGGGGGGCTCCGGCCGCCGTTCCTCCACGGGCTCGGGCTCCGGGGCCGGTGTCACGGGAGCCGCCCGGCGCAGCAGGGCCCGCAGCCGGGCGAAGACCTCCTCGACGTCGAAGGGCTTGACGACGTAGTCGTCGGCCCCCGCGTCCAGTCCCGCGATCCGGTCGGCGGTCTCCACCAGCGCCGTCAGCATCAGCACCGGTGTGCGGTCGCCCTCGGCGCGCAGCACCCGGCACACCTGGAGGCCGTCGATGCCGGGCATCATCACGTCGAGGACCAGCACGTCGGGACGGCTGCGGTGGGCCTGCGCGAGGGCCTCCACCCCGTCGGCGACGGCCGTGACCCGGTAGCCCTCCAGGGTCAGCGCGCGCTCCAGCGCGTTGCGGATGGCGCGGTCGTCTTCGGCGAGCAGAACGGTGTGCGGCACGCGCCCAGTGTGCCAACCGCCGGCGTGCCCCGGACCCGGCGGAGGGTCCCGGGCCGCGCTTCTTACCCGTATCTCACCCGGCGGGCCGCAGCGCAGCCAGCCGCTCCTCGAACGGGGTGACCTCCTCGAAGGAGTCCCGCCGGGGCAGCGGACGCGTGCCGGACAGCCCCGCCATCAGCGCCGCCAGCTCCCGGCCCGCCCGCTCGACGCGGCCGTCCAGCCCTTCGGCGCCCCAGTCCTCGGAGGCGGCGTAGACGCCGGTCGGGACGACGACGGCCCGGAGGTGGGAGAAGAGCGGACGCAGCGCGTGGTCCAGCACCAGCGAGTGCCGCGCCGTTCCGCCGGTCGCGGCGATCAGCACCGGCTTCCCGGCGAGGGCGTCGGGGTCGGTGACGCTCAGCGCGTCGAAGAACGACTTGAACAGCCCGCTGTACGACCCCGAGAAGACCGGGGTGACGACGATCAGCCCGTCGGCCCCGGACACCGCCTCGAACGCCTCGGACAGTGCCCGGCCCGGGAAGCCGTTGGTGAAGGTGTGCGCGATCTCGACGGCGAGGTCGCGCAGCTCGATCACCCGGACGTCCGCGGGAGCGGGCTCCGGGGCGGTCGCGGCCGGGGCGGCGACCGCGGCCAGCCGGTCGGCGAGCAGCCGCGTGGACGACGGCACGCTCAGTCCGGCCGATACGACGACGAGCCTCATGCCCGCGCTCCTTCCTGCTTCCTGGCGGCGGCCAGCAGCGAACTGTGGGTGGGGGCGTCCGGCACGTCGGCCGGGCGGTTCCTGGCGAACTCCTTGCGCAGCACCGGCACGACCTCCTCGCCGAGCAGGTCGAGCTGCTCCAGCACGGTCTTCAGCGGCAGGCCCGCGTGGTCCATCAGGAACAGCTGGCGCTGGTAGTCGCCGGCGTAGTCGCGGAACGACAGCGTCTTCTCGATGACCTGCTGCGGGGAGCCCACGGTGAGCGGCGTCTGCTCGGTGAACTCCTCCAGCGAGGGCCCGTGCCCGTAGACCGGCGCGACGTCGAAGTAGGGGCGGAACTCGCGCACCGCGTCCTGCGAGTTCTTCCGCATGAACACCTGACCGCCCAGGCCGACGATCGCCTGCTCGGGCGTGCCGTGCCCGTAATGGGCGTAGCGGGCCCGGTACAGCTCGACCATGCGCTTGGTGTGGTCGGCCGGCCAGAAGATGTTGTTGTGGAAGAAGCCGTCGCCGTAGTAGGCGGCCTGCTCGGCGATCTCCGGCGAGCGGATGGAGCCGTGCCAGACGAACGGCGGTACGCCGTCCAGGGGGCGGGGCGTGGCGGTGAAGCCCTGCAGCGGGGTGCGGAACTTCCCCTCCCAGTCGACGACGTCCTCGCGCCACAGCCGGTGGAGCAGGGCGTAGTTCTCGACGGCGAGGTTGATGCCCTGGCGGATGTCCTGGCCGAACCAGGGGTAGACCGGTCCGGTGTTGCCGCGGCCCATCATCAGGTCCACCCGGCCGTCGGCCAGGTGCTGGAGCATCGCGAAGTCCTCGGCGATCTTCACCGGGTCGTTGGTGGTGATCAGGGTGGTCGAGGTGGAGAGGACCAGCCGCTCGGTGCGTGCCGCGATGTAGCCGAGCATCGTGGTCGGGGAGGACGGCACGAACGGCGGGTTGTGGTGCTCGCCGGTCGCGAAGACGTCCAGGCCCACCTCTTCCGCCTTGAGCGCGATCGCAACCATGGCCTTGATCCGCTCGCGTTCGGTCGGCGTGCGCCCCGTGGTCGGGTCGGGGGTGACGTCCCCGACGCTGAAGATCCCGAACTGCATGGCCGCTCATCCTCCGGTTGTTGACCGTTCAACTATACCCCGGGAACGACTCCGCCACCCCACCTATTCCCCCCACCCCGGTACCCGCCCGGCGGGCGCCTACGGCACCAGCACCAGCCGCCCCCGCACCCCGCCCTCCGCCAGGCGGGCATGCGCCTTCACCACGTCGGCCAGCGGATACGTCTGCGCGACCCGGAGCGTCAGCACCCCCTCGTCCGCCAGCCGCACCAGCTCCGCCAGCCGGGCCCCGTCGGCGGCCACCTCCACCGCGGCCACCCGCACCCCGCGCTCCGGCGCCGGCTCCGCACCCGGTATCACGCCCGCGTAGGCACCCCCGTCCCGCACCCACGCCAGCGCCCGCCCGCCGAGCACCGCCGCGTCCAGCACCGCGTCGAAGCCCCCCGCCTCCACCCGGCCGCCCGCGAAGTGCGCGGCACCGAGCGAACGCACGAGCTCCTCGTCGTCCTCCCGGGCCAGAGCGGTGACGGTGATCCCCCGGTGCGCGGCGAGCTGGACGGCGTATCCGCCGACCGCACCGGCGGCACCCGTCACCAGCAGCGACGCGCCCTCGGGCAGCGCCAGCAGATCCAGGGCCTGCGCGGCCGTCAGCGCGTTCAGCGGCAGCGTCGCCGCGTGCACGGCGTCGGCCGTCCGCGGCGCCCGCGCCACCGCGTCCGCCGGCACGACGACGTACTCGGCGTGCGCCCCCAGCGGCTTCACCATGCAGTGGTGCAGCGCGACCACCTCGTCACCGGCGCTCCACCCGGCCGCCGCCCCGCCCGCGTCGACCGTCCCCGCGACATCCCAGCCGAGCCCGACCGTCTGCCCCTCGCCGCCGAAAACACCTTCCCGCAGCCCCACGTCCACCGGGTTCAGCGCCGTCGCCGCGACCTTGATCCGCACCTGGCCGGCCCCCGGCTCCGGCACCTCCACCTCGTCGACCCGCACGGCCTCGGGCCCGCCGAACGACGTCACCACCGCAGCACGCATGACAGAAACTCCCTGTTTGTGATCCTTCGCCGCGGTTTCTCCGCGGCTGACCACAACCCTAGGAAGAGCTACTATCGATAAGTAAGTAGTTACCTGGAAGTGCGTATGTCTCCCGGAGGTGAGCCATGCCGACCACGACGGCGGCCCAGCGGCGCGAACAGGCGCGCTTCGAGTACGACGCGTTCCTCAGGAATTGCCCCACCAACCAGCTCCTGGACCGCATCAGCGACAAGTGGGTCTCCCTCGTCGTCAGCGCCCTCGCCGCCGGCCCCATGCGCTACAGCGACCTCGGCCGCAAGATCGCCGGCGTCAGCCCCAAGATGCTCACCCAGACCCTGCGCTCACTGGAACGCGACGGCATCCTCACCCGCACGGTGACCCCGTCCGTACCCGTCCGCGTCGACTACGAACTCACCCCGCTCGGCGCCAGCCTCAGCCTGCTCCTGAGCGCCGTGAAGGACTGGGCGGAGACCCACTTCGACGAAGTGCACCTGGCCCGCGAGCGCTACGACACCGAGACGGCCGAGAGCAGCTAGACGTCCCCCGACCGCAGCCGGGCGGCCTGCTCGGTTCCGAAGTCCGTCGTGCGCCTCATGTGATCGATGAACAAAGCGAGTTCGGCGTCGTCCAGATCCTCGAAGAGCGTCACCCAACCACCGCCGACACGCTCCCACACCTGCTTGAACTCCGCCGCCTTCCCCGGCACCGGCGCCACCAGCACCAGCCGCCGGTCCCCCGCGTCCCGCTCCCGCGTCACATAGCCCGCCCGCTCCAAACGGTCCACCAGCCGCGTCGCCGAGCCGGTCGTCAGCCCCGTCAGCTCCGCGATCCGTCCGGTCGTCACCGGGCCGCCCTCCAGCGTCAGCAGATTCAGACACTGCAGATCGGTGGGATGCAGCCCCAGATGATCGGCGAGGGCCTGGTTGAACAGGGCGTACGACGCCATGTGGCGCCGGGACACCACGGCCAGCTCCGCCATCAGCCGCGGCCGCGCGTTCCCCGGCATGCCGCACCTCCCAGTCCCTTCGACGTACCGCATGTATCCCCGGTGCGGGCCACGGCAGGCGCCCTCCAACAGGTGACAGCGGCCGGCCGGCACCCGCGTGCGAAGCTGCGGGCATGCTGATCCTCCGCTCCGCCGCCCTGTTCGTCCTCGCCGCGCTCCTGGAGATCGGCGGCGCCTGGCTGGTCTGGCAGGGCGTACGCGAACACCGCGGCTGGATGTGGGCGGCCGGCGGAGTCCTCGCGCTCGGCGCCTACGGCTTCGTCGCCACCTTCCAGCCCGACGCGCACTTCGGCCGCGTCCTCGCCGCGTACGGCGGCATCTTCGTCGCCGGCTCGATCCTGTGGGGCGTGGTCGCCGACGGCTACCGCCCCGACCGCTGGGACGTCACCGGCGCACTGGTCTGCCTCGCCGGCATGGCCGTGATCATGTACGCCCCGCGCAACGGCTGACGCCCGCCGGCCCACCGCCCCCGCCGTCACCCGACCGGCCCCGCTTATCCTGGCCGGGCACGGCCGGACCGCACGGCGTGCCCGGTCCACCCGATCGCCGAGGAGCAGCCCCATGGCCACCGCCGTACCGCCCGCCGCGTCCCGCATCGCCGTCGTCACGGGCGCGAGCAGCGGAATCGGCGCCGCCACGGCCCGCCGGCTCGCCGAGGCCGGGTACCGCGTCGTCCTCACCGCCCGCCGCAAGGACCGCATCGAGGCGCTCGCCGAGGAGATCAACGCCGCCGGCCACCAGGCCACCGCGTACCCCCTCGACGTCACCGACCGCGCCGCCGTCGACGAGTTCGCCACCGCCTTCAAAACCGTCGGCGTCCTCGTCAACAACGCCGGCGGCGCACTCGGCGCCGACCCGGTCGCCACCGGCGACCCCGAGCAGTGGCGCACCATGTACGAGACCAACGTCCTCGGCACCCTCCACCTCACCCAGGCCCTGCTCCCCAAGCTGGACGCGAGCGGCGACGGCACGGTCGTGGTCGTCACCTCCACCGCCGGACACGCCACCTACGAGGGCGGCGCGGGCTACGTCGCCGCCAAGCACGGCGCCCACGTCCTCGCCGAAACCCTGCGCCTGGAGATCGTCGGCCGCCCGGTGCGCGTCATCGAGGTCGCGCCCGGCATGGTCAGGACGGAGGAGTTCGCGCTCACCCGGTTCGGCGGCGACACCGAGAAGGCCGCCAAGGTCTACCAGGGCGTCGCCGAGCCCCTCACCGCCGACGACGTCGCCGACACCATCACCTGGGCGGTGACCCGCCCGCCGCACGTCAACATCGACCTGTTGGTGGTCCGCCCGCGCGCCCAGGCCTCCAACACCAAGGTTCACCGGGAGCCCTGATGGGCGACGACACCACCGAACAGCGCCGACTGGCCCTGGAGAAGAAGCGCGAACGCTACGTCTGGTACTACCTCGGCTACTTCCTCTTCGGCATCCACATCGTCGCCTTCGTCATGATCTACGCGGTAACCCACGCGAAGTAGCGGACTTCCGGCAGGGGCCCGCTCTCCGTGTCACGCCCGTGTCGGGTCAGCCCTTCACGCAGACGACCTGCTTCAGCTTCGCGACGACCTCCACGAGGTCCCGCTGCTGGTCGATGACCTGCTCGATCGGCTTGTACGCGCCCGGGATCTCGTCCACGACGCCGGAGTCCTTGCGGCACTCCACGCCCCGCGTCTGCTCCTCCAGGTCCTTCGTCGAGAAGCGCCGCTTCGCCGCGTTCCGGCTCATCCGCCGGCCGGCGCCGTGCGACGCCGAGTTGAAGGACTTGGCGTTGCCGAGGCCCTTGACGATGTACGAACCCGTGCCCATGGAGCCCGGGATGATCCCGTACTCGCCGGAACCCGCGCGGATCGCGCCCTTGCGGGTCACGAGCAGGTCCATGCCGTCGTAGCGCTCCTCGGCCACGTAGTTGTGGTGCGCGCTGATCTCCGGCTCGAAGATGGGCTTCGCCTTCTTGAACTCCTTGCGGACCACGTCCTTGAGGAGCGCCATCATGATCGAGCGGTTGTACTTCGCGTACTCCTGCGCCCAGAACAGGTCGTTGCGGTACGCCGCCATCTGCGGGGTGTCCGCGATGAAGACGGCGAGGTCGCGGTCGACCAGGTTCTGGTTGTGCGGGAGCTTCTGGGCGATGCCGATGTGGTGGTCCGCCAGTTCCTTGCCGATGTTCCGGGAGCCGGAGTGCAGCATGAGCCAGACGGAACCGACCGTATCCGTGCATACCTCAACGAAATGGTTTCCTGATCCGAGCGTTCCCATCTGCTTCGTGGCACGCTCCTGACGGAACTTGACCGCATCGGCCACTCCACCGAAGCGGCCCCAGAAGTCGTCCCAGCCGCCGGTCGCGAAGGCATGGAAGCGGGCCGGGTCGACCGGGTCGTCGTGCATGCCCCGGCCCACCGGAATGGCCTCCTCGATCTTCGACCGGAGGCGGGACAGGTCACCCGGCAGATCGTTCGCCGTCAGGGAGGTCTTCACCGCGGACATGCCGCAGCCGATGTCGACGCCCACCGCGGCCGGGCACACGGCACCGCGCATCGCGATCACCGACCCGACCGTCGCCCCCTTGCCGTAGTGCACGTCAGGCATCACGGCCAGACCCTTGATCCACGGCAGGGTGGCGACGTTCCGCAGCTGCTGGAGGGCGCCCTCCTCCACCGTCGCCGGGTCCGTCCACATACGGATCGGTACCTTCGCGCCCGGCATTTCCACGTACGACATGACGTCCCCATTCCCCCGACAACCTGACAGAAGCCCTGAACCGCAAAACCGGCGCCAAGGTCGACGAAAAGGGATGACGGACCGGCGTCCACGGCAGTGCGTGCGGTACACATTGTCCGGGGAGACCGCCCCCCTGCGGCAAGCGATTAACCAGCGGGGACACTGGGAGGACCCGGCGGGCACCGTCCCGCGCCCACCGTCGAGAGGAGCCCGACCGTGCAGCGGAAGGCGTACGTACCCGGCGTCGCCGCGCTCCTGGCGGCCGTCCTGGCCGGCTGCACCGGCAGCTCGGACAGCGGCGGCCAGTCGGACAACTCCAACCCCGGAAGCGCCAGTACGGCGACCCAGGCCGCGCAGCCCGGCAAGTACGCCACGCTCCCCGAGCCCTGCGGGGCGGTCGACGATGCGACACTCGACGAACTCCTGCCCGGCATCGAGGAGATGACCGACGAGGAGCGGCGCGAGAAGGCGTACGCGGGCGAGGCGACCCTCACCTACGACACCGACCGCAAGGTGGGCTGCCGCTGGAAGGTGGAGTCGGCGCTGGCGACCGACCACCTGCTGATCGACTTCGAACGGGTCGTCTCCTACGACAACGCCGTCAGCGACGACGCCAAGGCGCAGGAGCTCTTCGCGACCCTGCGGGACGCGGCGAAGCTGCCGGAGCCGACGGTGACGACCAACGAGTCCGGCACCCCCTCGAGCGGCCCCTCCGGGAAGCCGAGTTCGTCTCCTTCGTCCGGGTCGCCCACCGGCTCGCCGTCCGCCGCCCCCTCCGACCTTCAGCCCCGGCTTCTGGAGGATCTGGGTGACGAGGCGTTCCTCGACGACGAGGTGAACAGCTCCGGTTCGACCGCTCAGCAGCGCACGGTGACTGTGGCGTTCCGCACGTCCAACGTGATGGTGACCATCGAGTACGCGGAGCAGCCGATGACCGTCGGCGCCGTGCCGGACAGCAAGGAAATGCAGGACAGGGCACGGGAACTGGCCTCCGAGTTGGCCGATTCGCTGAACGGCTGAGCCCGTTTCGCGGCCCCTTCACCCCGTGGCCCGAAGCACGGGAAGCAGGGCCGCGCGGGTGGCTCACCGCGTACCGTGACCCCTCGGACCCGATCCGACCGCAGGGAACACGAGCGTCATGAGTGAAGGAACCATGCAGCGACGAGCACAGCGAGAGCAGCCCGAGCGAGCGAAGCGCCTTACCCGCGTTCTTGTTGGCGCGGCCGTCGTCCCGGTGATGCTGATCGCCGCCGGCTGCTCCTCGGACTCCGGCTCCGACGACGGCAAGGACAAGGGTGCGGGCGCCTCCGCGTCGAAGTCCGCGAGCCCGTCCCCGACGGTGCAGGCGGCGGCGTACAAGAAGTTGCCCGAGGCGTGCGCGGTGCTGTCGAAGAAGACCCTGGACGATTTGGCGCCGAAGGCGAAGTCGGGCAAGGAGGGCAGTTCGGACGACGTCTCGACGCGTGCCAGCTGCTCCTGGAGCAGTCTGGACAACAACGGTGTGAAGGGCTCGCAGTTCCGCTGGCTGAATGTGTCACTGCTGCGCTTCGACTCCGACACCACCCGGGGTTCGGGCGACAAGCTGGCCCAGGAGTACTACGACAAGCAGGTGCGGGACGCGCAGGCGGCCGAGGGCGCCAAGGGCACCAAGGCCGAGCCGGTCACCGGGACCGGGGACGAGGCGACGGCGGTGCGTTACGACCTGAAGAAGAAGGAAGGCACCTTCAAGCAGCAGACGGTCGTGGCCCGCGTCGAGAACGTGGTCGTCACTCTCGACTACAACGGTGCGGGGCTGGCCGGTGACAAGACGCCGGACGCCGACGACCTGCTGAAGGACGCGACGAAGGCGGCCAAGGAGGCGGTGGCCTCGGTGACGAAGGCCAACGGCACGGGAACGGCGGGCAGTTCGCCGTCCGGCTCCGCGTCGGGGAAGGCGTCGGACGAGCCGTCGGCGTCGGCCTCGAAGCAGTCCTCCGACAAGGGCTGAGCCCTCTGAATCAGAACCGGCCACCCGTCCCCCGTACACATGTGCCACTCTGTTGCGCGCAACAACACGCACTGGGAGGGGAGTACGGGTGGCCGCGCCACTTCAGCTGACACGGACGCACCGGGTTCTCATCGGTGTGGTCGTGTTCGGGGCCGTGATCATCGCCGGTATCGGCTTCGCGGGTTCGTACGCGGCTGTCCGTGAACTCGCCCTGCAAAAGGGCTTCGGCAACTTCAGCTATGTCTTCCCGATCGGCATCGACGCCGGCATCTGTGTCCTGCTCGCCCTGGACCTGCTGCTGACCTGGATCCGCATCCCGTTCCCGCTGCTGCGGCAGACCGCGTGGCTGCTGACGGCGGCGACGATCGCCTTCAACGGTGCGGCCGCGTGGCCCGACCCGCTGGGTGTGGGCATGCACGGTGTGATCCCGGTGCTGTTCGTGGTCTCCGTGGAGGCGGCCCGGCATGCAATCGGGCGGATCGCCGACATCACCGCGGACAAGCACATGGAGGGTGTCCGCCTCACCCGCTGGCTGCTCTCGCCGGGGCCGACGTTTCTGCTGTGGCGGCGGATGAAGCTGTGGGAGCTGCGCTCCTACGAGCAGGTGATCAAGCTGGAGCAGGAACGTCTCGTCTACCAGGCCCGGCTCCGCTCCCGTTACGGACGTGCCTGGCGCCGCAAGGCCCCGGTCGAGTCCCTGATGCCCCTCCGCCTCGCCAAGTACGGCGTCCCCCTCGCGGAGACGGCCCCGGCGGGCCTGGCGGCGGCAGGCATAGAGCCCGCCCTGATCCCGCCGGCCCCCGAGGTGGCTGCGGGCAGTCGTGCCGACCTGGCTGCGGGCGGTCGTGCCGCCGGGGCGGCACGGGTGGGCGCGGCAGCACCTCCCGGCGAGCAGCGCCTGGAGCTCGAGGGCCATCAGAGCCCGGGTCCCCAGGACGACACCTCCAGCAACCCCTGGCTCCACGCCCGTGACCCGCAGTCCGTCGAGTACCACGGGGGCTACGACCCCACGTACGACCCCGACGAGGAGTACGCCCGCTGGTACGCGGAGCAGCAGCACGCCGAGCAGTACCAGGACCAGTATCAGGAGGAGCCGCCCCTCCAGGAGCCCTCTCCGGAGGAGACCGGCAGCTTCCCGATCCCGGTGGTTCCCGGCGGCCGCACCCGTGAGCTGGGCGAGGGCGGCGGCACTCCCGCGTCCGATCCGGACGAGGAGGCGTACTACCAGGTGTTCCGTCAGTCGATAGACGGCAGTTACCCCACGCCCCGCGTCCTGGGCGACAACATCGAGGCGACCTACGGCTCGACACTGAGCCCGAGCGCGTTGAAGGCCTTGGCCGAACGCTTCCAGGCGCGCCACATGGCGGAGATGGAAGAGGACCACATCGCGTAGCGCTATGCGCACGACGAGAGAGGGGGCGCCCGGTGATCGCCGGGCGCCCCCTCTCTTGCCGTGCTGCCGCTTACTCCCCGAGCAGGGCCCGCACCCGCTCCTGTCCCACCGCGAGCAGCAGCGTGGGCAGGCGCGGCCCTGTGTCCCGTCCCACCAGCAGGTGGTAGAGCAGGGCGAAGAACGACCGCTGGGCGGTCTTGATCTCCGGCGGCAGTTCCTTGGGCGTGGCGTCGGCCGAGAAGCCCGCCTGGACCTTCGGTACGCCGTAGACGAGGTGGGTGAGCCCGTCCAGGGACCAGTTGTCGGCGAGCCCGTCGAGGAGCAGGCGCAGGGACTGCTGTCCCTGCTCGTCGAGCGACTTCAGCAGCTCCGCGTCGGGTTCGGCGCGGACGATGGTGCGCTGGTCGGCGGGGACGTGGGTGTTGATCCACGCCTCGGCCTTGTCGTACCGGGGCCGGGCCTCGTCCAGTGAGCCCAGCGGGTTGGCCGGGTCGAGGTCGCTGAGGATGCGCAGCGCCTGGTCCTCGTGCCCGGCGGTGATGTCGGCCACCGAGGCGAGCGTGCGGTAGGGCAGCGGACGGGAGGTCCTGGGCAGTTCACCGCTCGCCGTGCGGACCGCGCGGGAGTGTGCGGCGGCGTCGGCGGGGAGGGCGGAGCCGTCGGCGACCTTGGTGTCGAGGCGGTCCCACTCGTCGTAGAGGCGCTGGATCTCCTGGTCGAAGGCGATCTTGAAGGACTGGTTGGGCCGGCGGCGGGCGTACAGCCAGCGCAGCAGCTGCGGCTCCATGATCTTCAGCGCGTCGGCGGGCGTGGGTACGCCGCCCCGGGAGGACGACATCTTCGCCATGCCGCTGATGCCGACGAAGGCGTACATCGGCCCGATGGGCTGCTTGCCGCCGAAGATCCCGACGATCTGCCCGCCGACCTGGAACGACGACCCGGGCGAGGAGTGGTCGACCCCGCTCGGCTCGAAGACGACCCCCTCGTACGCCCAGCGCATGGGCCAGTCGACCTTCCAGACCAGCTTGCCGCGGTTGAACTCGCTCAGCCGGACGGTCTCCGAGAAGCCGCACGCGGTGCAGGCGTAGGTGAGCTCGGTGGAGTCGTCGTCGTAGGCGGTGACCGTCGTCAGGTCCTTCTCGCAGTTGCCGCAGTAGGGCTTGTACGGGAAGTACCCGGCCGTGCCCGAGCTGCCGTCGTCCTCGGCGGCGGCGCCGGACCCCTCGGCGGCCTCGAGCTCGGCCTCGTCGACCGGCTTCTGCTGCTGCTTCTTCGCCGGGGCCTTCTTGGTGCGGTACTGGGCGAGGATGGCGTCGATGTCCGCGCGGTGCCGCATGGCGTGCAGGATCTGCTCGCGGTAGACGCCGGAGGTGTACTGCTCGGTCTGGCTGATCCCGTCGAACTCCACGCCCAGCTCGGCCAGCGACGCGGTCATCGCGGCCTTGAAGTGCTCGGCCCAGTTGGGGTGGGGCGAACCCTTGGGGGCGGGGACGGAGGTGAGCGGCTTGCCGATGTGCTCGGCCCACGACTCGTCGACGCCGGCGATGCCGGCCGGGACCTTGCGGTACCGGTCGTAGTCGTCCCAGGAGATCAGGTGCCGGACCTGGTGGCCGCGGCGGCGGATCTCGTCGGCGACGAGGTGCGGGGTCATGACCTCGCGCAGGTTTCCGAGGTGGATCGGGCCCGAGGGGGAGAGACCGGACGCGACGACCACAGGTTTGCCCGGGGCCCGACGCTCCGACTCCTCGATGACGTCGTCCGCGAAACGGGAGACCCAGTCGGTGGTCTCGGTGCTCTGAGCCACGATCGGCACGTCCTTCTCTCTGCTCGGGCAGCCGGTACGGTCGCACGGCTGACCGCTTCATTCTCCCAGTCCGGCCCGCATCCGCGAAAACCGCTTTTCACCGCGTGGGATACTCGGCTGTCGTAGCAGTCCACGAACCCGAGCAGAACGGCAGCCTCCATGGCCTCGGTCACGTCCCTCACCGACTCCGTCCAGCAGCAGCTCGCGTCCGCCCTCTCGGCCACCCGGCCGGAGGCAGCCGGCGCCGATCCGCTGCTGCGCCGAAGCGACCGGGCGGACTTCCAGGCCAACGGCATCCTCGCGCTGGCGAAGAAGGCGAAGGCGAACCCGCGGGATCTGGCGGCCGAGGTCGTCGCCCGCATCACCACGGGCGATCTGATCAAGGACGTCGAGGTCTCCGGCCCCGGCTTCCTCAACATCACGGTCGCCGACGGGGCGATCACCCGGAACCTCGCCGCGCGGTACGCGGACGGCGAGCGTCTCGGTGTGCCGCTGAACGAGAACGCGGGCGTCACGGTCATCGACTACGCGCAGCCGAACGTGGCGAAGGAGATGCACGTCGGTCACCTGCGGTCGGCGGTCATCGGCGACGCCTTGCGGGGCATGCTCGACTTCACGGGCGAGAAGACGATCGGCCGGCACCACATCGGCGACTGGGGCACCCAGTTCGGCATGCTCATCCAGTACCTGTTCGAGCACCCGGGCGAGCTGGCCCCGGCCGAGGAGGTCGACGGCGAGCAGGCCATGTCGAACCTGAACCGGGTGTACAAGGCCTCGCGTGCGCACTTCGACTCCGACGACGACTTCAAGGAGCGGGCCCGCAAGCGGGTCGTCGCCCTCCAGTCCGGTGACAAGGAGACGCTGGACCTGTGGCAGCAGTTCGTGGACGAGTCGAAGGTCTACTTCTACTCCGTCTTCGAGAAGCTCGACATGGAGATCCGCGACGAGGAGATCGTCGGCGAGTCCGCCTACAACGAGGGCATGCCGGAGACGGCCCGCCTCCTGGAGGAGATGGGCGTCGCGGTGCGCTCCGAGGGCGCGCTGGTGGTGTTCTTCGACGAGATCCGGGGCAAGGACGACCAGCCGGTCCCGCTGATCGTGCAGAAGGCCGACGGCGGCTTCGGCTACGCGGCGTCCGACCTGACGGCGATCCGCAACCGGGTCGGTGAGCTGAACGCGACGACGCTCCTGTACGTCGTGGACGTCCGCCAGTCCCTCCACTTCAAGATGGTCTTCGAGACGGCCCGCCGGGCCGGCTGGCTGAACGACGACGTCACCGCGCACAACATGGGCTACGGCACGGTGCTCGGCGCGGACGGCAAGCCGTTCAAGACGCGTGAGGGCGAGACGGTACGCCTCGAGGACCTGCTGGACGAGGCCGTCCAGCGGGCCGCGGAGGTCGTGCGGGAGAAGGCGAAGGACCTCACGGAGGACGAGATCCGGGAGCGGGCCGCGCAGGTCGGCATCGGGGCCGTGAAGTACGCGGACCTGTCGACGTCGCCGAGCCGGGACTACAAGTTCGACCTGGACCAGATGGTCTCGCTCAACGGCGACACGTCGGTGTACCTGCAGTACGCGTACGCCCGCATCCAGTCCATCCTCCGCAAGGCCGGCGAGGTCCGCCCCGCGGCCCACCCGGAGCTGGAGCTGCACGAGGCGGAGCGGGCGCTGGGCCTGCACCTGGACGCGTTCGGCGACACGGTCTCCGAGGCGGCGTCGGAGTACGCCCCCCACAAGCTGGCCGCGTACCTGTACCAGCTGGCCTCCCTGTACACGTCCTTCTACGACAAGTGCCCGGTCCTCAAGGCCGACACCCCGCAGCAGGTAGCCAACCGCCTCTTCCTCTGCGACATGACAGCCCGCACCCTGACCAAGGGCATGTCCCTCCTGGGCATCCGCACCCCCGAAAAGCTCTAACCCCACCCACACCCACAGGAACGGCCCCACCGGCCCCGAACAGGACCGGCCGGGGCCGTTCGGCTGTTCCGGCCTGCTCAACCGTAACGACACCGGGCACGGCCACCGAGACACCCACTTCGGCCCCCGCACGTGAACTCACACCCCACGGCTCTCCCAAGTCGCCGCTCCTTGCCCCCGGGTCCCTCTGGACGGCACTTCTCACAGGGTGGTACGACCGGCCGACCAGGGACGTTGTCCAATTCCCAATTCCTGCCAGTAACTGCCTGAGCGGCAGCATCTTCATGCTTGACACCTCGAACGCAAGAATTACATACCGAAGTTCACCGAACAACTTGATCGAAACCAAGCTTGACAATATCGGGAAGGGATTCGACGCGAATATCACGTGCGAACCCGGACAACTCAAGAAACCCAAGAGACCGGCCAATTTCATCACCCGCACCATCGACCAACTCTTCGTCCCGGATCGAATGCAACAGTGCCTCCAGCACCCGGGGATCTCTCCAATTCACGAGATCAATAATTGCCTCACACCGGGAGTCGAAATCCTCCGAGTCGTCGACCAGAACAGTCAGTAGCCGTTCTGCGCGCCAATCCCAGTCCAACCGGTTCACCTCTTTCAAGGTTTCCATGAATTCCCCGGGTGGGCGATACCCGTGATTTTCCACATAGTGCACGATCATCGCAGGTGCGGCGTAGGTATTCCCATTTCGACCATAGTAGCGATACTCCCCATTGCCCTCAAATGACTTATCAGGGGGGCAGAAATCACACTCGTGCGTGCCCAGCGTAACGCTTCCCAAACGCCGTGAAGCATCTCTGATTCGCCGGATGTCCGAGAGCGTCACATTCTGCACACCGCCACCTTGCACGCCATATTTGCGGCCCAGCCACCCAACCGAACGCATCGGGATCGGAAATTTCCTGTACTCGTAAGGCGAAAGGTCGAGAAATTCCATGGCACTTCCAAAATGGGAATCCCACGGGGAGGCATCAGGCCTCCCCGTGGGATGTCGGTCGATTCAGTCCCAGCTCATACTATCGGGGGTTCCTACCCCCTCGGCAGGCCGCCCAATGGCAGGTTCCCATGTTCGGCTGAAGCAAGTCACTCAGGAGCGTCCTCTCCTCAACGACGGTAGATCCGTTCCGGAATGTGAATCCCGGGCCCAGGGGTGCCAGGGTGTAATTGGGGATCTCATCACCCGGACCCGCAACTTGCGTCGGGGCCATCCGCGGGCCGCCAGGCCCAGAGATCCTCATCCCCTCCTGCCTGGAAATCGTGAACCCATGGTCACCGTAGAAGGCAACCGATGTGCCTTCAGGGACGATGACGGTTCCGTTCTCAGGACTCCAGGACCCGTGACCATGGAAGACAGTTTCACCGTCGCCACGGAAAGGCATGTCCGTGCGTGTTGCACCACCGGATGTGCCCCCGCCACTGTCCGACAAACTGTCGGAGTCACCGGTTCCGCAGTTGTGCACAAGGACTGGGGCAGCCCCCGCCAACACATGGTACGTGTGCGTGTCGCCGACGGTGAGGTTGTGGACCGTGGCGTCGGTGGTCGTCCAGCGCTCCACTGCGGAGACCTGGACATACGTGCCCGCGCTGGTCTGCAGCCACTGGCCGGGCTCGAGGGCCGTCGCGTCGATCCACTCGCGGAGCTCGGGGACCCAGAAGGGGTGGCCGTCGGTCGCGGTGACCTGGGCGGTCTTGGTGCCCTTGTCGCCGTCCGTGTCGATCGTGACCTTGACGAGGCGCTTCAGGCCCTCACCCTTGATCTCGGCGGTGACCGTCTCGATCCGGGTCTTCCCCGTCTTCGGATCGGTCGCGACGACCTTGTCGCCGGCCTTGACCTGCTCGATCGGCTTCGTGGTGCCGTCGGCCATCAGGACCTTGGTACCGGGTACGAAGCTGTTGTTGATCGGGCAGGAACCACCGCCGTCGGCCTTGCCGGACCCGCCGCTGCCGCTCGAGCCGCCGCTGCTCTTGGAGGAGCCTCCGGAGCTGCCGCCCGGCTTGGAGCCGCCGCCCTTTCCGGCGCCGCCCGAGCCCTTGCCGGTGGAGGACACCTTCGGGGCGGCCTTGGCCTGCGCCTGCTTCTGGACGGGGTTACCGGTTTTCTTGGTTCTCTGGGCCGCTTGGTCGGCGATTCTCTTCGCCCGTTCGGCGGCCTTCTTCTTGGCTCTCTGTGCGGCCGCCTTCTTGGCCTTCTCGATCGCCGCCTTCTTGGCCGCCAACGCGGCCGCCTCCGCGGCCTTCGCCTTCTTCAGGACGGCCTGTGCGAGCTTCTTCGCCTTCTGGAAGGCCTTGACCGCGCTGATCGTCCGCTCGACCGCCTTGATCACCTTCGGGATCTTGGCGAGCTTGGTCCACGGAATCGCGTCGACGACGATGCTCACGCACGACCACATGTCACCGCCGAAGCAGGCCATGGCGTCGTTGATGCCGATGAAGTCCTTCAGCGTCTCCCAGGCCACGGCGAGGATCACCGAGGTCAGGGACTTGTTCATGGTGGCGTGCGCCTGGGCGACCTGCGCCGCCGACAGGCCCGCGCCCGCCAGAGCCGCCGCCCGCTCGGAAGCCGTCAGCGAGATGGCCAGACCCGACGGGTCCGACATCGTCACCGGGTTGTTGTGGGCGTAGGCGTAGCCGTTCGACTGGAGCGGGTCGTTCAGGTCCAGCACCGGGTCGACGGACAGGAAGCGTCCGACCACCGGGTCGTACAGACGTGCTCCCAGCGGTACGAAGCCCGAGGCGTCGTCCCGGGGCGCTCCGAGGAACCCGGTGTGGGTCTGGAGGTTGACGCCGACGGTGTCGGCGCCGCGCTGGTTGCCGAACGGGTCCTGCTTGCGGATGCGGACCGGGTTGTCGGCCCTGAGCCCGACCTCCACGAAGGTGCTGCCCTGGTGGTCGCCGGCGAGGGCGACCAGTTGGTCGGCCCCTTCGCCGTAGGCGTACCGCATGACCGCGCCGCCGGGGGCGGAGTAGGTGCGCTGCGTGTTGATCAGCACACCGCCCTGCCCGATGGTGACCTCGGACTCGCTCAGGTGCAGCGTGGCCTGCTTGCCCTTGATCGTCAGCAGGCGGGAGCCGTCGGGCCCGTAGATGTGACGGGTGTCGTTCTGTGCCGCCCACTGCTGCTCGGCCTTGGCGGCGTCACAGGTGGCCAGCACGATCGGCGTCGAGTTCGCCGAGTCGGCGCCCTGCACCGTCAGGCACAGGCCCGACGCCACGTGCGTGAGCTGGCCGGAGGCAGTGCGCTTCAGCTCCTGCCCGGCCGAACCGTCGCACTTCTGGAGCTGGACGGCCGCTCCCGCCGTGTTCGCGGCCGGCTGCACGCACCAGGTGTCGTAGACGTTGAGCGTGCCCCGGTCGGGGTCGGTCTGCGTCGCGCCCGGTGACGGGGAGAACCGCCAGCTCTGTGCGGGGGAGGTGTTGCAGGAGTACAGCTGGATCTTGCGGCCCGCGGTCGCCAGACCGCCCGAGAGGTCCAGGCACTTGTCGGCCAGACCCACGTACGGGGTCTTGCCGCCGGCGCCGGCACCCTTGATCCGGTCGATCTTGCCGTCGTAGGTCCAGGTCAGCTCCTGCTTGTCGCCGTTGTCCAGCGAGGTGACCGACTTGGTCTCGCCGGTCAGCTCGTACAGCCGCTCGGCCTCCGCGGTGACCTGCGCCCCGGCCGGGGTGGCGTAGGTCTTGGACACCTTGGTCAGCGTGTGCGGCTGGCTGCCGTCGGCCTTGCCGTAGGAGTAGGTGCTCACGGCGTCCTTGGTGGAGGCGCCGGTGAGGTCCTTCTCGGTCAGCTTGGTGCGGTTGCCCAGCAGGTCGTACTCGTACTCCTGCCAGTAGCCGGACTTGTCGGTGCCGGCGGCCACGTTGAGGGTGCCGTCGGACTTGACCGGTCCCGTGCAGGAGGTCTGGTCCTCGGCGGTCCAGGCCTTCTTCAGCTGACCCAGCGGGTCGTAGGTGAAGCACTGGCGTTCCGCGATCCCGGTGGAGTGCTCCCGGATCGAGGTGACGTTGCCGGCCGGGTCGTAGGTGTAGCTGCGGTTGGAGACGAGGTTGCCGCCGACCACGGAGGTGTCGCCGGCCTGCTCGCGGTAGACCGACTGCTGCTTCAGCTCACCGCTGGACTCGTCGTACAGGGCCTGGGTCCACACCCGGTACGGCTGGGCGCCGAGGGTGGACCGCAGGACCTGGCCGTAGACGTCGTAGACGGTTTCCGCGCCGTACCAGTCCTTGCCGGAGACGGAGAGCGGCTTGCCGTCCTCGTTGTAGCGGACGACCAGCTTCTCGGCGTCGAACTTGCCGACCGCCGGCAGGGTGGCCGCCTTCAGCATGCCCTGGTCGTTGTACTCGTAGCCGTACGTGTACGACTTCGGCAGGCCCCAGCCGGTCGACAGCGACTGCGGCAGGGTCAGGGTGGTGGAGGTCGGGTCGTAGTCCTTGGTGTAGCCGTTGATCTGCTGGGTGAAGGCCTCACCGTCGGTGTAGCGGACGGCGGTGGCCGGCAGGCCCTTTCCGCCGGGGGCGCTGTCGTAGAAGAACTTCGACAGCAGTGTCCCGGTGGAGGTGTCCAGGCGCTGCTCGGTCGGCCGCGACAGGACGTCGTAGCCGTTCCACACCGTGACACCGCGGGCGTTGGTGGTGGTCAGCGGGCGGTCGCGGTCGTCGTACGACGTGCGCGTCGTGCCCGAGTCCGGGTCGGTGGCGGTGATCTGACGGCCGCGGTGGTCGTAGGTCCACTTCCACGGGTGGTCCGTGTCGGCGGAGCTGGTGGCCGTCACCAGGTGCCCGCGGCCGTCGTAGGCGTACCGCGTCGAGGTGAAGCCGCCCGGCGCCTCGGGGTTGAAGGTGTCGGTGCGGACGGTCCGGCCGAGGGCGTCGGTGTAGACGCGGTACGAGGAGGCGCCGGTCGGGTGGATGACCTTGGACCAGTCCTCGCCGTACTCGTACCGGGTGGCCCGCTCCGGGACCGGCTCGGAGGACGACTCGCCCGTCAGCGGGTCCTTGACCTTCAGGACCGGCGTCTCCTGCACCACGCGGCCCAGGCCGTCGTAGGTGTAGCGGGTGATGTTGGGGACGGCCGTGTCCGCGAGCGGCTGGAACAGCACGCCCGGGGTCGCCTCGTCGGTGTAGTAGGCGTTGTTGGTCTGCCAGACCTCACCGGCACTGTTGTAGAGGGTGTCGGTGATCAGGTGTCCGCGTCCGCCGTCGGCCTCCTCCTGCGTCTGGCGCTCGCGGCCGAGTCCGTCGTAGAGGGTGACGGACTTCTCGACGCGGTCCTTGAAGCCCCGCGTGTACGTGGTGACGTACGGCGGCTTGTGGTCCGACTTCGCCGGGTCGTCCGGGTCGTACTCGGGGACCGTGTAGACGGCCCGGAAGTCCGGCACGGCGGAGGACGACGGGGTGCGGCCCGGTGCCCAGGCCTCCAACAGGCGGCCCAGCGGGTCGTATTTGGCCTCGCTGACGTGGCCGTTGGCGTCGGTGGTCCGCAGCGTGGTGGCGCGGCCCGGCTCCAACTCCTGCTTCTCGGTGTGCCCGACCGCGTTGGCCGTGGTGATCTCGAAGACCTGGCCCGTGGCCGGAGAGTAGGTGATCGACCCGGAGTTGCCGTCGGGGTCGGTCTGCTTCACGACGCGGCCGACGGCGTCGAACGCGGTGGTGCCGTCGCTCTGGAAGCCGGTGCCGGAGCCGTTGAGCGTCCAGGACGCCGTGGCCAGACCGCGCGTGCCGGAGCCGAGCGCGGTGCCGTAGGCCTGTCCGTCGTACGCGGTGCGCGTGGCGCCGCTCAGCGTGGACAGGTCGGTGAAGTCGGCGGCGGCGCACGTCGTCGGCGAGACGAGGGCCTGCTTGCTCAGGCCGATGAGGTTCTTGCCGGTGTGGTGGACGTACTCGAGCTTGGTGCAGGACTCGTCGCCCGACTTGCCGGTGTCGCCGAGCGACTCGACCTGGACGGGCAGGCCGTGGGTCTCCTCGTACGTCGTCTTCGTCCTGACGACCCGCTCGGTGCGGGTGTCGTCACCGGTGCCGGAGGACTTGGTGTACGCGATCTCCTCGGGCTCGGTGACCCGCCAGGCCCGCAGCGGGGACAGCCCGTCGTCGCGGTTGCGTCTGGCGAGTTCGGTCACGGCGGGGACGGTGACGCTGCGGGACAGCCAGTCCGTGTCGGCGGCGTCGGCGCTCGTGTAGGTCAGTTCCTCGGCGATGCGGCCGGCGAACGCCTCGCGGTCCTTGGCTATCTCGGTGCCGGTGATGTCGGTGACCGGGACGGTGTCGCCCATGCCGCGGAAGAAGCGGGTGACCGCCTTCGACCGCTTGGCGCCGACGGACGGTTCGTCCTGGTCGGGCCCCGTGATCACCGTGGTCTGCTCGAAGCCGGCGAAGGTCGAGTAGGTGCGGGTGGCCTTCTTGGTGAACTCGGCCTCGGCCAGCCGCCAGCCGGCGTTCTTGTAGGCGTAGGACGTCTTCGTCGCGAACGCCCCGTCGACGTTGGGCAGTTCCTCGATCGACTGCACCACGTACTTGTGGAACCAGTCGATGTCCTGGACCTCGGGGTCCGGGTGCCAGTACGACGGGTAGCACAGCCGCGTGTTGGACTTCAGCGCGCCGGTGTCGGACTTGCCGGGCAGGCCGGTGCCGGTGGCGCAGTCACCCGCGGCGGGTTTGTAGGTGACGACGGTCTCGCCGCCGTACTCGTTGATGACGCGCGCGATGCGCAGCCGGGAGAAGCCGGGACGCGGGTCGGTGGAGCCGCGCATCACCCGGTTCGGCATGTCCTCGGCGTTGGGCTCGAAGCGGACCGCGTTCAGGGTGACGCTGTCGTCCGTGGAGCCGTTGCGGGCGTAGCCGGTGCGCTGGACGGACTCCAGCCACAGGGCGGTGTTCGGGCCGGTCCGCAGGACCGGGAAGCTCTGGGTGAGCTGGTACCGGTCGACCACCTGGCGGGCGTCGGTGTCCGTGCGGCGCTGCGCGGAGGTCTGGATCTCCGTCAGGCGCTTGCGGGTCCAGAACGTCGGCCCGGCGTTCCAGCACTTTCTGGTCTGGGTCGAGGTGACGGGCTCGCAGTTGAGGTCGGCCGGAGTGTCGTACCAGATGCGGTACTTGCCCGGGTCCTTGTCCGTGAAGTTCGCGTCCGTGCAGGTCAGCGAGGATTCGGTGAAGCAGCGCTCGGCGACGGTGAAGCCGACGCGGGCCGGGGCGGTCGCCGTGAAGAGGCTGTCCTTGCGCTGGCCGTAGTAGATGTGGGAGAGGTAGCCGCCGCGGTCGTAGACCACGGGCGCCTTGAAGTTGAAGTTCCGCGCGTAGTGGTTCTTCTCCTTCTTCCACCACAGCGACATGGCGTTGCCGTGGACGTCCTCGACGTAGTCGAGGTTCCACCGCCAGGCCTGGGTGCACCACGAGCCCGGCCAGTCGCCGGCCTTGTAGCAGTCCTCTCCGGCGTGGTTGCCGTAGACGGGGACGGTCAGCACGGAGTCGGTGACGGGGTCGTCCGTCGACCAGCCGGGCAGCTTGTGCCGGCCGAAGTGGTAGCGGGTGCCGTCCCGGGTGGTGACCACCCAGTACTCGCCGTCCTTGGCCCCGTTGCCCGAGGTGTTGTCGCGGATCCGCTCGATCGTGGAGCCGTCGCCGTTGGCGGTGAACCACTCGTTCTGGGTGTCGTCCCAGACCAGTTCCGTGGTCGTCCCGCCGAGGGAAAGGGTGGCGTTGTTCGAGCCCCAGCACAGGTCGGCGGTGCGGTGCGTGGCGTTGTTCGACCCGGACTTCTTGGAGTCCTCGCGGCAGTTGGCGTAGGTGCGGGTGATCGAGCCGGGGTTGTAGTCCCAGCCGTCGCCGATCCAGGAGGCCTGGTTGTTCGTCGCCGAGGTGCGGCCGTCCACGGACTGCGAGGAGTAGCCGAGGGCCACCTTCGGCATCAGCCCGCCGGCGGCCTCCGGCACCTGGACGGCGTAGCTGTAGGTGAAGGCGCCCGAGGAGGCGCCGGCCGACCAGGAGCCGGAGGACAGCAGCGGGGTGGCGCTGAAGTCGCCGGCGGCCGAGGCGCCGGTGTCCATGGCGCCGATCACCTGCGGGCCGGAGGCGTCCACGGCCTGGAGCGCGTCGCCGCGCGCGAACGAGGCGGTCCGCACCGAGGCACCCGATGTCGACGAGTCCGCGGCGGTGTCGCCCAGCAGGTTCGCGACCGGGACCGACCCGGTGAGGATCTTGCGGGCCGGCGCCTTGGCCGCGGCCTTGGTCTTGGTGGGTGCCTTCTTCGCGGGCACCACCTCGACCGAGCTGGGCAGCCGTTCCGCCTTGTCCTCGGCGGCGGCCTTCACCGACATGGTCGTCGTGCCGCCCTCGGCGGCGCAGTCGCCGCTGTCGGGGGAGGTCAGCACGCAGTCCGGCAGCAGCACCAGGCCGAAGCGCTCCGCGGCCTGGGGGCCGTAGAGGTCCGCGAAGCCGGTGGTGTCGACGGCGAGCGCGACCTGTGCCGCCGGATCGGCGTCGGCCGGCGGGGTGACCTGCATGATCATGCCGGAGACGCCCGCGTCCTGGGACGCCGTGGGCGCCGCCAGGTCGACCTGCCACTCACCGTCGAGGGCGGCCGGGTCGGTGCCCTCGGGGACCCCGATGGCGACCGGCAGGCCGTTGGACAGCGGCACCGTGCTGCCCGGCGCGGTGGTCGCGTCGAGGGTCGCCGTGCCCGTACCGTCCGTCCACGGCGTGACCGCGACCGGTTCGTAGGGGGTGACGGGGACCTCGGGCGCGGTGGTGAGGTTCTTCTCGGCCTCCTCGTCCCCGCCGATCGGGACGTCCTCGGGCAGGTCGGGAAGGTCGACCCCCGCACGGTCCATGCCCGGACCGGGGATCGCCCACGCGTCCGCGCCGAGGCTGGTCACCGTCAGCGTCGAGGACAACAGAAGGACGGTCGCCAGGCGGCTGTGCCGTCGGCGCCGTCGTTGTGACTCCGTCACGGCCAGGCGTCCCCGCCCCAGCCATGACAGCGGACGTTGAGCACGCATACGCGTCGTCGACTCCCACCAGGCAAGCGAATCCAGAGGCACGTGCCTGATCAGGCGCATGCGTGCCCGAACCCTCTGTCATGCACGGGGCGCAATTCAAGATCGCTGCACGGGCCGGAATCCGGGCTCCTGTGATCTGCGTCACCCGTCATAGGGGGTCAGGGAGCCGATGTGCGCATCAATGCGAAACGGCGCGAAAATCCCTGTCTATGCACTGATGGCCAGCAATCAAATCGAACAACCGAGACATGTCCGATCGGAGGCCAAGGGCCGGCCAGGCCTTCATCACAGCCTTATAAATTCTTCACATATGGACGACCCGCGCCGATCGTGTGATCGTGTCGGCGCTCATGCCCCGCGGCCAGCCGACCGGGGCTGTCTGTGCTGTCCGCATTCGCCTGGTCCACACGGGAGTAACCGCAGCCGTGTCCGCGCCGCCTCGTTTTCTCAGCCCGTTCGTGCGCACGCGCACCCGGCTGACACTCAGCCTCGGCCTCCTCGTGGCCACCCTGACCGCAGCCCTGCTCCCCTGGTGGCTGCCCGACGACCCCTCGGCGTCCCGCGCGAACCGGGCGACCGGCGCACGGGAGGCCGACACCGGCCCCCGCGACGAGGCCGCCGCCCAGGCGGAGGCCCGGCGCACCGGCAAGCAGGTCCTCGTCGACACCGCCACCACGCCCACCTCGCTGACCTGGGCCCGGCCCGACGGCCAGATGCGTACGCAGATGTCGGCGACCCCCCGGCGGGCGAAGAACGCCGAGGGCGAGTGGGCCGACATCGACACCCGGCTGCGCCGCACCGACGCCGCCGACGGCCTCGGCATCCGCCCCGCCAACCCGGCGGCCCCGGTGCGCTTCGCCGACGGCACGCGCGGCGGGTCCCGCGCCGAACGCTCCTTCGCCCGCGCCCCGCTGACGGACGCCCGGGCGGAGGGAAGCGTCCTGGCCGAGATGGACGTGGCCGGCCACACCCTCACCTACACCTGGCCCGGCACCCTGCCCGAGCCGGTTCTCGACGGCCCCCGCGCCCTCTACCCCGAGGTGCTGCCCGGCGTCGACCTGCTGCTGGTCGCCCGCGAGGAGGGCGGTTTCGCGCAGCTCCTCATCGTGAAGACCAAGGAGGCCGCGCGGAACAAGGCCCTCGCCACCGTCTCCTACGGGCTGCGTTCCGACACGGCCGTCTTCCGGCACGACAAGAGCGCCGGCCAGGTCCTGGTACTCGGCAAGGACGGCAAGGAGATCGGCTCGATCCCCACCCCGTTCGCATGGGACTCCGCCGGCCGCGACCCCGAACTCCCCCAGCCGGGGGCCGAACCGCGGACCTCGGTCGCCACCTCCGCCGACGTGCTGAAGCTGTCCGGCCTGAGCGGCATCGAACCGGGCGCCCGCAGCGCCCCCCTGCCGCTGCGCCTGACCGGTGACGAGACCGGCAGCGCACGGCTCGAACTGGACGTCGCCGAGACCGGTCTGCTCACCGACGCGGACGTGACGTTCCCGCTGTTCGTGGACCCGACCGCCACCACCGGCTGGGCGGCGTGGACGACGGCCTACAAGCCGTATCCGAACACCAGCTTCTGGAACGGCACCAACTTCAGCTCCGGAACCTCCGACGCCCGCGTCGGCCACGAGGACGACACGGGCGGCACCGGCCGCTCCTTCTGGCGGATGCAGTTCAAGAGCTCCATCAAGGGTGCGAAGGTCACCTCCGCCTACTTCAAGGTGCTCAACAACCACTCCTGGTCCTGCACCGACCGCCAGTTCCAACTCTGGCTGACCGGGGGCATCTCGACCGGCACGACGTGGAACAAGCAGCCGAGCTGGTCCAGCGAGATCCAGCGCAAGTCTTTCGCGCACGGCTGGTCCAGCTCCTGCCCGGACGCCTACGAGTCGTTCACGGTGACGAGCGCCGCGCAGAAGGGCGCGGACGGCGGCTGGTCGAGCATCACCTTCGGCATGCGCGCCAGCAGCGAGTCCGACACCCAGACCTGGCGCAAGTTCCGCGCCACCTCGGCGACGCTGGAGGTCAACTACAACCGTCCGCCGAACGAGCCCACGGCCGGCAAGTCCTCCCCGGGCGGCAACTGCGTCGTCGGCGGCACGGGCGTGACGGTCGGCAAGACCGTCATCACCCTGTCGGCGAACGCCACCGACGCCGACGACAACCTCAGCAAGCTGCGCTTCCGTTTCTGGAAGAACGGTGACACCAGCACCCGCAAGGAGTACCTGGTCACCCCGAACAGCAACGGCACCGCCAGCCAGCCCATCCCGGTCGACTTCCCCCTGACCGACAAGACGGCCTACGCCTGGGACGTGCGCGCCGAGGACTCCGGCGGTCTGGTCTCCACCTTCTTCCCGCCGGGCACGTCACCCTGCATCCTCACCGTCGACGGCAGCGGCCCACCCCAGCCCCAGGTCGACAGCACGGACTTCCCCGAGGCGACCTCCGACGGCATGACCTGGACCAAGGTCAAGTTCGGCTCGACCGGCTCGGTCACCTTCACCTCCCCGGGCGCGAAGAAGTTCCGGTACGCCTTCGAGGGCCTGGGCTACAAGGACCTCCCCGCCGACTCCAACGGCGTCGCGACCGTCCCGGACCTGAGGCCCGAGCACGCCGGACCCACCCGCCTGAACGTCTACGCCTTCGACCAGTACGGCAACCCGAGCGTCCGCACCGACTACAACATGTACGTCCCGCCGCGGGACAAGGCCGACGGGCCCGGCGACACCGGCGGCGACGACATCCCCGACATCCTCATCGTCAACTCCAGCGGCTACCTGTACACCTGCCCCGGCGCCCCCGACGGCGAGCTGTTCTCGTGCATGCAGTCCTCCTACACGGTGGACGACTCCGGCGAGACGCGGCTGAACCCGGCCGGCCACTGGTACGACCCCGCCACGGACAAGGCGGCCCTGATCACGCACTACGACGACGCCTACCCGGGCGACGGCTCCACCGACCTGTTCGCGGTCTCCCCCGACGGCGGGTTCTGGCTCTACCCCGGTGACGGCTACGGCAGCTTCAACGTGGACAAGCGGCTGAGCATCCGGCTGCCCTCGAACGCCCCGGCCCCCTCGACCTGGACCCAGATCAAGGCCGTCGGCGACATCACCGGTGACAAGCACCCCGACCTCGTGCTGCGGGCCGGCGCCGCGTTCTGGACGCTGTCCGGCTACACCGGCGCGAGCTTCGAGACCGCCACGCTGATGAACGACGACGCCTGGGCGCGCCGCGACATCGTCAACGTCGCCGACATCAACGGTGACAGCACACCCGACCTGCTGTGGCGCAACCTGGACAACGGCAACATGTACGTCCGCCACGGCAAGCCCGGCACCGAGGGCGGCGTCGACCTCGTATCGATCAAGCTGGCCGCCAACTCCCTGAACGGGGACGTCTCCTACGGCACCAGCTGGACGGAGTCGAACGTCTCGACGGCGCTCGGCATCCCGGACGTCAACGGTGACGACATCCCCGACATCTGGGCCCGGTTCGGCGGCGACGGCCAGACCCGTATCTACCACCCGTCCCGGACCAACACGGGCTCACCCGTCAAGATCGTGCTGTCGACGGACTGGAGCACCCTGAAGGCCCTCGGCTGACGCGTCCACCCAGACGCCCCCTGCACCGAGCCCCGGCAACCCCACGTGGGAGGCCGGGGCTCGGGGGGGGGGGGGGGGGGGGGGGGGGGGAGGGGGGGGGGGGGGGGGGGGGGGGAGGGGGGAGGGGGGGGGGTGGGGGGGGGGGGGGTTTTGCCCTTCTGCGGGGTGTTCTCCGAGTGCGAGGTGGCGACATGGCACTCGATGCCCGACTTGGT
>NZ_JBVIGA010000026.1:0-145579 GCF_055571035.1 Streptomyces malachitofuscus | reverse complement strand
ACTACAGCGGCAGAAATATGACAGCCACACCCGATGCCCCCGGGTCTCCCGATCCTACGAATGACCGCGAGTAACCCACGAAGAAAGGTATGGAGAACATGAGCACGCAGTTCGAGGTCGTCGTCGAGATCGACCGGCCCATCGAGTACGTCTTCGCCTATCTCGCCGACGGCCGCCACGACCCGGAGTTCAGCCCTCGCGTGCTGGAGATCGAGAAGAGCCCCGACGGTGACACCGCGGTGGGCACGGTCTTCCACAGCACGGTCAAGGACGCCGGCATGCGATCGCGGCGGGACTTCGAGATCAGCGAGCTGTCCGTGCCCACCCGCATCCGCTGGCACGAGACGTCGCACAACTCCATCACCGCCGACGAAGGCGGCTACGACCTCGAGCCCACCGCCGACGGCGGCACCCGGGTGCGTCTCTTCAACGTGCTGGAAGGCCACGGCCTGGGCAAGGCGCTGCTGCCACTGGCGGGCAGCGCGGCCCGCAAGGACGCCCCGGCGTTCGCCCGGCGCATCAAGGCCGCCGTCGAAGCGTCGGCCTGAGACCGACGGCGGCGTCATCCCCGCCGGAACGCGGAGACGGCTGCGTCGACGCCCGGGTGGAACGTGAACACCTCATCGAGACCGACCATCCGCAGCACCCGCATCTGGTCCGGTCGGACACCCGCGAGACAGAACGGTGAGCCGGCGGCCTGCGCCCTCTGGTAGGCGGTGATGAGGGCCGTGATGCCCGTGGAGTCGCAGTAGGTCAGTCCCGACAGGTCGAGAACCAGTCCGTGATCGTCGAACGGGGCGTCGTTGACCGCTTCGGAGAGGAAACGAGCGGTGTGGTGGTCGAGTTCCCCCACCACCTCGACGACATGAGGGCCCGACGGCATCCGGCGGGGCCTGACGGAGCAGATCTGATCCGAATCGGTCACGGGCTCTCCTTGGTGCGGTGCTCGACGGCTGCTGGCGAGGGAAGCGGGCGAGGGCGTCGAGCGCGCGGGATCCGGTCCCGCTCCCGGATTCCATGCCCGCCGTCCGAGCCCGCCGACCCGCTCGCTTATCCTACGAACTCGTCGCGATCGTGGTCGGCGCGGCCTCGTGTGTATGGGGGAAAGGGAGCCGGGTGGAGCGCTCGCGCGACGCCGCAGACGTGCCGGCGGCAGCGGCCGGCGGAGACGCCCTCGCAGCGGATCCGGCGCTCTTCGGCAGATCCGCCCGCCCGCCCGCCACGCTCGGTGACACACACCCGTGGACGCCGGGCCGGCCGACGCGTGAGATGTGTCACGGAGCGGTGCCGCTCCACCGGTGTCCCGCGCCACTCGATGTGGTCTTCCCCGCCGACTCCTCCCGGCTCGCGCAGGTCCGCAACGCCCTGCGCGGCTGGCTCGCCCAGTGCGATCTGCCGCCGTGCCAGGTGCAGGACGTCCTGCTGGCGTCGGGGGAAGCCTGCGCCAACGCCATCGAGCACGGTCACCGGGGCTCCCCGGGCGGCCCGGTCCGGCTCCGTGCCGAGGCCCGTCTCGACGCGCTGCGTCTGACCGTCGCCGACTCCGGGCGGTGGAAGGTGCCCCGACCCGAGGCCGACGGCCACCGAGGCCGCGGGATGGCGTTGATGCGCGCCCTCATGCAGCAGGTCACCATCACCTCCGGCCCGACCGGCACCACGGTCGACATGTACACGATAATTGCGCGATGACCACGGTGCACGCTGGCGAGTCGCCCTGACCAAGGCTGTGTGCGACGGCCTCGGGACCGGGACGGTACCGTGAGGGTGGCCCTGCGGGGCGGCCGTGGACCCATACCCGCCCCGGACGTGTGATGATCTGAAGGGAACGTCCCGCCTTCCGGTAGCCATGAACCCAGGAACACTCCGGGGTCGTGGAATCCGAGGAGAATCTGGTGATCGACCGGCCGGCGAGGAGGGGAAATGACGGCTGCGGACCATGAGCACGCCCCTGGCGACGAGCAGGCCGGGGCCCCCTCCGGCCATGCGGTCGACGACATGCTCGCGATGCTCGGCACGGGCGCCTACGTCGTGGACGCGCAGGGCTCCATCGTGGCCGTCAACGCCGTCGCCGAGCAGTTGCTGAAGCGCTCCGCCGGGGACCTCGTCATGGGCGACGCACACGATCTGCTGCACCGGAACGCCCGCGGGGGGCCGATTCCGAGGGCGCAGTGCCGCATGCGGCCTGCCTTCATGGAGGGCCGTCCGGCCCAGGCCGAGCTGGAGTGGTTCGAGCGCGGGGACGGGTCACTGCTTCCCGTGTCGTGGACGCTGGCTCCCGTCGACATCGGCAGCGACGACATGTCCATGCTCTTGCTGTTCCAGCCCCGGGACGACCACGCCGAGCCCGCGGTGCGGCTCGACCACGGTGGCGGAGCGCTGCTGGAGCTCGACAAGCTCGCTCTGCTGGCGGAGATGACCACGCAGCTGACCTCCACCCTCTCCGCCGACGAGGCACTGCGACGCCTCGTGTCCCTCGTCCTGCCCCGCCTCGCGGACTGGGCGGTGATCGACCTGATCAGCGAACGCGACGAGGTGTGGCGCACCAAGGTGGTGCACATGGAGAACGGCGCCCCGGTGTCCCGCAGGGACCTCGAGGGGCCGATGGCACCCGTGCCCGCCGAGTCCGTGATGCCGTTGTCCCGGGCCCTGCGGGGCGTGGCCTCGACCATCGCCGAACCGCAGACCTACGACCGCGCTCCCGACACGGGCATCGCGGTCGAGCAGCGCCGCCTGTTCGAGGCCACGGGCATCCACTCGGCGGCCATCGCACCGATCCGGGGCCTGCGCGAGGTGCTCGGGGCCCTGACACTGGGCCGGTCCGAACGCCCCGAGAAGTTCACTTCCGCCGATCTGGCCCTGCTGGAGGACATCACCCGGCGTGCCGGCCTGGCCCTGGACAACGCCCGCCTCTACCAGCGGCAGCGCAAGGTCGCCGAAACCATGCAGCGGTACCTGCTGCCGCAGCTTCCGCGCGTGGCCGGGCTGGAGATGACGTCCCGCTACCTGCCCGCGCCGGACGCCTCCCACGTGGGCGGTGACTGGTACGACGCCTTCCCCCTGGCGGCCAACGCCACCGCCCTGGTGATCGGCGACGTCTCCGGGCACGACCTGGACGCCGCAGCGGGCATGTCCCAGCTGCGCAACGTGCTCCGCTCCTACGCCTGGGCCCAGAAGGAGCCGCCCAGCCGCGTCGTGGAACGCGTGGACCGGGCAGTGCTCCGCATCACGGACGTGTCCATGGCCACACTCGTGTTCGCCACCCTGACAGCGGGTGAGAACGGGCAGTGGGAGCTGCAGTGGACCAACGCGGGCCATCCGCCACCGCTGCTGGTCACTCACGAGGGCGTCGCCCGGTACCTCACGGAGAACAGCGGCATACTCCTGGGCACCGGCACGGACCGGCCGCGCTCGGACGCCTCGGAGGTACTGCCGCTGGGGTCCACGCTCGTGCTGTACACGGACGGACTCGTCGAATCGCCGAGTCACTCCATCGACGACGGCCTGGAACGGCTGCGGCGGAATGCCGCGGCCCTGGCCCACCGGCCGGTGGAGACCTTCACCGACGAACTGCTCAGCCGCGCGCGGCCGGCCGACAACGAGGACGACGTCGCCCTCCTGGCCCTGCGTGTCGGCACCCGCCCCGCGTCCCCGTGACGCACCGCGGGTGCCGCCGGGCGGCGGACATCCGCTTCCGCCGCAGTTGCGAGCGGTGAAGCGGCGTGACGGGGGTACCGGCAGGGCAACGTGAGAGGCACGGCCGGGAGGGTGACGTTGGACAGGACGAGTCAGTTGCGACAGCTCCGAGCGGTCTACGGGGGAGGTGTCGTCGCCTGGACCTTGTGTCTGCTGCTGACCACGGTGCAGGGCGGAGGTTCGGCGCGACAGACGGTGGTGCTGCTGGGATTGCTGGCGGCCTTCCTCGTCGCGCTGCTGTGGTCGACCTGGTGCCTGTGGGAAACGGGCACCCGCGTCCCCGGGGCACCGGCCGGGGACGCGGCGCACGCGCGGGCCGACCAGCCCTGACCGACGCGTTCCGCGCGCGGCTCGGCGTCCGGACGTCAGAACGGCAGCCGTCCGCGCGCTCGTCGGCCCGCGGAACCGCTGCGGCCGACGGCGCGGGAGCTGGAGCGGAAAGGCTTGCTGAAGAGACGACCGAGCGGCCCCGGAGCCTTGGACCCGGCCCGGGAACCCACGCCGAGCACGCGTTGCGTTCCGTTCTGCGGGTGCCGGGAGAGAGCTGGGACCAGGAACGCGAGCACACCGATGACCACGCAGACGACAACGATGCCGACGACCATCATGAAGGCCTCCGAATCAGTAACGGGGAAGCCGGACCGGTCGGTCCGTGTGTGACCGTTTGCCCCGATCCCGCGTGAACACGCGCACGAACACGGCGGCCGGCGCCGGTCCGTCGTCGGCCGCGACGGTCATGGCGTCACCTCGGGCACCCGGCCGGGTGCGCTCGCGGTCTTCGCCGCCGCACGCGCGATGTTGCGGGCCATGCCGCCGAAGACGAGGGCATGGAAGGGGGAGACGGCCCACCAGTAGGCGTGCCCCAGAAGGCCCCTCGGGTGGAAGAGGGCGCGTTGCCGGTAGCGCGTGCGGCCCTCGGAGTCCGTCTCGGCGCGCATCTCCAGCCACGCCAGGCCGGGCAGGCGCATCTCCGCCCGCAGCCGCAGCAGGCGTCCGCGTTCGATCTCCTCGACACGCCAGAAGTCCAGCGAGTCCCCGACCCGCAGGCGTGCGGCGTCGCGCCGTCCGCGCCGCAGTCCGACCCCGCCGACGATCCGGTCCAGCCGGCCCCGTACCGCCCAGGCGAGTGAGAACGAGTACCAGCCGGTGTCGCCGCCGATGCCCTCGATCACCTTCCACAGCGCCTGCTGCGACGCGTCGACCGGTCGTTGCCGCTCGTCCCGGTAGAGACTGCCGCCGGCCCAGTCGGGGTCGGTGGGCAGGGGATCGCTGGGCGCCCCGGGCACGGACGCGGAGGACCAGCGGGTGGCGACCTGGGCCTCCCGGACCCGCCGCAGGGCCAGAGCCAACGCCGTGTCGAACGGGAGGGGCCGACCGGGTGGGTCGGGCACATACCGGGCGATGTCGTGCTCGTGACACACGACTTCATGGCGCAACGACTCCGTCAGCGGGCGGGCGATGGACGCCGGCACCGGGGTCACGAGACCGACCCAGTGACTGGACAGACCCGGGGTGAGCACCGGGACCGGAATGATCACCCTCCGCCGCAGGCCGGCGACCGCGGCGTAGCGGCGCATCATGTCGCGGTAGGTCAGGACGTCCGGCCCGCCGATGTCGAAGGCGCGGTCGACATCGGCGGGCATGGTGGCAGCCCCGACGAGGTAGCGCAACACATCCCGGACCGCGATGGGTTGTGTGCGGGTGTGCACCCAACTGGGTGTCACCATCACGGGCAGCCGCTCGGTCAGATAGCGCAGCATCTCGAACGACGCCGACCCGGACCCGATGACGACCGCCGCGCGCAGCACGGTGGCGGGCACCGGCCCGTCGAGGAAGATGCGCCCGACCTCGGCCCTGGAGCGCAGGTGCGGCGACAGGGACCGCTCGGGCACGCCACGCGGTGTCAGTCCACCTAGGTAGACGATCCGCCCCACACCGGCGGCGTGCGCCTGCGCGGCGAACACCTCGGCGGCGCGGCGGTCCGTGTCCTCGAAGCGCGCGCCGGTGCCGAGGGCGTGCACGAGGTAGTAGGCGACGTCGATGCCGTCCATGGCCGCGGCGACGGAAGCGGCGTCCGTGACGTCACCGCGTACGGTCTCGACGTCGCCGGCCCACGGGTGGTCGCGCAGTTTGCCGGGGGAGCGGGCCAGACACCGCACCCGGTGGCCGGCCTCGAGCAGGTCCGGGACCAGCCGCCCTCCGATGTACCCCGACGCACCGGTGACCAGGCAGTGCAGCCCCGTGGTCCCCTGTTGCCCCTGCTCGTCCACGGTCCCTCCCTGCGGCCCGACGCGAATGCTGCCTGCCGACCCGTCGCCGGCAGATGTCTCACGGTCCATCCTGGAGGAGGTACGAAGGGCGCGCTCAGTTTCCGACGAGCCGGCGCACGTTCTCGACGGAGCCGCAGTCCTCCTTCAGCCGGCGCTCACGTTCCTCCCGGAAGGCCGCGCCCAGCTCCTCGCGTCGCTCCATCGCCACGTTCTCCCGCGCCCCGTTGAGAATGGTGCGCTCCTCCTCGTCGGCGTGATGGGTCACGGCCTCGACCAGTTCCGCGAGTTTCGCGTCCCACTCCTCGCTGCCGACGTCGCGCACTTCCAGCAGTGCCAGCAGGGCCTCGTTCCCCTCGTCGTGCTCGTGCTCGCCGTGCTCCACCTCTTCGTCGTCGATGTTCTTGTACCGCTTGAGAGCGGGATACACCTTGCTCTCCTCGGCCAGTGCGTGGGCGATCAGCAGGTGTGCGAACTCGTGCAGAGCGGCGGCCCGGTCGGCTTCGACACTGCGCATCAGACGGAAGAGATCCTCCATTCGCCGGTGGTCCTGAAGAATGAGTTCGACGACGTCCGAAGTCTCGGCCATGAAAACGTGCTCCCTTTGACTGGAAAAAGAATCTTCGCGTGCGCCGCATGCCCCGAGCGCCCTCGTCCCAGGACGAGGGCGCTCGGAGAAGGGCACGTCGGACTGTTTGTGCCGGAGTGTGCCGACCGCGGTTCCGTCAGGCGTGGGCGTGACCGCGGCGATGACCGCGCCCGTGTCCGCGGCCGGTGAACATGCGGTACAGCGCCAGGAGAATGACCGATCCGACGATGGCCGCGATCCAGGTGGAGAGGTCGAAGAATCCGTCAATGGAGTCGACCCCGAAGATCACCTTGCCGAGGAATCCTCCGAGAAGTCCTCCGGCGATGCCGATGAGCATGGTGATGATGATTCCGCCCGGGTCCTTGCCCGGCATGAGCGCCTTGGCAATGGCCCCGGCGAGCAGGCCGATGAATATCCACGCGATGATGCCCATCTCAGACTCTCCTTGTTGCCGTCGGTTCGACATCCGTGTTTCCCGGGATCCCGACTCCTAACAGGAATGGGTGGCGGGAAGGAGTCGAGGCCGCACGGAACTGACGGGTCATCACCGCGCGCGGGGTCCCCTGACCGGCGCCGGAGCCACTCGCCACCCCTCTCGAGCGCGGTCCGTCCTCGTACGGACCCGTCGGACTGCGGAGCCGATGCACCCGGCGTGAAGCTGGAGCGCATCGTGGTCGGGGTGGACGGTTCCGACTCGTCGAGGCGGGCTCTGCGGTGGGCGGTGCGGCAGGGGCGGCTCACCGACGGCGTGGGACGTCCCGCAGTTGTACGGAGCGCTCGGCCGGCTGCCTCCGTCCAGCGGCGACGAAGGTGCCCTGGAGGCCCGCGCTCGCGAGGAACTCACCCGGGCGGTCGAGGAAGCCGTGGGACCGCAGCCGTCGGCGGAGCTGCGTTACGGCGGCCCCGCGAGTTCTGCTCGACGCCGCCCACGGCGCCTCCTTGCTCGTGGTCGGCAGCCGTGGGCTCGGGGGCGCGGGGCTGCTGCTGGTGCCGGTGGCGCAGCACTGCGCGGAGCACGCCGCCTGTCCCGTCGTCGTGGTCCGGGACGACGGCCGCTGAGCCCGACTCCGTCACGCGAGGCGCCCGTCGAGGCCGGCCCGTTGCCCCCGTGCACCGGTGACAATGATCGTTGTGACCTCTCTCCACACCAACCCGCTCTTCAGCCGGCTCGCCGATTCCGAACGCATCCTCGTCGCGGGCGCGGGCGGCGGTTTCGACGTCTACTCCGGCCTGCCGCTGGCTCTGTCCCTCCTGCACCAGGACAAGGAGGTGTTCCTCGCGAACCTCTCCTTCAGCGCGCTCGCCGGTCTGCCGGAGCACCACTGGGCGGCCGACGACCTGGCCGTCGTCACTCCGGACATCGCCCCGCACCAGAGCTACTTCCCTGAGCGGACCCTGGCCCAGTGGCTGAACCGGCATGGCTACCCGGACACCGTGTACGCCTTTCCCCAGACCGGTGTGCGCCCGCTGCGCGCCGCCTACCGGGCACTGATCGAACTGCACGGCATCGACACCGTGGTGCTGGTCGACGGCGGTACGGACATCCTGCTGCGCGGTGACGAGTCCGGCCTCGGCACACCCGAGGAGGACATGACCAGTGTGGCGGCGCTCGCCGCGCTGGACGCCGTGCCCCACCGGCTCGTGGTGTCCGTCGGGTTCGGCGTGGACGCCTACCACGGCGTGAACCACGTGCAGGTCCTGGAGAACATCGCCGCTCTGGAGCGCGACGGCGCATACCTCGGCGCGTTCTCGATACCCCGTGCCACCCGGGAAGGGGCGCTCTACCTGGACGCGGTGGCGCACGCGCAGCACCACACCCCCGAGCATCCCAGCATCGTCAACGGTTCCGTCGCGGCAGCCGTGCGCGGCTCGTTCGGCGACGTCCGCTTCACCGACCGGACCCGCGGCAGCGAGCTGTTCGTGAACCCGCTGATGTCCCTGTACTTCGCCTTCGACCTGCCGGGCCTGGCAGCCCGATGCCTCTACCTGGACCGCATCGAGGACACCTGGCTCATGCGTCAAGTGCACTCACGCATTGCGGAGTTCCGCGAATCCACCGTGACCCGCCCGCCCCGCACCTTTCCCCACTGACGGCGTGACCCGGTCGGCCCCCCGGTCATTCGACGGCGGCCAGGCGCCGCCGGAGTTCCTCCTCAGCGACGTCTTCCAGGTGGGTCAGGAAGACCCACAGGTGACCCGAGGGATCCTTGAGGATGACGGTGCGGTCACCGTGGAACATGTCCGTCGGCGGCTGGAGGATCTCGGCACCGGCGGCCTCCGCACGCGCCGCCAGGCTGTCGACGTCCGGGACGAACACGTGCAGCGTGACGGAGGTGCCTCCACCGAGGGAGGCCGGCGAGGCGAAGGCGCCGGCCTCCGCCTCGTCCACGCTCGCGTCCCCCAGCATCAGCACCGATGACCCGATGGTGATCTCGGCGTGCAGAACGCCGCCGCCCGGGGCATCGATCAGGAAGTCCTCCCGGGCACCGAACGCCCGCCGGTAGAAGTCGATCGCCGCGCGGGCGTCGTCGACCATGATGTGGGGGATCACGGCGAAGTGGTAGCGGTCGGGGATCTCGGTGTGGGCAGGGCGCTCGGCCATGGCTGACCTCCTCGAAAGGGACCGCCGGTCGTTCCGGCGGCTGTGGAACGAACCTAGAAGCTCAAGTCCGCTTGAGGTCAATCGCCGCCCGGCCCGCTTCCCGCAGGTCGGGCAAATGGAGCAGGCTTCGGGGCCGGGCGTTGCTTCTGTGCGTCACGGAAGTTGATCCAGAAGCACGGCGCACGCACGCGGCCCGGTCCCGGCCGGCCGCCGCGGAGCCGTCCCGCCCTGTTCCAGCTCCTCCCACCGGAGGCCGTAGCGATGCACCACCCCGCCCACCGTTCTCCCCGGCCTGCCGGCGCGCAGACAGCGGGCCGGCCCTCGCCGGAACCGCGACTGATCAGCGGCGTCTACGGACTCGTCCTCGCCAGTGCGCTGGCAGCGGCCCTCGACTCGCCGGACGAGCAGACCGACCCCGGATCGGACGCCGTCTGGGTGCTGTTCACCGCCCTGGCCGCCGCGGCGGCCCACGGCTACGCCCACGTTCTCGCGCACCGGATGTCGGCGGAGCACAGCGGCATCGGGGTCGGCCTGCGCGCCATGCTCGCCGAGTGGCCGGTCGTCGCCGCGGCCGTCCCCACTTTCGTGCTCCTGCTGTTCGCAGTGCCGTCCTGGTGGACCGAGGGCGACGCGGTGAGTACGGCACTGCTGGTCAACACCTTGCTCCTCGCGGCCGGCGGGGCATGGACGGCGCGTCGTGCGGGCCGCGGATGGCCGGCGTCGCTCCGGGCGGCGACCGGTGACATGTTCATCGGCCTGGTGATCATCGGGGCCAACGCCCTGATCAAGTAGCGGCGGTCATCGACGCAGCGGAACACGGTCCCCCTGGCATGACGCGCCGTCATCACATCGAGACAGCACGCGGTACGTCAGGTGCGTGACCAGTGTCGCCGACCGCGACGTCACCTGCTCCAGTGCGAGCGGCGGGACCCCCTCGAACAGCCGCGTGCCGGCGCCGAGCGTGAACGGCACGACGTGCAGACGCAGTTCGTCGATCAGGTCGGCGGCGAGGTACTGGTTGACGGTGGTCGCGCCGCCCTGGACCGCGACGTCGCCGTCGCCGGCCGCCGCGCGTGCCTGTGCCAGGGCCGACGCGATCCCGTCGGTGACGAAGTGGAACGTGGTGCCGCCCTTCATCGGCTGCGGCTCGCGCGCATGATGGGTGAGCACGAACACCGGCGCGTGGAACGGCGGCTCGTCGCCCCACCATCCGTTCCACGCCCGGTCCCAGTCGCCGCGCACCGGCCCGAACATGTTGCGCCCCATGACGAACGCCTGGGCGGCGGCCATCCGGTCGAGCTCGGCCCGGTTCTCGTCGGGCGTGTCGAACATCCACGCGTGCAGCCGGGCGCCCGTGCCGTCGCCGCCGTCGTCGCCGAACGGGCGGTCCTCGGTCTGGTGGTGCCCGGCCGAGTACCCGTCGACCGAGACCGTGAGGTCGCAGATCACCATGCTCATGCGTCGGTCCTCCCGCAGTGGCTTCCGTCGTCCACTGTCCACGGCAGGCCCGGCGTCCGCCAGGGAATCCCGAGGGCAAGGACGCCCCGTGCGTGGATGACCCGGTACACGGCGTTCTTCCAGTCCGACGTCCGCCGTACGCCTCACCGCGGGCCTCCGGCCGCGCGCCGATCCCCGGAACCCAGCAAGATGGACGGTGCGTGCCGGTGAACCGGGAGGTACGGTGATGCACGACGACACCGAGAACGGCGAGGCTCCCCTCGAAGCGGGTGAGCCGTATGACGAGGCCGTCGTCGCCTCCGACATGAATCCTGACGTCCATCTGGATGTACCCGTCCTGAAGGTCGACGAGATCGACCTGGACGTCGAAGATCTCCGGGCGCATGTGTCGCTGCAGGCCGAGGTGCTGGACCTGCTGAGGCTCAACGTGGGCGCCGACGTCGCCCTCGGCCGGGTCCACCTGGGCATCAGCGGAGTGGAGGCACAGGCCCGGCTCGACGTGCGTCTCGACAACGTCGCCGCGATCATCGACCGGGTGCTCACCACGCTCGACCGCAATCCGGAGATCCTGCACGAACTGGCCCGCGGTGTGGGATCCGCCGTGCGGGACGTCGGCGGCGGGGCCCGCCAGGCGGTGGGCGAGCTGGGCACGGGCGCGGGCCGCGCTGTCCAGGACGTCGGCCGGGGTGCCGGGACCGCTGTCCAGGACGTCGGCCGGGGCGCCGGCCGGGCCGTCCAGGATGTCGGTGCCGGAGCCGGGAGAACGGTCGAGGACGTGGGGTCCGGCGTGGGCTCGGCGGCCGCGGAGGTCGGCCGGGGCGCCGGTCGAGCCGTTCAGGACGTGGGCGGCGGTGCCGGACGGGTGGTGGAGGACGTCGCCGGTGAGGCGGGCCCGGCGGTCGTCGGTGAGGCCGGCCGTGTGGTGGGCGACGCCGCAGAGAGCGCGGCGGGCACGGCCGGACGCGTGACGGAAGCGGCGGGGGACGTGGTCCCGGAGGGCGGCCGCGCCGTCGAGGACGCCGAGGCCGCGACGGAGGGCACCACGCGCCGGGCCCGTGCCGCCAAACGGAGTGCGGCACGCGGCCCCCGGGGCGAAGCAGCGCCCAGGCGAACCCCCACCGGCAGGCGCCGGGTCCGCACGGAGGACGGGGAGCCGGCCCCGCGGCCCCGCCGCCGTCGCGCCGCAGAAGGGGGAGAGGAACCGCCCTGAACGGCCGGCGCACCGGTGCCGCCGGACATCTCGCTCCGGACGACCGTCCGCGCCGAGCGCCTGCGTTTCGCCGAGGAGCCCCGTACGGCCGTGCGCTTCCCCGGCACCGGTGAACGGGAGTCGCTGAGCCGCAGCCACCGCGACCACCTGCCCGACAAGGTCGTCCCCGGCCGGGACTACCACGACGTCACCGTCGACTACCGTCTGCGGACCCGGCTGCTCGGGGAACCGGACCGGGCACGCGGTGACGCCGAGCAGGACGACTGACGCGGCGGGCCTCACGCCGGTTGCCAGATCCGGGCGAGCAGCGGCGGCGTGAGCAGTCGCCCCGGGGGCCCCTGCCCCGCCAGATGCCCCTCGCGGAGCAGGACGCAGGTGTCGGCCGCTCGGGCGGCGTCCAGGTCGTGTGTGGCCTGAACGACGGTCACGCCGTCGGTGACCAGGCCGGCCAGCAGTGCCGCCACGCCCTCCCTGGCCTCGGGGTCGAGGCCGGTGGTCGGCTCGTCGAGGAGAAGAAGGTCCGACTCCTGGGCGAGGCCCTGGGCGATCAGGGCCCGCTGTCTCTGCCCGCCGGACAGCTCGCCCAGTTGGCGAGAGGCCAGTCCGGCGATGTCCAGACGGTCCATCGCCGTGCCGACGATCGCACGGTCCCGCGGGGTCAGCCGGCGCCACGGGCCGCGGTCGCGCCACCGCCCCATCTCCACGGTCTGCCGGACGGTCAGTGGCAGCGCGTCGCCTGCCGCGCCGCGCTGGGGGACGAAAGCCGGCGGTCGGCCACCGGTGCGGTGCAGCTCTCCGGCCGTGGGCCGGATCACGCCGGCCAGGACGCCGAGCAGGGTGGACTTTCCGCTGCCGTTCGGGCCGACGAGCGCGGTGACGGCCGACTTCGGTACCTCCGCGCTGAGTTGATGGAGAACTTCTCGGCCGGCGTAGCCCGCGGACAGCCCGGTGAAACGGACGCGGAACAGTGAGTCCTCGGCACCGGGGAGCGGGGGGCAGGTTTTATTGAACATGATTGTCATTGTAGTGTGCTCGTATGGAGTGGTTGACGGGCCCCTTCGAGGCCTCCTTCGTGCAACGGGCCTTGTGGGGCGGACTGTTGGTGTCGGCGATCTGCGCCCTGGCGGGTACATGGGTGGTGCTGAGGGGGATGGCCTTCCTCGGCGACGCCATGTCCCACGGACTGCTGCCCGGCGTGGCGCTGGCCGCGCTGCTCGGCGGCAACCTGCTGATGGGGGCGCTGCTGAGTGCGGCCGTGATGACCGCCGGCGTCACCGCGCTCGGCCGTACTCCGCGGCTGTCCCAGGACACCGGCATCGGGCTGCTCTTCGTGGGAATGCTGTCGCTCGGCGTCATCATCGTGTCGCGTTCGCAGTCCTTCGCGGTCGATCTGACGGGCTTCCTCTTCGGTGACGTCCTGGCGGTCCGCGAAGCGGACCTCGTGCTGCTGGGCGCGGCGCTCATCCTGGCCCTCGTCGTCTCGGTCCTCGGTCATCGCCCCTTCATGGCCCTGGCGTTCGACGAGCGCAAGGCCCGGACGCTGGGCCTGCGTCCCCGTCTGACCCACGCCGTACTGCTGGGCCTGCTGGCGCTGGCCATCGTGGCCTCCTTCCACATCGTGGGCACCCTCCTGGTGCTCGGGCTGCTCATCGCCCCGCCGGCGGCCGCGCTGCCGTGGGCCCGGAACGTGCGAGCGGTGATGGCGCTCGCCGCCCTGGCCGGCGCGGTGGCCACGTTCTGCGGCCTGTTGCTGTCCTGGCATCTGCGCACCGCGGCGGGAGCGACCGTCTCGGCCCTGGCGGTCGGCCTGTTCTTCCTTTCCCGCCTGGCATCCGGCATCCGCGACCGCCACGCACGCCCGACCGGCGTCCGCCCGGCGGCAACCGACTGAGAAAGACCTGACCGATGTCCCTCTTCGTCCGCAGAAACGTCACAGCCGGGGCGCCCGCCGCGCTCGTGGCACTCGCGCTGCTCACCGCCGGCTGCGCGGGGCAGAACACCGACTCGTCCGCACCCGGGCCGAGTTCCGGCACCACCGCCCCTCCGCACGGGTACGTCGAAGGGGCGCAGGAGGCAGCCGAGCAGCAGTCCCGGCTGGTGCTCAACGACCCGGCGACCGGAGACACCCGGGTGCTGGACCTGATCACCGGCGAGGCGCACGAGGCGCCACCGGTGAGGGGCGCCGCGGAACTCTCCACGGACGGCCGGTTCGCCTACTTCCGCACCCCGGGTGGAACACGCGTCCTCGACGGCGGCGCCTGGACGGTGGATCACGGCGACCACGTGCACTACTACCGGGCGGCGATACGCGACGTAGGCCGCATACCCGCCGAGGCCGGCGCGCGCGTCCGCGGTGACACCGCCCTGACCGCCGTGACCGGGGACGACGGCAGGGCCGTCACCTACCGCCGCGCCGACCTGGAGAAGGGCGGCGTCGGATCCGCCCGCGCACTTCCCGGAACGCACGCAGGGACGGCGGTGCCGTACGCGGAGCACCTGCTGACCCTCACCGACGACGAGAAGGGCGTGCCGGTGGTCACCGTCCACGACCGGAAGGGCAAACGCTCCGCGATCCCGGACGCCGCCTGCGAGGACCCGGCGGGCGACGCCGTCACCCGGCGCGGCGTCGTCTTCGGCTGCGCCGACGGCGCCCTGCTGATCAGCGAGGACGACGGGCGTTTCACGGCCGAACGCATTCCCTACGACGGCGAGGTGCCCCCGGGGCAGCGGGCGACGTCCTTCCGCCACCGCGCGGGCAGCGACACCCTCACCGCGCCGGCCGGGGACCGGGCGGTGTGGGTGCTGGATGTCACCGGGCGCACGTGGATCAAAGTGCGCACGGGGCCCGTCGTCGCCGCCAACACCGCCGGCGAGGGGGCACCGCTGCTCGTCCTGGAGACCGACGGCTCTCTGCACGGCTACGACATCGCCACCGGCGAGCAGTCGGCGCGGACCGCCCCGCTCCTGACCGGGGAACGGCCGACCGGCGCCGACGGAAGCGAACCCGTCGTCGAGGTCGACCGCAGCCGTGCCTACGTCAACGCCCCGGACGGCAGGCGCGTGTTCGAGATCGACTACAACGACGGCCTGCGCATCGCCCGCACCTTCGACCTCGACGTCAGGCCGGAACTGATGGTGGAGACCGGACGATGACGGCACCGAAGCGCCTTGTGCTGCGGCTGCGTCGCCTGCTATGGGCCGTGATCGCCCTCCTCTGCGCGGGCACGGTGACCGCCTGCGTGAGCGGCGACGACAGGCCCCGCGTCGTGGTGACGACCAACATCCTCGGCGACGTCACCCGGGAGATCGTCGGTGGCGAGGCGGACGTCACCGTTCTGATGCAGCCGAACGCCGATCCGCACTCCTTCGGCCTGTCGGCCGTGCAGGCCGCCGAGATGGAGAACGCCGACCTGGTCGTCCTCAACGGGCTGGGCCTGGAGGAGAACGTACTGCGGCACGTGGAGGCCGTCCGCGAGGCCGGGGTCCCCACCGTCGAGGTCGGCAAGGCGGTCGACCCCCTCACCTTCCGTGCCACGGCCGGCGGAGAGCTCGAGGAGGGGGCCGGACAGCCCGACCCGCACTTCTGGACCGACCCCGACCGCGTGCGCAAAGCCGTCGGCCTGATCGCCGACGAGGTCGTCGAGAACGTGGACGGCGCGGACGAGCGGACCGTGCGCCGCAACGCCGCCCGCTACGACCGGCAACTCGCCGGTCTGACCGCCTGGATGGAGACGTCCTTCGACCGCATCCCCGAGGACGACCGCGCCCTGGTCACCAACCACCACGTCTTCGGCTACCTCGCCCACCGCTTCGGCTTCCGGGTGATCGGCGCGGTCGTCCCCAGCGGCACCACCCTGGCGTCACCCAGCTCCTCCGACCTCCGCTCGCTCACCGAGGCCATGCGGGAGGCAGGAGTGAGCACGGTGTTCGCCGACTCCTCACGCCCCGGACGGCTGGCAGACGTCCTGCGCACCGAACTGGGCGGCCGGGTCGAGGTCGTCGAGCTGTACTCGGAGTCGCTCACCGCCGAAGGGGAGGGTGCCGACACCTACCTGCGGATGATGCGCGCCAACACCACCGCCCTGACCGAGGGCCTCACGGCCCACTGAGCCGCGCCGCCGCCGGCACCGGCACGGGCGGTCGACCACACACCCATCACACCGACGCCGCACACCCGCGGCCGAAAGGATCACACGAAGTGAACAATCGGATACGCAACCGGGTCTTCACCGGCACCGCGCTCGCCCTGGCGGTGTCCGCGGTCATGACCGCATGCGGGGGAGGGGACGGCGCCTCGTCCGACGCGAAGGCGGCGAAGGAGACCCCGAGCACCGCCCCCGCCGTGGAGGTGGAGGACCCCCTGGTCGCCACCTTCGACGGCGGCCTGTACATCCTCGACGGCGAAACCCTCGAGCTCACCAGGACCATCGAGCTGCCCGGCTTCAACCGCGTCAATCCCGCAGGAGACGACGACCATGTCGTCGTCTCCACCGACAGCGGCTTCCGGGTCCTCGACGCCACCCGGCAGTCCCTCACCGACATCACCTACGAGGGCGCCAAGCCCGGCCACGTCGTCCGCCATGCTGGGAAGACGGTGCTGTTCACCGACGGCACCGGCGAGGTCAACGTCTTCGACCCGGCCGGCCTGAGCGGCGGCGGGAAGCCCGAGGGCCGCACCTACACCGCCGCCGAGGCTCACCACGGGGTCGCCGTCGAACTGAGCAACGGCGAACTGCTCAGCACCCTCGGCACCGAGGAGAGGCGCACCGGCGCGCACGTCCTGGACGAGAACGACAAGGAGATCGCCCGCAACGAGGACTGCCCCGGCGTCCACGGTGAGGCCGCGGCCAAGGGCGAGACCGTCGCCGTCGGCTGCGAGGACGGCGTCCTCCTCTACAAGGACGGCACGTTCACCAAGGTCGACGCCCCCGACGACTACGGCCGCATCGGCAACCAGGCGGGCAGCGACGCCTCCACGATCCTGCTGGGCGACTACAAGACCGACCCGGACGCCGAACTCGAACGTCCCACCCGCATCTCCCTCATCGACACCGGCACGGCGAAGCTGCGCCTGGTCGACCTGGGCACCAGCTACTCCTTCCGCTCACTCGGGCGCGGACCCCACGGCGAGGCACTCGTCCTCGGCACCGACGGCACCCTTCATGTCATCGACCCGGAGACGGGCAGGACCGAGAGGAGGATCCCCGTCGTCGACGAGTGGCAGGAGCCTCTCGACTGGCAGCAGCCCCGGCCCGCCCTCTTCGTCCGCGGCCACACCGCGTACGTCTCCGAGCCGGGTACGCGGCAACTCCACGCCGTCGACATCGAGTCCGGCGACAAGCTCGCCTCCGTGACCTTGCCGAAGAGCCCCAACGAACTCTCCGGCGTCGTCACCGGCCACTGACAGCCGTCCGGCACCGCGCCCCCGGCCCGAGACCCGCCGCGGGCTTGTGCTCCTGGGCGTGCTCCTTCAGCACCACGGACCACCTCCGTGCCGACCACGGACACCACCACGGACTCCGAACCCGCTCGGCGGCCGCTGTCGGCCGCCGAGCGGGCATGGCTCAGATCAGCGCGTTCTTGTAGAAGATGCTGGAGCGCCGGTCTCCCTCCACGCCGGTGGCGAAGCCGATGAAGAGGCGCGCCTCGCCGGCGTCGGTGCGGTAGATCGCCAGGCCCTCGGGCTCGCGGTGGTGGAGGGTGGAGCCGGCCTTGGTGAGCACGGGCCCCTGCTTCACGGTGCCGGTGTTGACGTCGATGCTGGTGACGTAGGAGTTGCCGTCCCCGGAAGGGCTGCCGTCGCCGGGGTACGCGTCACCCGTCAGGAAGTACATGTACGAGCCGTAGAGGGTGTACCCCTGCGGAGTCCCGGGGATGGCCGGCTGCTTGAAGTCGACCAGCGGCGCCCCGAAGTCGCGCGTCCGGAAGGCGGAGAGGGGGAACACGGCGATGCGCTTGCCGGCACTGGTGTGGTACCGCACGATCATGCGGGCGTGGACCGGGTCGACGGAGCACGTGTACTCGGTCGCCCCGGAGATCGGCCGGTACGCGGCCGAGGCCGCCGGTGAGCCCATGGTGGTGTTGGCGGCGTAACGGATGGGGGCGAGGGCCGTGCCGTACCCGTTGCCGTTCGCGGCGCACTCGATCCACAGCTCGGTGCCGGAACCGCTGGGCAGCGCGGCGAAGGCCACGCCGTGCCCGAAGCCGTTGAGGTGCATGTACGAGAGGTAGTTCCCGTGAAAGTCCATCTTGTTGATGCACAGGTCACCGGCGGACTCGGCGCTGCCGCTCCGCTTGGTGGCCACGTACAGGAACTTGTTCACCCAGTCGAAGGCGAAGCTCTGCTGGACCCGCGGGCCGTGCGTGTTCTTGGACCGGAACAGGTCGTACGAGGGCTGCGTGAGGTCGAACCGCTTGGTGGCGCCCACCGCGGCGGAAGCGGGCTGGGCTCCGGCACCGAGTCCGAGTGCGGCCAGCGAGGCACCGGCTCCGGTGCGTATGAGGCCGCGACGGGAGAAGGTTGAGCCCGAACTACCGTGCATGGGGGGACTCCTGAGGAATCGATGGATGGGGGGCCGATCAGGAACACGTGATCCTATCCGCCGAAGTGGCGTGCTCGTGGCCCAAATTGGTCGTGCCGTGGGTCCGACGGGCGGAGGACCATGACCGAGTCCTCCAGGCTCGCCACCATGGCGAAGGGGAACCGGTCGAGCTCAAGACAGAGGGGGACGTCGTCGGGATGGGTTCCTTGGCGCACGCGTTCCGCCAGTTCGCCGGCGGCACGCGAACAGGCGGCCCGGCGGAGGAACGCGGCCGCGTCCGTGGCGGCTCCGGCCGCCCTGCGAGCGATGTACTGAGCGCACGCCAGGTCTTCTTCGGCGCGCCCGTCCTCACCGGTCACCACGAACGTGACACGGTCGTACCCGCGCGACCGCACGTACCGGGCGGTTGCCTCGGCCACCACGAAGCCGGCGCACAGCACCAGCGACGCCTCCTTGACCGCGAGGGCGCCGACCGTTCCGGCCGTGGTCTTCTGCACCACGGTCCGCCCGCCGAGGTCCACGGACCGCAGCAGGCCCGGTGAGTTGACGGCGTCGAACCCGGACGCCGGCGGACCGTCCTTGAGCGCGACCCAGCCGGGGTGGCGCGTCTTGAGCGCCAAGGCCTCGTCCAGCGACTCGGCGAGGACGATCTTCTCCGCTCCCCGGGCGAACGCCCAGGCGGCGACGGTGAAGGCGCGCATCACGTCGACCACGACCGCCACGGACGGGGTTTCGGCAAGCTCGGCGATGCCTAGGTAACGGGCGTCCATCCACGCATGATCGCGCAGACCGGGCCTCGAGGACCCGGACAGTGATGCGCATCACGGCTGTCTCCGCGGTGCAGGGTGCCGTACCGCGGCCCGGCGAGCGGCGCCCGGAGGAGTGAAGCCGGGTGGCGGGTGAGCGAGGGGCCGGGCCTGTCGCGGGGTCGGAGGGCGTCGCCGGGGTTAGCGTCCGTCCGTGCACGTGGTGAGGAGTGTGTTCGCATGGCCCGTACCCGCCGGCTCATCCTGAGTCCTCCGTCAGCCGTCTGGCAGTTGCTTGCCGACGCTCAGGCGGTCCTCGCCGCGGATCCGCACTGGCCGGACGTAGGGGCGCGACTGCGGGTCAGGGTGGGCGCCGGCCCTTTGACCCTCGACGACACCTGCGTCGTCCGTGTCTGTGAGCCGTCCGAGCGGCTGGAACTGGAAGCCAAGGCCGACCCTTTCGGCGCGGCACGGATTGCGATGCGTCTGCTCCCGTGGGGGGAGCACACGTTGTTCGTCCTCGACTGGCATCCGCTCAGGGGTCCCGGGACGCGGATGCACGGACTGCCCGTCGACTACGTGGTTGCCATCCGCAACGGCATGATGCTCACGAAACTGGCTCGGATCGCGGTGGGTGAACACCGCCGCACCGGCCTTGCCCCGGCCGTTCCATAAGCCCGGGAAGCGCCTTGCCCCACGTTCCGATGGTGCCTACGGACGGGCAGGGGCCAGGCCGTCCTCGACGAGGCCGGCGAGCACGGCGTCGCCGAGGGCGTGCACGGCGGACCGGGGCCGGACCATGACGGTGAACTCCTTGATGCGGCCGTCGTCGTCGAAGTGCAGCAGGTCGACACCGTGGATCTCCTTGCCGCCCGCCCTCGCGCGGAAGAGGAGCATCGCGGACGGCGCGGTGGTGTCGTCCGTGCTGGTGCGGGCGGTGCCGGTGTGGTCACCGATGTAGCGGAAGTCCTCGAAGGTCCGCAGCAGGACTCCGAAGAGCCCCATCACCATCTGCTTGCCCTCGAAGGGGGCGAACTTCACCGGGCTGTACAAGCGGATGTCGTCGGTGAACAGGTCCTCCAGGGCGGCGAGATCCCGGTCGTCGACGGCTGCACGGAAACGGTCTGCCGTGTTCATGGGCATCCCTTCCTCAGTCATGAAGGTGAGTAGTCATTTTTATGACTATCATGGTTGTCCTGCGGGGCGACAGAGGCATGCGAGGAGTGGATTCCATGGCACTACGGCACGCCGTGCTGGCGGCGCTGCTCGACGGCGAGCTCAGCGGCTACCAGCTGGCCAAGGCGTTCGACGTCGGTGTGGCCAACTTCTGGTACGCACAGCCGCAACAGCTCTACGCGGAGCTGACCCGGCTGGAGAGGGAAGGTCTGGTCGCGGGCCGGGAGGTGGTGCAGGAGACCCGGCCGAACAAGAGGCTGTTCCACGTGACCGACGCCGGTGTGGCAGAGCTGGAAGCCTTCACGGCCGCCTCCGCCAAACCGGCCTTCATCCGGGACGATCTGCTGGTCAAGGTTCAGGCAGCCGACCGGGTGGACACCGACGCCCTCATCGCCCAGCTCACCGACCGCGCCAGGATCGCCCAGGCCAAGATCGACCTGTTCGGGACACTGCTGCGCCGTCTGCGAGGCGACCGTACGGAGGAGGAGTTCCTCCGCCACGGCGACCGCATCGGCCCGTACCTGACCTGCCTGCGCGGTGTGGCCTTCGAGCAGGAGAACCGCGACTGGTGCGTGCGCACCATCGCCATCCTTGAGGAGAGGCGGCAGCTTCATGCCCGGCAGTGACACGGTGTATCTGCGCTACGTCGCCCTGGGCGACAGCCAGACGGAGGGCCTGGGTGACGGCGACGACCTCACCGGCCCGCGTGGCTTCGCCGACCGCCTCGCCGAACAATTGGCGCGCCATCAGCCGTCCGTCCAGTACGCCAACCTGGCCGTCCGAGGGCGTCTCGCCGCGCAGATCCACGCCGGACAGCTGGCCCCGGCCCTCGCCCTGCGCCCCGACCTGGCCACCGTCGTCGCCGGCGTCAACGACCTGCTGCGCCCCCGCTTCGACGCCGACGAGGTCGCCGGCCACCTGGAGGCCATGTTCGCCGCGCTCACGGCCCAGGGGGCTCACGTGGCCACGATCACCATCCCGGATCCCGCCCGCATCAGCCCGCTCGCACGTCCCCTGGTGCCGCGTGTCACGGCACTGAACCAGCGCATCCGCCAGGCCGCCCACAGGCACGGAGTCACCGTCGCCGAGACCGCCCTCCACCCCGTGGCGAGCGACTTCCGGCTGTGGAGTGCCGACCGTCTCCACGCCAGTTCCCTCGGCCATGAGCGCATCGCCGCCGCCCTCGCCCACGCACTGCGCCTCCCCGGCAGCGACGACAGCTGGACCCTCCCTCTGCCACCGACGCCTCTGCCCACCCGCTGGTACGTCGCAGGCACCGAACTCCGTTGGATGGCCGGCTTTCTGGGCCCATGGCTCATACGGCGGCTCAAGGGTCGGTCCTCGGGGGACGGCCGCACGGCGAAGCGCCCCCTCCTCCTTCCTGTGCGGACGGACGACAGCGCCCCGCCACGGGCCGGCGCCCACTCGCCGGGCACACCCTGAGCGGCGGGCCGCCACGCACCGGACAGGCGAATCGGCGTCGAGCGGCCTTTCAGCGTCCGAGTGCGGCACGAAGCCGGTGGAGCCCTTCGGCTCTCCAGTGCTCCCGGTCCGGCATCTGGTCGTTGCGGCGCCAGCGCCAGGCGCAGAACAACGCCCAGTTCAGGGCGCGGCATCGGTGGAGCAGATCCTCGTCGGTGCCGGGGTAGTGCCGTCCCACTTCTTCGGGCGCAAGGGCGAGGTCGAACTCGACAGGGCCCCGGCAGCACGTGGCGAGGTCCACGAAAAGGGGTCCTTTCCTGGTGTTCAGGAGGTTGCCGGGATGCGGCTCGCCGTGCAGCAACTGTTCGCCGGCTGCGGCGTCGGCGATCTCGGCGCTCAGCCCCTTGAGGGTGCCGGTGAGCAGTTCCCGGTCGGGACCGGGTAGTTCGGGGCTGCGCTCCGCGTCCTGCACCTCTCCCAGCGCCACGGCGACTCGACCGGTGAAGTGTGGCGCCTCCAGTTCGACCCGGCGCAGGGCGGCATGGTGGCGCAGGAGCACGTCCGCGTAGTCGGCCGGGGCGATCTCCGATCCCACGGACTCGTAGTAGGTCCACAGGGAGACGGCGAAGGCATCACGCCGATGGACCCGGCCGTCGGCCCGAGGGTCGAGTCCGGCCACCGGAGCGTCGGCGTCGGCGAGGCGGTGAGCCACCTCCACCTCGAACTCGGAATCCGCCAGCTGTTCCAGAGGCGCGACCCGGGCCAGCACGCCGCAGGGTTCCAGACGCAGCGCGACACGGTCGGAGTTGTGGACCACGACCACGTCGTCGACTTGAAGCCCCAGCTCCGAAGCGGTCGCCCTTCCCGCCTCGACTGCGCGGCGGAGTGACAGGGGCTCCATGTGTTTCTCCCTCTTGTGGCGGGGCGGGACTAAGCCGTCGTATGTCGCGGGGGCGGTGCGGCGGGGCGCGCCTGGAGGATTCCCTCGACGCCCTGCAAGAAGGTCTCACACACCAGATCGGGGTCGAAGAGGCAGCCGGCCGCCATCGCGCCGTCCCGGAGCATGACCAGGTGCCGGCCGGCAGCGTCGGCGGGTGTGTGGCCGGCCTGCTCCAGCAGCTCGGTGACCGTCTCCAGGAACCATTGCCGGTGGGCCAGCACGGCGCGATGGACGGGGTGCGCCGGATCGGGGTACTCGGCCACCGCGTTGAGGAAGGCGCAGCCGCGGAAGCCGGGGGACCGGATGCCCTCCGCGATGGAACGGCTGACGGCCCGCACGCGTTCGGCCGGAGAGTCGGCACTTGCCCGGGCCGCCTCGGTCCGTGCCCGGATGCCGCGGTCGGCCTGGTCGAGATAGGCGAGAACGAGTTCTTCCTTGCCCGCGAAGTGCCGGTACAGCGTCGCCCGGGTCACCCGCGCCTCCGCGATGATCCGGTCGACGCCGACGGAGTGGATCCCTTCCGTGTAGAAGATCCTCGTCGCCGTGCTGAGCAGCCTGGCCCGCGCTTCGGAGGGGCGGCCTTCCGTGCCTCGACTCATGGGCTCCACGCTACCAAACAGATGAGGGAGAACGTTCGGTCTTGACAGTGTGGCGGCCGCGCCGTTTGATGGATGCGAGACCGAACGTTCTCCCTCTTGGGCGATCAGGCCCACCCACCCGTGCACCGTCACCGAAAGGCACCTTCGTGGACACCCTCGTCGGCACCACCCCCACCAGCGCTCCCACGGCCCTGCGGAAGCTGTACCTCCTGCGCTTCGCGTTCGCCGCGGTATGGGCCGCCCTGCTGTTCGCGACCGCCGACGCACTGGGCCCGCTGAGCGCGACCCTCCTGGTGATCTATCCCCTGTTCGACGTGGCGTGCGCCGTCGTCGACGTCCGGTCCGCCAGGACGAACGACGGCCCGGTGCGCGGCCTTCACCTGAACATCGCGCTGAGCACCCTTACCACCGTCGGCCTCGCCGTCGCCGCCACGTCCGGCATCCCGGCGGTCCTGCGCGTCTGGGGCGCGTGGGCCGTCACCGCGGGCCTCGTCCAGCTTGTCGTCGGCGCCCTGCGACGACGGCTCGGAGGCCAGTGGGCGATGATCGCCAGTGGCGGCATCTCCACCCTCGCCGGCGCTTCCTTCGTCGCGCAGGCGGGCAAGGAAGACGCCTCCCTCGCCAATCTGGCCGGCTACGCCTTCCTCGGCGGCCTCTTCTTCCTCGTCTCCGCCCTCCGCCTGCACCGCACGGCAAAGGGCGCATGACACGGCTCGCCGAGCCCCGTCACCACCTGCCGACGGGACCGACGGCTGCACCCGCAGTCCCTATCCCTCGCGCCGGAGGCGCGACGGCTGGTGGACGCGGGTGTGGAGGGCGAAGGCGACGAGCGCAGTGGTGATCATGCCGGTCAGCCAGGCCGCGCTGTGGAGCAGAGGGCTCAAGGTGACGTCCCGCGTGAAACCTGCTGCCAGGCTGGTCTGGAGGGAGCCGTAGCTCGGCAGGAACTCGACCAAGGGCTTGTCGGCGGTGGTGCTGGCGACGGGACTCTGCGGCGCGAGGTCGATGATGCTGGTCATGATGATCGTGACCAGTCCCTCGACCTCGCCGCGCAGGAAGAGGGCCAGACACATGCCCATGGCCCCGTAGACCAGGCAGACCGCCAGGACCGCGACGCCGAGGAGCACGGGTTGCAGGGGAGACCAGTACAGCAGCATCCAGGCGGTGGCGTATGCGCTGACCAGTACGGATGCGACCGCGAGCGTGGTGAGTTTGGCACCCATGAGGGCCGTTGCGGGATAGCCGGCCGCGGTGAGGCGACGGTCGAAGGCCCTGGTGCGGCGAGCGGCGCTGAACATCAGAAACCCCACGAGGAGGGACACGGCGTTCAGGGAGCCGCTGATCATGGTGATCTCGTCGCCGCCCGCGCGCAGCCAGGTTCCGGTGGCACGCAACCGGAAGGGAAAGGTCTTCGGCGTGGTGAGGGTCTTCGCCACGGTGATCCACAGCGGGATGAAGACGATCAGGAGCACGGCGGCCAGCCGGTTCTTCGCCATGGCCAGCAGGGCGTAACGGCTGGCGACCAGGTAGGCGCTCATGTGGTGTCCGTCGGGGGTGAGGTTGCGAGGAGACCGTCGCGCAGATGGTGCAGGACGTCGAGGCGTTCGGTGTCGTGGGCGAGGTGGGAGATGATGATCACGGTGCGTCCGCGGTGCTTCAGCTCCTGGGCGAGGTCCCAGAACCGTAGGTACGTTTCCCAGTCGAAGCCTTGGTACGGCTCGTCGAGCAGCACGACGTCCGGGTCGTGCATCAGGGCCAGGACCAGGTTCAGCTTCTGCAGGGTGCCCCCGCTGAGGACCTTCACCTGCGCGTCCAGGTAGTCGGCCGCGGAGAGCCTTTCGATCAGCCGCAGCGCGCTGCTCGGGCTCGGGAGACGGTAGGCGACCTGGAAGAGACGCAGGTGCTGGCGCACCGTCAGTTCCTCGTCCAGCACGGGATGCTGTGGGCAGTAGCCCCGCGTGCCCACCAGGGCGACGCGTCCCCCGTCCGGACGCAGGTCGCCGCTGAGAACGCGCAGCAGGGTCGTCTTCCCGGCGCCGTTCTCCCCGACGATGCCCAGCAGTTGTCCCGCCCGCGCCTCGAAGCTGACCCCGCGCAGGACCTGCCGGGAACCGAACCCCTTGCGGACGGCCACGACGCGCAGCGCCACCGCCGGCTGTCGGCTCACGTCCGCACCGGGACGGCCCGGCCCGCGCACCGACGGCCCCGGCCGCTCTCCCGGTGGGCCGCGCGTTTCACGAGCGGAGGCCGCGGCGTCGGCGTCGCTGCCTCCTGACCGACGGGCGGCGGGCTTGAAATGACCACGAGGCTCCTCGAGGGCGGGGGGGTGCGCAGGTTCCGCCCAGCCAACGACGCACGCGCCGGTCGGGACACGTCGTGCACGCCGACGGGCAAGGGCGCCCCCGCACACCGGTCCGGCCCGCCGCCCCCATCAGCCAGGACAGGCACTTCGGGTGATGCTGCCGAAACTCGGGGAAAACGATGCAGCAGCCGACAGGAGGTTGTTGTGACAGGTGGAGATGTGGAACTGGGCGAGTTGCTGGCCGCCGCGGAGGCGGCCCCGCCCGGTGAGTCCGTTGACGTGGTGGCACAGGATCTGCAGAAGCGGTTCGGTGCGGAGCGCGTGTCGTTCCTGTTCGTCGACCTGGTCGGTCAGCGGCTGGTACGGCTCACCGCGGCCGGCCGCGACACGAGCGACCCCGACGAGCCGATCGACCTGCACGGCAGCGTCTACGACCACGTACTGCAGGCGCAGCGCCAACACGTGGAGGCGGACCACCAGGGTGGACGGCGCGTCATCACACCGGTCACCAACAGGGGTGACTGCATCGGAGTGCTGGAGGTGACCCTGCAGTCCGCCGACGACACCGTGCTCCGGCAGGTCCGCGACGCGGCTCACGCGCTGGCCTACATCATCGTCACGGACCGCCGCTTCACCGACCTCTACCACCTGGGCCGGCGCACCACCGAGACCAGCCTCGCCGCGGAGATCCAGCACCAGCTGCTCCCCTCGGCCGCCTGCTGCGAGGCGACCCAGTTCACCCTCGCGGCCGGGCTGGTCCCCGCCGACGACATCGGCGGCGACACCTACGACTACACCCTCGACCACGACACCCTGCACCTGTCCGTCACCGACGCCATGGGCCACGACACGAACTCGGCCCTGCTGGCCACCCTGCTGGTCGGCGCACTGAGACGAGCCCGCCGCAGCGGCTGCGACGCCCTCAGACAGGCCGACCACGCCCACCAGGCCCTGTTGCGTCACAGCCGCGGCCTGGCCACCGGACAACTGCTGTGCGTGGATCTCGGAACAGGCCTCTGTGAACTGGTCAACGCCGGTCATCCCCGTCCCCTGCGGCTGCGCGGCGGTGGCGTCGAAGAGCTCGCGCTCGCCGTCAATCTGCCGTTCGGCGTGGCGGCACCGATGCCGTACCGCCTTCAGGAACTGCAACTGCTGCCCGGAGACCGCCTGATCCTGCTCACCGACGGCATGCAGGAGCGCGGCGCCGCGGCCGTCGACCTGGCCGCGCTCGCCCTGGACACCCGCCCCCTCCATCCGAGAGAGGCCGTTCGCAGCCTCACCGGCGCCGTGCTCGACGCCTGCCACGGCAACCTCAAGGACGACGCCACGGTCCTGGTACTGGACTGGCACGGCAGCCGTCCAGGGCCGGCCGAGGCCGCCCCGGACCCGCACGGCACGGGACGGCCTCGGTGAGGGGAGCGAGAAGCGTCCCGGCGACGGGCCGGACCGGCCGTGGACGGCAGGGTCAGCCGGCGGCCAGGAGTTCGAGCGTGTCGATCACACGGTTCGAGAAGCCCCACTCGTTGTCGTACCAGGCGACGACCTTGATGTGACGTCCGTCGACCCGTGTGAGGGCCGAGTCGAAGACCGACGATGCCGGATTGCCCGTGATGTCGGACGACACGAGCGGGTCCTCCGAGTACTCGAGGATGCCGGCGAGCGGACCCTCCGCAGCGGTGCGGTACGCCGCAAGCACCTCGTCACGCGTCACGTCACGGGCGACGGTGGTGTTGAGTTCGACGATCGATCCGACGGGCACGGGCACGCGGATCGAGTCGCCGGAGAGCTTGCCGTCGAGGTTCGGCAGCACCAGACCGATGGCCTTGGCGGCGCCCGTGGTGGTCGGCACGATGTTCACGGCCGCCGCGCGGGCGCGGCGAGCGTCGCGGTGCGGACCGTCCTGCAGGTTCTGCTCCTGCGTGTAGGCATGCACCGTCGTCATGAAGCCGTGCTCCACACCGGCGAGTTGGTCGAGCACCGCGGCCAGCGGCGCGAGCGCGTTGGTCGTGCACGAGGCGTTCGACACGATCGTGTGCACGGCCGGGTCGTAGGCGTCGGTGTTGACCCCGAAGGCGAGCGTGACGTCGGCTCCCTCCGACGGTGCGCCGACGAGCACCTTCTTCGCGCCGGCGTCGAGGTGGCCACGGGCGGCCTTGGCCGACGTGAAACGGCCGGTCGCCTCGAGCACGATGTCCACCCCGAGATCGGTCCACGGCAGCCGCTCCGGCTCGCGCTCGGCGAGCACCGCGATGCGCCGGCCGTCGACGACCAGGGCGTCCCCGTCGACGCTCACCGGGCGACCGAGCCGGCCTGCCGTCGTGTCGTAGGCGAGCAGCCGCGCGAGGGTGCGGGGCTCGGTGAGGTCGTTGACGGCGACGACATCGAGGTCGCTGTCGCGTTCGAGCAGCGCGCGCAGCACATTGCGTCCGATGCGGCCGAATCCGTTGATGGCGATGCGGGTCATGAGGGGACTCCCTTCGGTTTCGCCACCAGCGTCGCGTGCCGCTCGCTCCCGGGACAGCGGCGTGATCGCCACGGTTCACAAGGATCGTGCCAGGGGCCGGCTACTCGCCCCGGGTGAAGGTGCGCCGGTACTCGCCCGGAGTGGTGCCGAGGATGCGCTGGAAGTGCAGCCGCAGGTTGGCACCGGTGCCGAGGCCCGTGTCGGCGGCGATCTGCTCGATGGTCCGCTGCGAACGTTCGAGCAGCTCACGGGCCATGTCGATGCGGGCGCGCATGACCCACTGCATCGGCGTGCAGCCCGTGTCCTCGACGAAGCGCCGGGAGAACGTGCGCGGCGAGACCGCCGCGTGCCGGGCGAGCATCTCCAGAGTGAGCGGTTCGCCGAGCCGGCGCAGTGCCCACTCGCGTGTGGCGGCGAACCGTTCGCCGAGCGGCTCGGGCACGCTGCGCGGCACGTACTGCGCCTGACCTCCGCTGCGGTAGGGGGCCGCGACCAGGCGTCGGGCCGCGTGGTGGGACGCGGCCACCCCGAGGTCGCCGCGCAGGATGTGCAGGCACAGGTCGATGCCCGACGCGGCGCCGGCCGACGTCAGCACGCTGCCCTCGTCGACGAACAGCACGTTCTCGTCGACCCGGACGAGCGGGTACTTCGCCGCCAGCGCCCGCGTGTAGTGCCAGTGCGTCGTGGCCCGTCTGCCGTCGAGCAGGCCCGTGGCGGCGAGTGCGAAGGCGCCGGTCGAGATGGCGGCGAGCCGCGTGCCCCGGGCGTGGGCGGCGGTCAGCGCCTCGACGACGGCCCGGGGCGGGTCCTCGCGGTCCGGGAACCGGTAGCCGGGGATGAAGACGATGTCGGCCCACGCGACCGCGTCCAGGCCGTCGGCGACGTCGTACGACAGGCCGTCGCCGCCGGCCACCGGGCCCCGTACCGCCCCGCACACCCGCACCTCGTACGGCATGCTCGCTCGGGTCGTGAACACCTGCGCGGGGATGCCGACATCGAGAGGCTTCGCACCCTCCAGGACCAGGACGGCGACGCGGCGAAGGCGGGAGGTCGGCACGGGGAAAGGCTACGTGGTCATGCCCGCTGGTCCGACTGCAGCAGTTTCAGCCCTGGCGCCCGCGGGGTCCCGCGCAGCACCGGGTTGTACCGCTCCACCAGCGGTGAGGCGGCCGGCGGCACGAAGCCGCCGGGCAGCAGCGTGCCCACCACCAGGAAGATCCCCGGTGGCAGAGCCGCTTCACCGGTTCGCGCGACGAGGCTGAGCCCTGCGCGCTTGACGACGTTCATGCGCCGAGGAGGTCAAGTGGCCGTTTGCAGCGGCACAAGCCCGTTACGGCCGCATGAGGGCCGGACGGCGGGACAAGGGGATGCGCGTGGCCCCGCCTTTACCTCCGTGCAATCCAGCGCCTGTTTCCATGGCGCTCATGAGGGTTCTGGTAGTTGAAGATCACCACGTGCTGGCACGCACGATCGCCACCGGTCTGCGCCGCGCCTCGATGGCCGTGGACGTCGTGGGCTCGGGAGACGAAGCGGAGCAGCGCTGTCTGCTCACCGACTACGACGTGCTGGTCCTGGACCGCGACCTGCCGGTGATGAGCGGCGACGAGGTCTGCCGGCGGCTGCGCGACATCGAGGACCCTCCGCGCATTCTCATGCTGACGGCGGCCGCCTCGATCGAGGACAAGGTGTACGGCCTCGACCTGCTGGGCGCCGACGACTACCTGGCCAAGCCGTTCGACTTCGCCGAGCTGCTGGCCCGGATCCGCGCGCTCGCCCGGCGCACCCCCAAGCCCCCGCCGGCCGTCCTGCACCACGAGGGGATCTCGCTGGACCGGGCCAGGCACGAAACCCGGGTGCACGGGCGTCCGGTGGACCTGACGCCGAAGGAGTTCGCCGTGCTGCAGACGCTGATGGAGGCCCACGGCCGGGCGGTGCCGCACCGCGAACTGGTCCGCACCATATGGGACGAGAACCTCGACCCGCGCACCAGCGCAGTCAGGGCCACGGTCAGCCGCCTGCGCGCCAAGCTCGGCGGCCCGGACACGATCCTCGCCGACACCGGGCAGGGCTACCGGCTGTGCGACTGAACCCGCCCCGGCCCGGCCCGCGCTCCGCCCTTGCCCGGTGCGGATCGCGCGTCCGCGCGCGCCTGCCGTTCCGTGCCCGGCTGGCGGCGGCCATCGGAGGGCTGTTCCTGCTGGCCGGTGCCGGCCTGCTGGCCTTCGTCGTGCTGCTCGCCCGGTACGGGACGGCTCAGGAGGTGCAGGGCATGCGGATCACTCCGCTGCCACCCGGCTCGGGTGCGTACGAGGCCGTTCGGTCGGCGCCCGCAACCGGTCGCGTCCCACAGTTCCCCACGGGTGGCGACGTGGGTGAGGGCATCGCGGTCCAGCGGACGGACTGGACCATCCGGGCCGTCCAGGACACCGCCCTGCAGCAGATGCTGCTCTGGTCGGGGGTCGGACTGGTCATCATGGCCCTGCTCGCGGCCGCCACCGGCTGGTGGCTGGCCGGGCGCGCGCTGAGGCCGATCTCCGTGATGACCGAGACCGCGCGCCGCATCGGCGACCTGAACCTTCACGAACGCCTGGCGCTCACCGGCCCGGACGACGAGCTGCACCGCCTCGCCGACACGTTGGACGGCATGCTCGACCGGCTGCAGAAGGCGTTCGACAGCCAGCGCCGCTTCGTCGCCAACGCCTCGCACGAGCTGCGTACCCCGCTCGCGGTTCAGCGCAGCAGCTTGGAGGTGGGGCTGGCCGATCCCCTGCCCGGGGGCCTGGCCGAGGTGCGCGAGGACCTGCTGACGGCCAACCGCGACGCGGAGAAGCTGATCGCCGCGCTGCTGCTGCTGGCCCGCAGCGACCGGGGCCTGGCGGAGACCGAGCAGGTGGATCTGGCGGCGCTGGCCCGGCAGTCGGTCGCGGCGCAGTCAGCTCAGGCCAAGGAGCACGAAGTGACGGTGGACGTGGCGGTGCACGGACCGCCCGCGGCCGTGGACGGCGACCCCGTGCTGCTCCGTCACCTGATCGGCAATCTGCTCGGCAACGCCATTCGCTACAACCACCCGGGCGGCCGGGTCCACCTTGCCCTGGACCGCCGCTCCCTCACCGTCATCAACACCGGCCCGGAGGTACCTGCCGACCGCCTGGACGACCTCTTCGAACCCTTCCGCCGGCTGGCCCGGGACCGTGTCGGCCACCACGCCGGCCACGGCCTCGGCCTGTCCATCGTGCGCTCCATCGCCGACGCCCACGGAGCGGCGCTGAGCGCGACACTCGGCCCGCAAGGAGGCCTGCGCATCGAGGTGGGCTTCCCGGACGCGCCGGATACGCGCGGACGGGGGCCGAACGGGTCAGTTCCGGGTGCACCCTGACGCACCCGGTTCGAGTCTGTGGTCATGAGCCTCCGTCCCTGGGTCGTCGTGGAGCCGCCGGACAGCCGTGGTCTTCGCCGCGTCACTGTCGGCGGCGAGACGGTCGGCAGTGCCTGGTCACTGCGCGAGCTGCGCAGAATACTCGGCCGCCGTGGCTACCCGGAGGACATGGATCTGGATGATCCGGCGTCCATACGCTGGAGCGGGGGCGACAGCGGAACCTGGCCCGACCGCCCGTGGAGAAGGCGCTCGATCATGGTCCTCATGACGGCCGGGCTGCTCGTGTCCATGGTTTTCAACGTACTCATCGGATGGCCGGACGCCTCGGGGGCACTGACCTTCGCACAACGCATCACGGGCGTGATGTTCGTCCTTTCGGGCGTGGTGCTGGGAGGTGCGGCGATCGCCGCATTCGACTACTGGGGGAGGCGACAGTTCAGAGCCTCCGGCGCGGTCACCCTGCTCGGCGTCTTCATTGTGCTGGCCACCGACGGCCTCCTTTTTTCTCTCTGGTTCGAGGAGAGGGAGTACACACGCCATCTGCTTGTCTACCTGCCCGCTCTGTTCTGGTCCATATGGGCGCTGTTCCTTCTGGTGCGGCGAAAGTCGTGGAAGGGGATGCCGCATCCCAAAAAGTTCGCTGCCGGAGTCGTCGCCACGACACTCCTGACGGCAGTCAGCCTCGCTTATTCCACCATGTATCAGCCGGCGGCCGCCCCCATGCATTTCACTTTGCAGGCGAAGTTCGGAAAGGCATGGGAGGACAAGAATCTTCCCTTTGTGCATGTCCCGCTGACGCTTTACATGAAGAATACCGGTGGAATCCCGGTGTACATCATCAACGACATCTACACGGTACGCGGCAGGATCGCCCTGTATTCCACGGGAGAGGACGATCTGTTGACGGAGTGGAAGGAGAGCGTGGAACAGCAAGGTGTGGGCGAGGGTGAGGCCGAGCGCTACGTCGACAATCTTGAGTACACGACGATAAGCAGCGGAAGATTCTACGACCTCGGCAGCTCGCTCGACGTGGGGCAGGAGTACGCTTCGCAGCGCGTGATCCAGCTCCCCAGAAACGTCGGGTACGACACCGTGCGGGTAGAACTGCAGATAGCGTACATGAGGAAGGACCGCGGGAGGATCGACGTGGCGGAATTCAGATCCGCTCATCGTTCGTGGAACGAGCATGCCGGGCCGTACTACTGCGAGCCGGCGGTCTGCGGGGGGCAGCTCATATACCGAGGGAGAGTGCGGCACAACAACAATCTCATCAACGTCACACGCAGGCCGCGCTATGTAACGGCTGTCTGGTCCCCGGGAGACGAGTTCATATCCTCGATCTCGTCCGTTCCTTTCAATTTCTACGCCCTGGGTGACTACTCGGAAGAAAGGAGAGAGCTGGAGAGATACGGAGCTGCCAGGGCCAGGGCCGACTCGGAGGTCGCCGTGGCCGAACTGTTGAAATCTGCCGGGATCTGACCGGTTACCCCCGGCTTCTCGTGGGCCAGTTGCCCACGGTGATTCCGTCCTCGCTGAGGTACTTGGCAGTCTGCCGGCAGGACAGAGCCGACCCTCCCAGAGTCCCGAAGAGTTTGTCGCGCGGTACGAGCTCGGCGAGCGCTGTGATCAGCGGTACGACTTCGAACGGCCCCTGGGCGTTCTCGTTGTTCCGCAGCTGAGCGAGGACATCGAGCGTCTCGTTGCTCTTCTCCTTGGCCTTCCAGAAGTCCTTGACACCTTGGTCCTCCCACTGTGCGGGAACCAGCTTCTCGAGTCCCGCCATGAGGTCGGATTCGCGGGTGGTGTCGAAAATGGCGCTGGTGCAGAACGCGGCGGCCTTGCCGAGTGACTCCTTCGGGCGCTTCTGCGCCGAGGCGGACTCCTCCTGCTGGTCCCTCATGCGGGAGGTCTTCTCGTCCAGTTCCTTCTCCGCTTCGGCCCGCTCCCCCTGAGACGTCGCCGGATCGCTGACCTTCTTCAACAGCGCGCTGACCTCCTGTGTGATCTTGGCAAGGTCTTCGCGTTCCTTCGGCGGGGTCCTGCGGTCCTGCATGATGTCCGCAGAGGAGCTCACCGGCAGCAGCGTGTCCGCGACGGCCTGCTGGGAGACCGAGCCCTGCGGGGCAGCCTCTCCTCCGTCCGTCGCGCTGTCCGGAGTCCGACCGCTGCCCATCATCGCGGCGTAGCTTGCATCCTTGACGATCGCGACCATGGGATCCCACAACTCTTTCGGTGTATCGGGATCGCAGATGATCTCCATCATGGATGTCATCCGTTTGACCACCAGGATGAGTATGGACCGTTCTTCGGGCGGCACCTCCGGATCGTTGAACGCTTCGAGTGCCGCGGTGACCTGCTCGACGGCGGCGGTCAACTCCTTGCGCAGTTCGGGAGGGGTGTTCGGGTCGTTGATGGCTTCCAGCGCGGTGGACAGATTCTCCGCGCTTTCGACGATTCCCTGCTTGTCCTGGGGCAGTGACTCCGGAGTGTCGACCGCGGCGACGATGGCGATCAGTGTTTCCACGGTCTCCTCGAGTTCCTCGGGGACTTGCTCCTTCTCCTCGGTGAGGGTGGTCGTCGCCTCGTCGATCGCCGCCTCCTGGGACTGAGTGGGGTCGGCCGCTCCGTCTTCCGGGCTCTCGGGCTCGGTGCCTGGCTCCGTCGGCTCAGTCGTGTCAGGTGTCCCGTCCGGCGTCTCGGAAGGTGCAGTCGTGGGGTCCGAGGGATCTTCCGAATCGGTCGGTGGACCGGAGTCCTCCGTTGGGGAGGGGGATGTCTCCGGTTCCGTCGGATCGGGCGGCGGCGTAGGAGGAGGAGACGGCGGAGGCTCGGTGGTCTGAGCCGGTACTTCGGAAGTGCCTCCGTTCAGACTCTGGAAATCCGCAGCCGCGACCGAGAGACCGGTCGGCAGCGCGAGCGCAGCGGCCAGAAGGGATGCGTTGGCCGTCCGAAAAACATGTCGCCGGGAAATTCTGGCCATGATGATTCCCTTCGTGCTTGGCGTCGTCCGTCCCACCTACCAGGGCGTCCCGGCCAACTAGAACCAACCGTTGTTCGGGGAGGTCTGCCGGATGTGCCAGAGGGCTCCGTCGAGCCCGCGCACGAACACCTCCATCCGGCCGTCTGCGTTGGACGCGACGACGGGATGCGTGAGCCCGCCACCAGCGACGTCCACCGGGGGCGGGTGCCATAGACGGAACGGACCCCCGCGATGTCGTCCTCGGTCAGTTCACGGCGCGGGCCGTCGTAGCTGGCGAACATGACGGCCGAGCGCTCCGCCGAGTGATTCAGCCCGATGCCGTGTCCGAACTCGTGCAGGGCGACGGTCGGCAGGTCCGTGCCGGCGGGCGGCAGGGTCACCGACCAGGTCTCGGCCTCGTCGAAGTGACAGTCACCGGCCGAGGAACCTCCGGACGGGGGCGGGTAGTAGCAGTGTGCGAGGACGCCTCCGACTCCGTCGAAGGAGTTGTCCGAGCCGTCTCCGTGGTTGCCGCTGAAGAAGTCGATCTGCATGTCACCGTTGACGGCGCTCTCGACGAACGTGAGAGGGCTGACGGCGGACCAGCGGTCGAACGCATCACGTACGGCCCGGTTGACCTGGTCCACACTCAGTTCCGGAGTCGTGTTCGACAGGGAGTAGTTGACGGTGAGACTGGTCCACCTGCTGCCCTGCGCCACGAAGCGGGCCGGGGTGCCGTCGCCGTCGGCCGCCACGACGTCCGGGCACCCGCAACGGGGCTTGTTCATCAGGTGCAAGGTTGCGTCGTCGACGTTCCCGGTGGTTTCCAGACCGTGCATCTTCTGGAACAGGCTCACCGCGGTCTTGAGCTGCTCGTCGTACACACGGGGGTCGGGCGGATCGAACGCCATGGCCGACCGCCACCACGGATGGCGCGCGGCCAGGTCGGAGTTGGGAAAATAGCCGAATCGCTGCAGATACCGGTACACCTGCTCGACGTGGTCGCCCACGTCCCCCGGTGCGACGGCGTGCCGGGGTGCCACGTGTTCCCGTTCCGGTGCCATGATCGCCGCGGCTTCCGACCGCTTTCGGTATTCGGCCATCGTCCTCACTCCCTCTCCCGTCCTCCCAAACGGCGCCATTTCGTCGACCGAGCAAGGGCTCGAGCGAACCGCGCGGGGCAAAGAACAAAAGGAACGGTGAGAAGCAGAGAAGTCACCACGCAAGAGTGGGAAAACCGGACAGAATGTGAACGGGAGCATCGGGAGCATGCTCCGAACGTGCGCCCAGTGGCTGCGGACCATGGTGACACCAGGCCCTCTTCACACAACGCTACGACGCTGCGATGAGGGCGGCAAGCGCTGCGACGTGCGGAAACGGGTTCTTCGCAAGCAGTCTCCAAGGGTGTCATCATGCCTCAACCATGGATGCGAGGTAATGCCGCCGACAGCGTGTCCCAGGTCGTTGCTACGGGGACGAATTGAAGGTTTCCGAGCGACATCTCGCGCGTACGGTGGGCCACTCAGTGGTGATGTCCCGCACTCCGGCGCACCATGGGAAGGGAGAGGCGAAAGGCCTCGAACCGGGGTCTGTCTTCGCATCCCTCGTACGAGGGGGTTCCGTCATGGCTTCCCACAGCAGTCATGCCGTCGCACCGGCACACGGGCTGGAGCTGCGCCGACGTGACAGGGACGGTGGTTCGGACAGCGGCGGTCGCCCGGGGAGTTCGGGCGCGGGAGGACGTCCCCGCCGTCCCGGAAGCGGCGGTCACCCCGAACGTCCCGGTGGCGGGGGTCGTCCGGATCGCCCCCGTGGTGGCGGGCGTCCGGACCGCCCCGGTGGCGGTGGCGGGCGTCCGGACCGCCCCGGTGGCGGTGGCGGGCGTCCGGACCGCCCCGGTGGCGGCGGGGGTCGTCCGGACCGCCCCCATGGTGGCGGGGGTCGTCCGGACCGCCCCCATGGTGGCGGGGGTCGTCCGGACCGCCCCGACGGCGAGGCGGTAGGGCCGTTCCGGGTCGTGCGGCCGGCGGACATGCTCGTGGTCGACATCGACCTGGTCAACCTCCGGTTCGACGGCCGCCGCCTGGTGCGACGGGAGCCGGCCGCGCCGACACTGCTTCTCTTCGGGCTGCCACCGCAACACGTCCTGGAGGAAATTCCCCGGCAGCCCGTAGGCACGACCGCCCCCATCGGGACGACGAAGGCCTTCACCTCCGGCGCGTCCCAGCTGGTCTTCTCGGTGCCGCCCGACGTGGACAGTCTGGAACTGTCCCTGGACGCCCTGCTCGACTGGGAACGGCTGGTGCCCATGACCGTGCCGGTGGTTCAGCCGGGCACGACCCCCACCGGACTCCCCGGAAGCATCGTCGAGTTCCCCGCCCGGCTCTTCCTCACCTACGACGAACCCGTCAACTGGACGTGTCCGCCGGAGCCTCGCACCGCCGATGGCCGAACCGGGCTGTGGCACGCGCTGCTGAGCAGCGAGCGGGGTGGCGACGCACTGTTGCGGGCCCTGCGGCGGGCCGAGGACCGTGCTCCCGTCCCCGTGGACGTGCCGTTGACTCCGACGAACCTGGACGACCTGGTCACGCTCACCAGCCGAACGGAGCTGATCGACTCCACGGGCGCACCCATCGCGCTGCCCAGCGCGCCCTTGCGTGCCGAGCAGTTCATCGCGACGTCCATGGGGGCGTCCGCCCACCTGCACGGCGCCTGGGAGAAAGTGCCGGACGGCCCCGCCGGGCAGCTCAACAGCATCGGCAGGAAAAGCCCGGACCTGGCGGCGTACGACCACATCACGGGCCTGGGACGTGACCAGTTCGTCAGGGTCGTCACCCGGGGCTTTCTGTCCACCGGGCACCCGGCTCTCCTGGTGCGCGAGGTCAAGCGACTGTTCGTCGCCGACAGGGACGGTGGCATCGTGGCCCACCTGCGTCGGGAGGACCGGATCATCCTGCGTGAACCCGAAGTGCGCTACGGGGAGAACACCGGCTTCGCGCATCAGGGACGCAAGATGCCCTTCCGAGCGTTGCGCATCACCGACCGGGTCACGCCGCTGCTCAAGACCGAATGGGCCATCCCTACGGAAACCGATGGCCAGCCGGAGGCCTCCAAGGCGTTCTGGATCGAGCTCGAAGGCGGTGGACATGACCATTTGTTCACCGTTGTCGCGACCGATCACGAGGGCCGCAACGTCAGCTTCACCACGCCGCTGGTCTTCGTGCCCGCCTCACTGGCTGACAACTGGAAGGAGCTGCAGGACCGTTACCTGCCGGGTGAGGCGGGGGTGAAGGATCGCGTCGTGCGGCCCCTGGACGGTCAGGTGATGGCCATGGCACAGGCCCCGGCGGACGCTCCCGGCAGCACCAGTCACGCGGTGGGCAAGCTGAAATTCGAGATGGAACGGAAGGTCGACGGCGGTGACCATCCGCTGGCCGGCACACTCGTCGTGTCCGGCGCCGACGTGCGGGTCCCCGCCCTCGAACCGTTCACGCCCAAGGCGGGAGACGTGCCCGTCGAGTTCAACGACACATACCGCGACCGCGGCATGGCAGCACATCCGGCACGCGCCTACCTCAACCTGGTCGATGCGGTCGGTCTGGAGTTCGCCGCGGACAAGGTCGGTGGGCTCGCGCGGCCCAACGCCGCCGTCAAGGTGATCACCAGCCAGGCGGGTGTCGTACCGGACGTGTTCGGGAACGACCCCACCACGGAGATCAGGAACGCTCTTGGCGCAGCCAAGTTGCTCGGCTTCATCGACCTGGGGCCCCTGTTGGGGTCCATCGAGAAGCAGCAGTTGGACCGCCTGAGGCAACTGGGGGACCAAGAGATCCAGGCCCTGCTGGACGATGCGGCCGGCACGATCCCCGCCCCGGTGCTGCGCGTCCGGGACCTCGCCGACGGTGCGGGCAAGGAACTGCGCTACGTGTGGAAGACGAAGCTCGCAGCGCCGGAGTCCCCCGGGCAGCCGTTCCCCCTGGACGTCTCCCGCGCGGTGCTGACCCTGGACGCACGGACGGTCGTGTCCAAGGAAGCCGGGCAGAAGACGTCGATCGAGGGCAGACTGCGCGATGTCGCGCTGGAGATCGCCGACGTCGTCCGTGTCAGGATCGCCGACCTGCGTTTCACAGCCGTCCCCGGCAACAAGCCGGACGTGTCGGCGTCCGGCCTGGACATGGAGTTCCTGGGGGATCTCCGATTCGTCGACACGCTGCGCAGCGCTCTGCCTGCTGACGCCTTCGGCTCCGGTGCGTTCGTGGACGTCCAGCCCTCCGGCATCCGTACGGGCTACGCGCTGGCGCTGCCGGCCATCGGGATCGGCGTCTTCTCACTCACGAACGTCTCCCTGCGCACGGAGCTGACCATCCCCTTCGACGCCGACAAGGCCATCGCCTTCCGCTTCTCGGTCTCCGAACGACAGCGTCCGTTCAACGTCATCGTCTCCCTGTTCGGCGGGGGCGGCCACCTCTCCGTGCTCGTCGACGCGGAGAAGGGAATCAGGGAGGTCGAGGGCGCCATCGAGTTCGGTGGGGGCGCGTCACTGAATCTGGGCGTGGCGAGCGGCGGAGTGACGATCATGGCCGGTGTCCGCTTCGAGGTCAGGGACAACCTCGTCAAGGTGGGCGGCTATCTGCGATGCAGCGGCTTCCTCAGCGTCCTGGGCATCGTCACCGTCTCCGTCGAGTTCTACCTGGAGCTGACCTACGAGAAGCACGGCAACGAGTCGGTCGTCAGGGGAAGAGGCACCCTCACCGTGAGTGTGAAGATCGCCTTCTTCAGCAAGTCCGTGTCCCTCACCCTCGAGCGGAGTTTCTCGGGTGCGCCCGGTGATCCCACCTTCGTCGACTGCTTCGACAGAGAGACGCACTGGGAGGAGTACTGCCTGGCCTTCGAGGACGAACCGTAGACCGGTCAGGAAATGATCATGGAATTGGAACAAAGAGTCTTGTGGACGGTGCTCCCGGCGGGCCTGTCGGCGGACGGCACACAGGTGAAGATCTCGGTGCTCGTCGCTCCCCGCCTCGGAGTACCGGACCCGGGTACGGCGACCGAGCCGCCGCAGCAGTCCCGCGGCACGTTGCAGCCGTTTCGGGACTTCCTCGCCTGGCCCGAAAGCATCAAGGACGCGACCTTCGGATTCACGCTGACCGACGACGTCTCATCCTCGCTCAGCGATGCGGTCCGGCCGTCCGGTAGGGCTCCCGACAACACGCTCTGGAAGAAACTCTTCCGTGGCGACATCCCGCTGGAGCCGTACGTCTTCGAGAACATGGCCCCGCGAGCGGAAAGGGCCCGCACCTACTCGGCCGAGGCTGCCGCCCGCACGACCCGGACGTTCTACCGGGCAGCGGCGAGCAAGTCCCCGGAGCAGCCCCCCGAAATGAGATCCCTCATACGGGGGATGATGAACTCCGAGAAGCCCGGACTCGCCCGCCAGGCCGACGACATGCGCCAAGCTCTCGGCGACATGGCGGCCTTCCACCGCCCAGCGGTCCAGAGCGCACCGACGCTCGCGAGCGGCGAGGCCCGACAGGATCCCGCACCGGAGAAACCCGAGCCGGACTTCCACCAGATGCTGACCTCACTCGGCGACCACCCGGCGCTGCTCCGGCGGCTCGGCCTGATCCTGGACTTCCTCCTGCCGACCGAGCACATACCCGTCTCCCCGGGCGATCACTTCATCAGCGTGGTGCCGCACTGGGAGTCCGCACTCGGACCGGCTTCGCAGGACTTGCCCCCGCGTACCCGCTACGTCTTCCTGCCCGACCGCAAGCTGTTCGTCGCCGCCGCCCGGGACCCCGACGCCGACCCGCTGGGCTCTCCGGCGCTCGGTCTCGTGGCGCTGCCGGAAGCGGACTTCTCGCTCGAGCAGGCCAACATCGACGCCGCCGCGCTGCAGCTGGCGGACCTCGCCCGGGACCCCGCCGAGACCGGTGGCGCCGTACCGGATCCGAACGATCCGTCACCCGAGACCAAAGGGCTGGCTCCGGTCCGCACCCAGGGGATCTCCCTGGTCAGGGACGATCGCAAAGGGGCACTCAAGGACGAGTTCGCCGAGGCGGCCCAGCACAACGACGCAGCCGCCGCCGCGCTGGCGGCGCAGCAACAGGCGGTGGACGGCCAGGGCACAAACCGCGCGGACTCTCCGGCCATGCCCGACCTCTGTGCCGACGACCTGGTCAGGGGCCACCGGATGGACGTCTGGGACGACTCCCGTGCACGCTGGTACTCCTTGCACGCACGCACCGTCGCATACCGTTCGCCCGGCGAGGACGAGCCGCTCCTCACGGTGTCCGACGAGGGGTTCTTCCAGGTCAACCTGGTGTCCTCGCCGGAAGGTGCAGAAAGCGGCGAACTGCGCATCCCTGAACGGATCACGACCTGGGAAGGCTGGTCCCTGTCGGCTCCCCGCCCCGGGCGGGTCCTGGGCATCGGGGACGGAGCGCCCGACGAGGTCGTCGAACCCGCGAACGAGGCACAGACGCACCTCCCGCTGGAGATCGAGACCAGGGTGCAGAAGGGCTCGCTGCCCCGGTTGAGGTTCGGCCGTGGCTACCGGGTACGGCTGCGCACGGTCGACCTGGCAGGCAACGGCCTCACCTTGGGCGAAGCGAACGCCCTGGTGGACCGGGAGGACAGCGGCGACTGGGTGCTGCCCGCGGGCGGGCCCCTGGTGTTCCGCAGGTTCGAGTCCGTGCCGGCACCTGCCGTCGCGCCCAGACTGCATCTCGACGAGGGTGCCTCGGCGTTCCGGATGGTCATCCGGAGCACCCCGGGCAGCGAACCGGGCCCGGCCGGCGGCGCGTCCCCCGACCCCGGTGCGCGGATCGTCGTGCTGGCCAACGTGCGGCCCGGTCGGACGAACGACGACATACGTCTCGTCCAGCAGGCCCTGATCGCCCGCAACCACCCCATTCCCGCCGGTGCCACGGGGCACTTCGGGCCGCAGACCGGGGAGGCCTACGCCGCCGAACAGCGCGAGCAGGGCTTCCGTGGTCGGGACGCCGACGGCATACCCGGCTGTCGGTCCCTGACGGAACTCGGCCGCAAGAGCGGATTCGCCGTCGACTGCGACGCTGCCGCCGGAGCATCCGGCGGGACGGCCGGGAGCAGCCGGGGCACGGAACCGGCCCGGACCGCAGAACAGTACGCCGTCGACCTCAACAGCTCACCCCTGGTCACGACAGGCGACCACACTCCCTTCAGCGGTGTCGACGAACGGCACCTGGTGGCCCCCAACGCCTCGCTGCAGTGTGTGGAGCGGCACGGGCTGCTCGACGGGGCCATCGGTTCTCCCGACCGAGCCGCCAGGGAGGCCGGCTACGCGCTGGCATCCCGCGAGAGCGGCTCCCTCAACGATCCGGCTCCCGACGTGGAGGTGCAGCGGGTCGACTCGCCCGCCGCCGACCCCGATCACCCCGTGGCAACCGCTCGGCACGGAGGTGAACAGATCGACCTTCCCTACCTGCGCGAACCCATGGCTGAGGGGACTCTGCTGCTGGGCCTGCCGGGCATGGAGGAAGGCAAGCCGTTCGAGGTGCCGTGGGAAGGAAGCGACTGGCACCGGCCCCGGTCGTTCCGGCTCAGGCTCGCCGAAGGCAACGCTCCACCTCACTTCGACGAGTCGTCACGCGTGCTGACGGTCTCACTGCCCAAGGGGCGAGTGGCCACCGTGCGGGTGTGCTCCGCCATCCGGTTCGACGAGACGCTGATGGGCCTGGCCGCCTGGTGCAGGGAGCAGCCCGGTCCACCGGCGGCACCGGGACCCGTGCCGCAGAACGGAGAGGAGGACGGTGAGAACGCGGCCCTGCGGGAGCTGGCGGCACTGCAGGAGGAGGAGCGGCAGCTGGCATCCAGGGCATTGGACCTGGCCGCGGCAGGGCGCCACTGGATGTTCACACCCGGCCAGGAAATCACCCTCGTTCATGCCGTGCAGCGGCCATTGAAACAACCCGTCCTGGACCTGCGAGCCACAGCGCCTCGTCCCGCCGGCGCCACGGCCGAGCACGTCGCCGGGACGATCAAGCTGGACCAGGGCAGTACCGATCGGATCGAAGTCGTCGCCAACTGGACGGAAGTGGTCGACGAAGGCGACGAAGGCCGTACCGAACGGCCGATGACCACGCCGGTCTTCGATCTCCTCACCGCAACGCTGCCCGCCGACGAAGACACGGACTCCGAACCCGCCACCCTCGTGGACGGCACCCTCACCTTCGACACCCGGACCACCGAAAAGGCGGCGGACCCGGAACGGACGGACCCGGAACGGACGGAACCGAAACGGACGGAACCGAAGAAGCACGAGTTCGGCGACACCAAGCATCGCCGGGTGCTCTATCACCCGGTGGCCGGAACCAGGTTCGGCGACTACTTCCCGTCCCGGCTCGCCGAGGACGACGCGACCGCGCTGACCGTGCGGGGCACGGCTGTGGTGCACTCGATACCCAGCAGCGCCCCGCCCACCGCTCCGAGAGTGCTGTACTGCGTACCCACGCTGTCCTTCGAGACCGTCGAAGGCGAACCCGGGACGGTCGTCCGGCGACGCAACGGCCGCGGGATCCGGGTGTTCCTCCAGCGTCCCTGGTTCTCCTCCGGAGACGGCGAACTCCTCGGGGTGGTGGTCGGCCCGGTACCGGGAGCCGGCAGCACTGCCACGGACGGCCTGGGCGTGACGGTGATGGGCCGTGACCCGATCCACCGCTCCGCCGACGTCGTCGCCCCCACGGTGTCGACGTTCACCAACGCGGTGCGGCACGCCGAGAACGTCAGGCCCGCGCCCGGAACTCAGCCGTCACCCACGGTCACCGTGGTGGGTTTCCCGCCGCAGTTCGATCCCGAGGGGAACCGCTGGTTCTGCGATCTGGACCTCGACACGGGGGACACGTATCTGCCGTTCGCGCGGCTGGCTCTGGTCCGCTACCAGCCGAACTCGATCCCGGACGCGGAGATCTCACCGGTCGTCGTCAGCGATCTGGTCCAGACACTGCCCGACCGTGAACTCCGGGTGCGGCTGGACGACGTGCCCACCGTCAGCGTCACGGGCCCGTCGTACGATCCGGTCGACTCCCCGCCGCCCCGGATCACGGCCACCGTGCAGCGCCGCACCGCCGTTCCCGACGAGGACCTCGCCTGGGTCACGCTCCACGACACGACCGTGACGCTGACCTCGATCGACGCCGCGTCCACACGAAGGCCGTCCTACGTCGGGCAGGTCCCGTTGCCGTCCGGCGTGCCGCGGGACCGACTCCGCCTGCTGGTCATGGAGACCGACGGCATACCGCCCGACGCGGGCACCCCGCCCACCACTCCCGGGCGGGTCGTGTACTGCGACACCGTCCCTCTGCTCGGCGATCAACGGAACCGTGACGGCCACCGGCGTGATCGTCACCGGCACGACGACGGCCGCCGTCGCTGAACGGGCCTCCCGGGAGCCGGTGGACTCCTTGCCCGCCGCCGAGAGGATCTCGCCGGTACCGGGATTCAACAGTACTTCGACCACCTGCACGCCGAGACGTGACGTGGCGTCCGCATCAGGGAAGCGCCTGTGTCCTGCTGGCGACCAACCGGCCCGCCTCGTAGCCGTCGATGCGGGCTGCGCGAGCGGGCGCCGCGGCGGGAACCGACACCTCTGCCTGGTCGTCGACGAGGTCGACCGACGCCTGGGGACGCTGGTCGACGTAGACGTCCAGGCGATCGACGTTCGCCGTCTGCAACGTGAGCTTCACGGATCCGTCGACCGCGACGACGTCCGTGACGGACACGGTGTGCGGCTCCCGGTCCTTGAGCAGCAGTCCTGCCCGGTCGAAGAGGTCGGCGTTGTCCTCCAGGAGGTCCCGGCGGGTCATCCGGTGCAGTTCGTCGGGGACGACGCCCAGGTCCTCCACGGGAGTGCCGGACAGGGCACCGACCCGAAGGGTGCGGCGGATGGACACGCGCATGCCGGCTCGCTTCGGCAGTGGCGCGTAGGGCGTGTCCCGGTCGCCTGCGAGGAGGTCGGAGAGGAGTTTGTGGGTCCAGACGTTGGCTCCGCCGGCGCCGGTGTTCTCGTCGGTGCCGAGCACAGGGCCGATCCCGTGGTCCTGGAATCCGGCGGCGAAGATGTCGGTGGCCGAGTAGCAGCGCGCGTTGGTGATGAGCACCACCGGCCCGAAGTACTGCTGCCCGATGGCGTTCGCGCCGTCCTCGGGACTGAGGGGGAAGGCGCTCGAGAAGGTCGCCCCGGTTTCGACGGCCTGCTCCATGGAGGGGACCCAGGCACCCAGGCCGACGCCGGAGGAGTCCTGATGCCTGCGGCAGATGCGCAGGTTGAGCGGGGTGTTGATGAACTGCACCGGCTCGGGGACGATCCGCCGGGGGGTGAGGACCTGCAGGGCGAACTCGGCCGCGTGGATGTGCCCGCCGCCGTTGTCACGGACGTCCACGATGAGTCCGTCCTGGGGCAGTCGGCCGATCAGCCGGACGAACTCCCGGAGGAACGACACCGGGTCGTCCACGCCGAACGTGAAGATACGGATGTGGCCGAACCGTCCGGAGGACGTCGTCACCTGCTGGGCCTTGAACACCTTGGGCATGGTCGTGGCGATCTCGTCCCCGCGCAGCTCGGGTACCGGTTCGTCGGCCCGGATGGCCTCTTCCTGCGTGACGACCCGAGGGGCGAAGAGCAGAATCTTGGCCCGGCCGGTCTCGTCCGCGTCGAGGTCCAGACCCTGAGCCAGGGCTGCGGTGCTGATCGTGTCCGCGTCCACCATGGGAGGCAGGTTCTCCACGATCCTCCAGTTCTCCCGCAGCTCGTGCGGTGTGCCGCTGTCGTCGAGGTAGCTGACGGTCACCCACTCCTCGAAGGGAGGCAGGTGGATGCGCAGCGGTCGTACGGTGAGTGACTGAACGCCCCGGCTGCGCCGGGCGGGAGCGTTGCTGCCGGCGAACCGGGCCGCGTTGAGGTCGACGGCTGCCGAGATGGGGATGCCGCTCCAGTGCGTGATCTCGGCGCCGGGGACGAAGCCGGGTGCGGAGAAGCCCTCGGCCACGTGCGTGACCATGAAGTGCGGTCCCTGCGCGTCCGTGTACTGCTCGACGAGGAAGGGCAGGAAGGCGATCCTGTCCGCGAAGGGCTCAGGAAGCAGGTAGTTGGTGTGCAGGTCACGGACCGAGTGGAAGATCTCCGACATCTCGGCGTGGAAGCTCCACTCCGGAGGCATCGTCTGCGGGGTCTGCCGTTCCAGGCGCCGGCGCAGCACGCGCAGGCGCTGGACCGGATTCACGGCGTGCATCGCGGTCTTGAGCGGCAGGTGGACATAGTTCTGGTCCAGCAGGACGAGTGCCTGATCGACGATGAGACGGCGCTCCTCCGGAGTGAGAGTCCCCGCCTGTTCGAGGAAGCTCCCCAACGGACGTGAAGCGGCGAGGTGGGAGCGAACCGACTCCGCGGCATGCCGGATGAAGTCGGGTGTGGTGTCTTCGGTCAGGGCCGTCATGATGTTCCTCCGGGAGCCTGGGTCGAATGGAGTCGAACGGTTCCTCCGGCTCCGGTCGCCGGTACTCGGCCGCGGCGTGTCCAAGGCAGCTGACCGTTCACCGGCAGGAGGTCGAAGAAGTGGTGCTCGGCGGCCGGCTCGTAGCGCAGGAGCGCCGCGAAGCGGACCACGCGGACGCTCACATGGTCGATGGCCTCAGGCGCGGCCTCGTCCAGAGACTCACGGACCGTGCCGTGCCAGTAGCCCGCGTCGGTGAGCGGATCACCGGTGGGCTCCTGGGCGGCTCCGGACGAGTGCACGCTCACGGGCAGGTACAACCGTGTGACGCCCTTGTCCGTGCACGCCCCGGCGAGCTGCCTTCCCGTAAGCCCCTCCCTGCCGTGCAGACCGGGTGCGAACTGTTCCAGCACCGTCAGAAGGGGCAGTTCCCCCACGCAGGCCCAGCTCTGCGGGAAGGCCCCGCCGCGGGCGTGCCCGCCTTCGCCGCTGTCCCGGACCTCGTAGGAGCCGCCCGCACCGCCGGGATCGGGCCGGGGCCTGTCGTTGAAGTACGCCCAGCGCCAGCCCTCGGTCCTCCCGTCGGCGTTGCCCGCCGCGGCACCCTCGGCCCAGGCATGCATGTAGTCCGGATCGCGGACACTGGGTGTCCGGGGAGTGTGCGGGGGTGAGCTGATGCCCGCGTCGTAGCCGTCCTGCCAGCCCCTGACCTCGACGGGTACGAACACTCCGGGCTCCGTGGGAACCGGGTGGGGATTGTGCTGAGTCATGAAAGCTCCCGCGACTGCTCACCAGCTCGGCTTCGCCACGTTGCCGTAGGACCAGCTGGAGCCCTTGGACATCTCGAAGTGGAGGTGCGGCCCGGTGGAGTTGCCCGTCTTTCCGACCGCGCCGAGCCGCTGACCGGCGGAGACCTTCTGCCCCGTCCTCACCTGGCGCTGCGACAGATGACAGTAGGTGTAGACGTGGCCGTTGTCGGCCTTCAAACCGATCCACTGGCCGTACGCCCCGCCCTTGCTGTTCGACCAGGCGATGGTGCCCTTGCGCACCGCGACCACGGGAACGCCGGAATCGGCGGCGAAGTCCTGTCCGGTGTGCCGTCCGACACCGTCGGGCTTCCAGGCGTAGGGCCCTCGGGCGAAGAAGCCGAAGGTGACCTTGTGGCCGGGGACGGGCGACGGCACACGACCCTTGCCGGAAGTGCCGCTGAGCCCGGTGCCGGGTGCGGCACCCTTGCAGTCGACGGCGAAGCCGGCACGGCGGCCGAGCGCGGTCAGCGACGTGCAGCCGGGGACACCGTCGGCGTCGGTGAGGCGCTGGGCGAGTTGTTCGGCCCGATAGGCTGCTTTGGTCTCCTTGCCGAAGAAGCCGGTGGCTCCATTCGGTATTTTGTGGCCGCGGGCGATGAGCGCCTTCTGCACGGTGCGCACATCCTCGTTCCTCTTGCCGAACTGGACATTGGACAAAGCGACCATGGCGAACCCGTGTCCTTTCGTCGCTCAGGGCGTCACCGCGCGTGGGGGAAGTCGCCGACGGATCTGTCACGTTCGACGCTACGGAGTCGGCGTCAACGCGACGTCATCCTGACGTCATCGGTTGCAGAGGGCGGATTCGGGCCCGAAACTGGTAAGGGACGGCGTTCGGAGGCGCGCTCACGCAGCACCCTGTGAGCGAGGCGATGAGGTTGGTGTCCCCTCCCCAGTTGCGGTTGCTCGGCCAGTTCCGGCTGGAACTCGGCACCGGCACCGTCGAACTGTGCCGCAACGGGCAGCGGTTGCTGGCGTTCATGGCGCTGAGAGGCCGGGTCCCCCGCACGGTCCTCGCCGGCACGTTGTGGCCCGAGGTGACCGAGGAGCATGCCCGGGGCAGCCTGCGCACCACCTTGTGGAAGATGCCGCACGGCGAGCCGCCCCTGATCGGGTGCTGCGGCGACTCACTGCTGGTCACCTCGGCCCTGCACGTCGACGTCCACGCCCTTCAGCAGACGGCGCTCGACGTGGTGGAGGACTGCGGCCCGTCCTTCCGCACCCGGCCGCCCCTGAAGCTCCTCACAGGTGAGGATCTGCTGCCGGGATGGGACGAGGACTGGGTCCTGCTGGAACGTGAACGCTTGCGGCAACTGCGCCTGAACGCACTCGACATGCTGGCCGAGGCCTTGATACGGCAGGGCAGAACGGCGCTGGGGATGGAGGCCGCCTGGGCGGGCGTCCGTGCGGAACCCCTGAGGGAGAGCGCGCACCGGGCCATCGTGTCGGCGCATCTGGCGGAGGGCAACGTCAGCGAGGCCGTGCGCCATTACAACGCGTTCTGCCGGTTGTTGAGCAAGGAACTGGGTGTCGCCCCCTCGCCGCGGTTCGCCCGGATGCTTCCCGAGCGACTCGCCGTGCGGGCGTCACTCTGCGGCGGCGACCTGCCTCGTGGGGACGGGCTGCGAGGCTGGTTCCGGTAGGCGCCGCGCCCCGTGGTGTGCCGGGCCTTTGCGTTCAGGGCCATACGCCGCTGCGTTCAGGGCCATACGCCGGTGAAGTCGATCTCGCGTGCCCACTCCGGATGGTCTATCAGCGGGTTCCGGTTTCCCTGGACCTCCGCGACGGCCGCATTGCGGTGCAGTTCGTACTCGGAGACCGGCTCGCTCTCGTGCCACCGCAGCAGGACCGGCAGCCGGTCCTCGGGGAACTCGCGCGCCACGTCGCCGACCTGTCCCGGGTAGCGGAGGAGGAAGTACAGCGTGGCACGGGCGACCGCGCCCTTGCCGTCCTGCGGTTCGAAACCCGTGCTCTCCCGCATCCCGCAGGCGTCGCGGACCGCTTCCTCGAAGTCGGGGAAGTCGGCGTAGGGGAAGTTCCCACGGAAGCTGTTGCAGCCGACCTCGCACGCGAACAGGTGATGCAGGTCGCCCCGCATCGGCTCCTGCTTCGCGAACCACGACTGCGGCACCACGTGCTCGCAGTTGAACGGCAGGGATGCCTCCAGCGCGTCGAACTCCGCCTCGAACTCGGCCGGCCCCGCCGTGCTCTCCTGGAACATGAATTCCTGCACCCTGGCCAGGCGGGCCTCTGCCACGGCCGCGTCGGAGCGTATGAGCTCCTCGGCGGAGAAGTCCTTGCCCGAGTAGATGCTGCGCAGCCGGCCGTCCTTGTGCAGGTCGACCCAGGGGTAGACCAGCCTCATCGGCTTGTACCTCGGCTGGGGCCCGTGGGTCTCGGTCAGCAGCGTGGTCAGCGCGCGGCGCAGCGCATCACCGTCGCCGGTGCCGACGTGCGCGTAGTACGCCTCGCGGGCGGCGTGGTCCGCGGTCCGGTCGTAGTAGGGGCGTTCCTGCGCGAGCCGGTGACTGGCCAGGGCCGCGTCGACGTCCTTCTCCACGGCGGTCATGACGTCCGGGCGTGCGGGCGGCCGGGGTGCGCCGCCCGGCATGGCGGGGAGCGCGGGCGGCGGTGCCGAGGGAGCGGTCCGCGCAGCAGGGGCTGTGCCGAAGCCGACGGTGATGCGCAGCGGCAGGGTGAGGTGGACGGTGCCGTCGGCCACGTGCGTCCGTTCCTGTGTCTGTGCCGGTGATCCGTCGGTCCCCTGCAGCGTGGGCCCGCCGTTGGGGGAGGGCGACGGAAGGGCGCTCTCCGTGGGGGGCGGAGTCAGCCCCGTCGTGAACACCTCGTCCCGCAGCCGGGCCGCTTCACCGGACAGGGGCACTTCGTGCAGGGCCCGCAGCACGCGACTGATCCGTACCCCCTCGTTGGCCCGCCAGGCCAGTTGCTGCTCGCCCATGTCCGGCCGCCACACGGTGCCGTCGACGCTCAGTGGCCGGCCCGCGGCGTCGGTCTTCGGGACCGCCGAGTGGTGGAGCGCGACGACCTCCCACTGATCGTTGAAGACCGCGGAACCCGAGGAGCCTTCACGCGTGTCGGACTCGTAGTGCAGGAACCGTTCCAGCACGTCGACGATCTGGTTCTCGCGCAGAGCGATCTGCTTGGGCTCGCCCCGCGGGTGCTGGATGATGTTGACGAACTCTCCGACGACGACCTTCCCCTCGGCCTCGCTGAGGACCAGCCGGCCGAACGACGACAGGTCCTCGCCCTGCACACCGCGCGGGGTCACAGCGACGAGGGTGTAGTCCAGCGCGCGGTCGGTGACGAAGAACCGCAAGGGCTCCAGCGCGAAGACCGCCGGAACGAGCGGGCTCCCGTCGATGCCGTCCTGGAACGCGAACGCGACCTTGCTGCGGCCGGCCTCCTCCGTGCCGCGCAGCACGTGGTTGTTGGTGAGCAGCAGGCAGGGGGACACCATGAATCCGGTGCCGTGCCCGCCTCCCGGCCCGCTGATGGTGATCCGGCCGACCGAGCGGGCAGCCCGGGCCCCGTGCTCGAGGAACGCGACGGGAGTGAGATTGTTGCGGCCGATCAGGCGCTCCAGTCCCAGCACTTCACTGGTGAAGGTCTCCGGGGGAAGCTGAAGGGTGCTGCCCGCGCTGCTGGCGGGTTCCGTCGGCGTCCGCTCGATCGCCCGGACCATGGCCCAGTCCGCGCCGAGACGTGCCAGCCGCTTCTCGACCCGCTCGGGTTCGTCCGCGTAGAGCGGGCCGCGTGTCGCGACCACGGACTGGTTCCGTTCGCGCCGTTCGCTTCGGTTCGCATACCGCGCTGCGGCCATTGTCAGCTGTGACAGATAGTCCGACTCTCGATCGGAAGCGAGTTCCGCCGTGGCCATGATCCGCCTCCTGGCCTGTTCGATGGTGGCGGTCGTGTCGGAGACACGGTTACTGGGGGGGCAGACGGGACGGCGCCCGGTTGTATGCGCCGGCTCTGCCGGGGCGCACGTATCACGTATGAGGTACGGCGCCACATGCGCACAGTGCTTCCTGCTATCGATGCTTGCAGACAAAAGGTGCATGTGCAAAGGAAAGGCCGCTGTCGTTTCTGTCCAAGACGGCCGCCGTGTCCGCGAATTAGCGTGAACCCGGCAGTTGGCCATCCGAGCCCGAGGAGACGCGCCATGCGCAAGTTGGTCTACACCGGTTTCATGTCGCTCGACGGCGTCGTGGATTCGCCCGGCGGCGGGCCGGGGGAGGAGCACCGCAGTGGTGGTTGGGTGTTCAAGGACCTCGACTTCGTCGAGGAGGCCTGGTCGCTGAAGGGCGAGGAGCTCGCCGACACGACGGCGCTGATGTTCGGCCGCCGCAGCTACCAGGCTTTCGCGCCTGTCTGGCCGGACTCTCAGGACCACGCCGCCTACAAGGAGTTGCCCAAGTACGTGGTGTCTACCACGCTGCCCGACGACGCCCTCGTCGACGGGTGGGGACCGACGACGATTCTCCGCTCGACGGAGGACGTCGCCGCCCTCAAGGAGCAAGAGGGCGGCGCGATCTTCATCCACGGGAGCGCGGAGCTGGCCCGACGGCTGTCCGACGAGGGTCTGATCGACCAGTACAACCTGCTGGTGTTCCCCGTGCTGCTCGGTGCCGGCAAGAGCCTGTTCGGCCGGGCCGACCGGGCCAAGCAGATGCTTGCGCTGCGGGAGACGGAGAACTACTCGAACGGGATCCTGAAGCTGGTCTACGACGTCAGGCGCTGATCCACATCGAGGGCGATCGAGCCGCCGGCGCCCTCGCGCAGCTGTCGGGCGGTGCGTCCGACGTAGGAGCGCAGCGCCCTGGCGAGGTGCGGCTCGTCGAAGTATCCGAGCTTGGCGACGACGTCGCCGGCCGGGTCTCCGGCCGCCAGGAGTTCCGCCGCCGTGCGGGCCCGCTCGATCTGTCTGACCGCGCCCCGCGTCAGCCCGGTCGCGGCGCGGAACCGGCGTTCGACCGTGCGCCCCGAGACGGCCGGGCGGTGGCCCCGCAGCACATCGGCGACGAGCGGGTCACGGACCACGGCCCCGGCCTGGACGAGACGCTCGACCAGTGCCTCGGCATCGTCGGGGCCGGGCGTCTCCCAGCGCCCGCCGTCCAGCCGGAACGTGCGCCGAGTGGTGTCGGGGAGTTCGATGCCGCCGTCGACCAACGCGGGCATGGGCACCGTCCGCAGCGAGGTGCCCAAGGCGAACTCGATGCCCACGAAGTGCGCTCCTTCCGGCACCGGTGCCGTGCCGGTACGGGTCTCCGGACCGGTGACGCCCGCGCACGCCCGGCCGTCCTGTTCCCAGAACACCAGGCCCAGGCGTGCTCCGGCCACCGACGTCATCGCCGTGACCTGAGCGCTGGTGCATGTCCACACGGTGTCGACCCACGGGGAGTCGGACCGGCGCGTCTCGAACCGCAGTCCCACGGGCGCAGGGTACGCCGCGGGAGCGCCGTCGCGGCAACCGGCTTTCTCTGCGCCGCTGTCTTTCGCAGATCGACGGTCCAGGTCTGGCTGGTGAGGTCGTGGCCGAAGCAGAGCGCGATGCCCATGATCGGTGTCGACAGCGGTGCGATGATCATCGCGTCGATCACGGTGGCCGTCGAGTCCGTGAGGACACCGGCGGCCGCGATGGCCGAGGACAGCGTCAGCATGCTCCAGAAGGCCGAGCGCCTGGACGTGGTGTCCCCGGACGACAGATCCAGGTCCTTGGCCGGCTCGTCCGGCGAGCGACGCCGGGAGGGCGGCAGAACGTGGGCGCGGACTGACACCGGCGCGCGGCCCGGGCTACGAGGCGGGACGTACCGCTTCCGTCGGGCTCGGAGCGTTGTGGGCCCGGCGGTAGGCCAGCGGTGACAAACCGAGGTGGGTGTAGAAGTGCTTGCGCAGTGCGACGGCATCGCCGAACCCGCTGACGGCGGCCACGCGTGTGACGGTCAGCTCGGTGGACTCCAGGAGACGACGCGCCTGGTTCAGCCGGCACTGCAGCAGCCATTGCTGAGGGCTGGTGCCCACCTCGTGGCGGAACCGCCGGGTGAAGGTGCGCACACTCATGTGCGCGTGCCGAGCGAGGTCGTCCAGCGTGAGGGGCTGGTCCAGCCGGTCCAGCGCCCACTGGCGGGTGGCCGAGGTGGAACGGTTCGTGTCCTCCGGCACCGGATACTCGATGAACTGCGCCTGGCCGCCCTCGCGCCACGGTGCGACCACGCACCGGCGTGCCGCCGCCCCGGCCACCGCCGCCCCGTGGTCCCGGCGGATCAGGTGCAGACACACGTCGATGCCGGCTGCCCCGCCGGCCGCGGTCAGGATGCGGCCGTTGTCGACGAACAGGACGTCCGGATCGAGCACGACCCGCGGGAAGAGCCGGGCGAACGGGTCGCAGAGCGCCCAGTGGGTGGTGGCTCGCAGACCGTCCAGCAGCCCGGCGGCGGCGAGCAGGAAGGCCGAGGTGCACAGGCTGACGACGCGGGTGCGGGGGCTGATCCGTGCGAAGGCCGCGGCGACGTCGTCGGGCAGTTCGCCGGTGGCGAGCAGACGCTCTTCCGGCTCCTGGGTGGCGACCACCACGGTGTCCGCACGTTCCAGGAAAGACTCGTCGTCGTCCACGACGATGCGGAAACCCTCACCGGTGCGCACCGGCCTGCCGCCGAGCGAGCAGGTCCGCACCGAGTACAGCGGTGCTCCGTCAGGACCGCGGGCCGCGTTGAACACGCGTGCGGCGATGCCGAGGTCCATGGTCAGGACGCCCTCGAGCGCGAGTACGGCAATGCGGTGCACCATGGCCCGAATGGTACGACAGGTGGCCCTCCGGCCACTCACGGCGTTCCCGGCGCGGGGGCGAGGCTGTGCTCATCGGGCCCGTCCACGGTCCGAGGCAGACACACACTGCGGACACGAGCGAGGAGAGCATGAGCGAGCACACCATGCGTGCGGTCACCGTCGGCGAATTCGGCGGCCCCGAGGTGCTGACGGTGGGACAGGTCGCGCGTCCCGCACCACTGCCCACCGAGGTGCTGGTGCGCGTGCACGCCGCCGGGGTCAATCCGGTGGACTGGAAGACCCGGGCCGGACAGGGCATGGCGGGACTGCAGACGCTGCCGCTGATCCTCGGGTGGGACGTCTCCGGCGTCGTCGAGGAGGTCGGCTTCGGCGTCACCACGCTGGCACCCGGTGACGAGGTGTACGCGATGCCCTGGTTCCCGCGCCCGGCCGGCGGTTACGCCGAGTATGTGACGGCCCCGTCGCGCCAGTTCGCGCGCAAGCCCGCCTCGGTCGGGCACGTCGAGGCCGCGGCCCTGCCGCTCGCCGCGCTCACCGCCTGGCAGGCCCTGGTCGACACGGCGCACGTCCAGGCCGGTCAGCGGGTTCTGGTGCACGCCGGAGCCGGCGGAGTGGGACATCTGGCGGTGCAGATCGCCCGGCATCTCGGTGCCGAAGTGGTGGCGACCGCCCGTGAGTCCCGGCACGCCTGGCTCAAGGAGCTGGGCGCCCACGAGACGATCGACTACAGCCGGCAGCGCTTCGAGGACGTGGCCGGTGAGGTCGATGTCGTCATCGACCTGGTCGGCGCCCAGGAAGCCACCGATGTCCGTTCGGTGGCGGTGACCCGGCCCGGCGGCCTGGTCGTCTCCGTCCCCGGCGGAGTCTCCGCAGAGCTCGCCGACGCGGCCGCGCGGGCCGGGGTGCGCACGAGCCCCGTTCTGGTCGAGCCGGACGGCGCGGCCCTCACCACCATTGCCGGCCTGGTCGACGCGGGCGCGCTCCGCGTGGAGGTCGAGCGCGTGTTCCCGCTGGATCAGGCAGCCGAGGCTCACCGCCAGGGGGAGACCAACCGCACCCGCGGCAAGCTGGTACTGAACGTGTCCGAGTGACCCGCACCGCCGGGGCGCCGCGGACCGGCCGCACCGGTCTCGACGTCCCGGCCCGGGAGGCTCAGAGGCCGTCGCAGAAGTCACAGGCTCGGCCAGGTCCTTCTCCACCTCGGCGCCCACTTCGAAGACCTGGCGCCGGCGGTGGTGTGCCCGGGTGACGGCTGCGGCGAGAGGGGCGTAGGAGGAGTCCCCGCAGCAGGGCGGCCTCGGCCAGGTCGCAGGCGCCCGCGAAGCGGCACAGAGCCTGCTCGCCCTCCTTGCCCGGCCGGCGGAGCCGTGACCACCGGACCCCTCCCGCGGGCGGGCGTGACGGGCGGGGGAGGGGCGACGGGGCCTGGTACGGCAGATGCTTGCATGTACACGCCCATAATGGACCGTTCGCCGACGGGTCCCGCCACGGCCGGTCGCAGCTCCACCCCTGGCTGCGACGCTCTCAGCGCCAGTCGCCGACGAGCCAGGCGACGAGACGAGGGCGACCTGTCCAGGGCTCGCACGGTACGACCCCGTCGATGGAGACGATGTCGGTGGTGAAGACCTCCCCGAACTGTCCGAACGACCGGTTCAGGTCGTCGGAGACGTCGCCGGGCTCTCCGACCGCCGGCACATCGTAGGTGGCCGCCACCTCGGCCGTGGGGCAGCCGACGTGGGGGAGGGGCTGGCCGAGATACCAGCCGCCGATGAAGACGGCGTACAGAACCGCGGCGACGCCAAGTCGGCGCGGCGTTATCCAGGTGGGCACCACGGCAGTGTTCCACACGCGCGGAATTCGACGGGTGCGGCCCGGACTTGCCGAAGAGCAGGGAGACGTGGGCGTCCAGAGCCGCGACGGCGCGCGGACGGGAACCGGTGGCTCCCCGACGACTGGGCCCTCACAACGCCCTGGGCGGTCACGCGGGCCATCGGTGCCGCGCACGGGCCATGTCCACCCGCTCACCACGCATGGGTGTCCCGTCCTCGCGCAGCAGTTCGGGCGCACGCCCGCCGTGACAGGAGGCGGGGGTACCGTCGGCGTACACCACACGCCACCACGGCACGTTCTCGTCCAGCAGGCTCATGGCGCGTCCCACCTGCCGCGGGCCGGCACCGATTCTTTCGCCGACGTCGCCGTACGAGGCGACCGAACCGGGAGGTATGCCGGCGACCGTCTCCCGGACGTCCTCGACCAGGTGCGAACCGGGCATCAGCCGGCCGGGGGATAGGTCAGGGTGCCGTTGCTGACCTTCGCGTGGGGACTCAGGACGGCCGGCTTGGCCGACGTGCTCGACATGATGTGGACGACCTCCGTGCCGGAGACGATCAACGCGTCCGTGATCAACCGGCGATGGCAGCGCCAAGGCACCGCTTCACTGCACATGATCGCGGGCCGTTCGTGCCGGGCCAGTTCCCGCAGTTCGGCGAGCCCCTTCGCGAACGCTTCGGTGCTCATGTGGTCGGCGTAGTCCCGAAAGGCCTTGACCTGCCATGCCCCGTTCACACTCGGCACGCCTGCGGGCGTATGACGGCGGCCTCCCAGCTCACGGATCCAGCGGTACCCGATGTCGGGTGGCAGGGCGTCGACGACGGCGGACTGGTTCCACTGCGGGTGCTTCCTGGACGAAGGGAACGACCGGACGTCGACCAGGCAGGTGACCCCGTTCCCTCGCAGCAGGCCGAGCACTTCGTCGAAACTGCGTGTCGAGTGCCCGATCGTGAAGACGCGGTCCGTCATCGTCGGTCCTGTCGCTCCTGATCCCATACCGGACGCTTCGCAAGCCCGTGTCTGCCGGGTTCCCCGTCACGATCCCCGGACACCACGGACCCTTCTCACGGCAGCCGGTCGACCAGGATCATGGCCACGTCGTCCGTCAGGCGTCCTCCGGTGTGGCGCAGCAGCGCCCGGTGCAGTTCTTCCAGGAACTCCTGGGGCGTCGTGCTGGCGCGGATCCGCTCCATGGTGTGCTCCAGCGGGAAGAAGGTGTCGTCGCGGTCGCGGGCCTCACTCACACCGTCGGTGTAGAGCAGCAGACGGTCACCGGCCACGAACGGATAGCTGTCCGCCCCGCCCACCGGGCCGTCGGCGAGATCCTCCAGGCCCAGGGGTGGCAGGAACGACCCGGGCAGCAACGTGTGCACCCTGCCCCGGCGCAGCAACAGCGGAGGTACGTGACCACGGTTGACGATCTGCACCACGGGTTCGTCCGACACCTGGGCCATGGCGGCGGTGACGAACCCTTCCGCGCGGATCTCCTGCGAGTACGCGCCCTCGACGGCCACCTCCCGCCGCAGGGCGGCCGAGCAGTGGTTCATGGCCTCGGTCAGCTCGTCCTCGTAGTGTGCGGCCTCCCGGAAGGCGCCCAGTACGACACCGACCGCGCGCATCGCCGTGAGCCCCTTCCCGCGGACGTCCCCGACGATCAGCCGGACTCCGTACCGGGTCGGCACCGCCTCGTACAGGTCACCGCCTATCTGCGCCTGCGTCCCGGCCGCGAGACTGAGGCTGGCCGCCCGCACCGGGCCCAGCCGCGCCGGCACCGGCCGCAGGACGACCTCCTGGGCCGCCATGGCGATCCGCCGTACCTGTTCCAGCTCGCTCAGCCTGCGCGTCTGCACCGCGCCGCTGGTGATGTAACCGGCGACGGAGACGAGGGTCAGCGCCGAGAAATTGGTCAGGACCTGGAGCGTGGCCCAGGAGTGGTTGTACGTGGCGGTGATGACGCTCACCGCCACGGCACCGGCCGCGGCCGCAAGGGTGCCCCTGGGCCCCAGGGTCACCGCCGCGAGAGCGGGCATGGCGGTGAGCAGAGGACCGGTGTAGATGAAGTGCGCCGGTGTGAGCTCGACGACCAGGACGACCAGCGCGATCAGGAACGGCAGCCACTGCAGCAGCGTGATGAGCACCCGGCCGTGCCCACCGGCTTTCCGCCGGCGCGGCGAGCGATGTGCCAAGCGCATGCGTCCAGCCTGCCCTGCCGCGGGACGCGGCTCCACTCATCTCCGGCCTCGGACGGGGGACCCCGCGGGTCCACCGATCTGATGACCCGGACGGCGACCGGTCGGCACGTCGCGTCCAGCCGGTCCGCCGAGGGCACGGGGCCGGCCCGGGACCGGATGGGGTGCCGGGGCGGGACATCAGGGACGCCCCACACCGACGTCCGGCCCCAGCCGGACTCGACGGGCCGTCGACCGCCACCAGGAGAGCCGCCATGACCCCGCACATCCGTGCTCCGCGCGAGGCCTCCGCCCTGTTGCGGACGCCGCTGCCGAGGCTCCCGGACCGCACGGTGAGCCGCCTCGCGGCACCGTGCCGCGTGAGCAGACGCACCGCCCGCATCCTCGTCCTCACGTTGGCCTCAGCCGCACTGCTCGCCGGCTGCACGTCCGCGGGGACCTCGCAGGGGTCGGACGCAGAGGGCGGCTTCCCGTCCGCCTCGGCGCCCGCGACACACGGCTCCGAGCCGGCCGGCCCGCCCCCCGAGGGCACCCTCCTGATCACGGACGTCGGCGCCGACACCGTCACCTTCGTCGACCCGGACAAGGGCCCGTTCGACTCGGTGACGGTCGGCGAGGCACCTTACGGCCTGGTCGTCGGCGGGCACGTCCACGTCGGCGTCAACGTGCCCTCCGGCAACGGCATCCTCGAGACCATCGACACCACGACCCGTGAGGTCACCGGAACCACCGAGGTGGGCAGGCGCCCGTTCGCCGTCGACGCCTCGGAGGACGGCCGCGAGGACTGCACGACCCACCACGACTCCTTCGACGTCACGGTTCTCGAGGTGAGCTCGGGCGCCACCCGTCGCCTCGAGGCCGCCCCGTACGGCACCGAGGGCGGGCTCGGCTCCTGGCTGAAGCCGCGCCACACGGCCGTGCGCCCCTCCGACGGCAGACTGCTGCTGCCGTTCGAGGGCGAGCGGCTCGTCGTACTCGATCCGGCCACGGCCGTTCCACCCCCGAGCGGATGACGGCGGACATCCACCAGCACGCGTCGTCCTCACCCCCTCCGGCCTCCTCCTGGCCGTCGGCACCGGCCCGATCGACCCCTCCCGGGACGACGGCCCGTCGCTGACCGTCCGGAACCAAGGACGACAGGGACAGGGTGATCCCGTCGGAGGGGCCGCACGAGTACGTCGCCGTCTTCGCGGACGAGCGCACCGCCTACGTCACAGGCGGCCTCACCCGCGACGGCTACGGGAACGGCATCACGGTCGTCGACTTCGCCGAGGGCGACACCCGCCGACTGCCGGCGGGCGAACGGCCCGTGGGCATCGTGGTCCTTTAGGGTCACTCGTATGACGATCGACACGGGGGCCGCCGGCGCGCTGTTCGAATCTCTCCGGGCGGACGCACTCACCGGCCCGGACCAGCTGCGCGAGCTCTACCCTCAGCCGAGTCCGCAGGCGCTCCGCAAGGAGACCGATCACCTGACCGAGGAGACCCGCGCGCTGATCGGCTGTTCCTCGCTCGTGTTCATCGGCAGCGCGGACGCCGAGGGAAGGGCGGACGTGACGCCGCGCGGCGGCCCGCCCGGGTTCGTCTCGGTGCTGGACGAGCGGACCTTGGTGATCCCCGACGCGACCGGCAACAAGCGGCTCGACACCCTGCACAACGTGCTGCAGACCGGACGCGTCGGTCTGCTCTTCCTCATCCCCGGACGCCCGACCACACTGCGCGTCAACGGCCGTGCCTGCGTCTCGGCGCGTCCGGAGCTGCTCGCGCAGCTGACGCCCGTCGGCAAACCGCCGGTCGCGGCGATCGTGGTGGAGGTCGAACAGGCCTTTCCGCACTGTCCCAAGTCGCTGATGCGCGCCCATGCCTGGCAGCCGGAGCAGTGGACACCCGCCGACGCCCAGCCGACCAGCGCCGAGGTGACCCTGGCCCAACTGAACGTGCCGGGCCTGACCGTCGACCAGATCGAGGAGGCCGAACGCGAGTCACTGCGCCTGCGTTACGAGTGAGGTTCAGCGGGCCTCGTCGCTCGCGCCACGGGAAGGCGCTTCACGGATCGAGCGTCAGGTCGCGCTGATACCAGGTGCCTGGCTCACCGCTGAGGTGGGCCGGGTCAGCCGGTCCGGTGGGGACGAACCCGGCCTTGAACAGCACCCGTTGAGACGGGGCATTGGCGTGGCTCGCGGACGCCCGCAGTGTGCGCAGCCCATGCCGCGTCACCGCCAGCCGGCACAGCTCCCGCACACCGGCGGTCGCCACGCCACGGCCGGACACGTCCTGTGCCACCCGGTAGCCGACCTCCGCGGTGCCGTCCTCGATGTCGACCAGATTGAACCTGCCCAGCACCGAGCCGTCCTCCGCGACCAGTATGTGGAAGGCACAGATCCCGGCCTCCTGCTCGGACAGCAAGGCGTCGTACCGGTCGGCGAAACGGTCGAAGAAGGCGTCGCCGCGGTCGGGGACCGAGCGGGCGAAGTACCCGCGGTTCGCCAGCTCGAAGGCCAGGACCGCCGGGGCATGGTCGGCATGCAACTGCTTCAGCTCGGGCACCGCTCGACTCTACCCAAGCGTCCACGGGCCCGGCACCGTCGCCGTTCGGCACGTCCGGTCGCCGCGTACCAGGAACCGGCCAGGACGGTGGCCGGCGCGGCTTCGACCAGGTCGCCGCCGTAGTACATCACCTGCGCCCCGGTGTGCAGGTCAGCCGCAGTGAAGTCGGTGCCGGGCGGCCCCACCGCGTACATGCTCTTGGCGAGCACGGCATGCGCGGCGCACATGGATGTGGATCAGCGCGTTGAGCCACGGCACGTGCTGCGACGAGGTGAACACCTCGGTGCTGTACAGCAGCCACAGCCCTCCGACGTCCAGCAGAGCCGCCGACGGAGGGAAGAGGAGTCGACCCGCCCCGCGGGAGTGGGCCGGCGAGAGGAGACGCCGGCGCCCGGCGCCGGGCGCCAGGGTACGCAGGAGCAGGGTCAGGGGGCGGGCGAGGACGAGCAGCAGCGGGGCCGTCATGCCGACGATCAGGTGCTGCACCATGTGGCCGGTGAAGGGACCGCCGGGAAGCGGTCCCGCCGCCGCCCATGCCGGCCCCGCAGCACCGGCGGTGAACGACACGTCGCGCCACCACGGCCAGGCGTCCCCGCGGCGCCGCAATCGGACCGCCGCCGAGGCGTAGAGGACGGCCGCCCCCAGTGAGGCCGCCGCGGTGACCAGCTCGGCAGGACCGGGGACCGCGGCCGAGCCGGGGTGCACCTGCGCGAGGATCACGGTTTCGACCCGGCCCGGCCGCGGCGGGCCGCGCGGCGGGCCAGTGCCAGGCCGATCGCCAGCAGGACCAGGCCGCCGAGGTTCCATGCCCAGTCGTAGGGAGTGACATCCACGCCGTAGCGGATCTGGTGCACGCTGAGACACACGATCCGGCGGGGTGGGGGCCGGATCCCGCACAGCGCCTCGTGGTCAGCGCGCCGCCCCGACGAGCACGCCGCCGACGCCGGCCGCGCAGGCCAGCATGCAGGACGCCCAGACGGCGTGGCGCCTGAGCAGGCTGCGACGCAACTCCTGGTACCGGTCCTCGTACTCCCGGCGCAGTTCGTCGGCACGATGCACCGTCGCGGTGAGCATCCTGCGGGACAGGGCGATGCGGTGCGCGATGTAATGACGGGTCAGTTCCTCCGCCTGCGCGGTTGTCAGCCAGGGAAGTGAGGCGCACAGGCGCTGCGCCTCCCGGTCTGCCTCGGTCCGGTGCGAGCGGGCCATCAGGAAGCCCTCCGCCTCGGCCCCCACCCCCGCCGCGACGCCGGGAGACGGACGACGGGCGCCACCGCTGGTCACCTCCGGTCACCCTTGTGACCGCCGGGGTCCAGCGCGTCCCGCTGACCCGTGCTTTCCGCCTGGTCCAGGCCGGCGATCCAGGGGTGGTGCATGTCGAAGGCCGGAGATTCGGACCGGACCTTGGGCAGGGTGACGAAGTTGTGCCGGGGCGGTGGGCAGGAGGTGGCCCACTCCAGGGAACGTCCGTACCCCCAGGGATCGTCGACCTCGACGCGCTCTCCGCTCCTGGCGGTTTTCCAGACGTTGTAGAGGAAGGGCAGGGTGGAGAGGCCGAGCAGGAACGCGCCGATGGAGGAGGCGGTGTTGAGTGCGGTGAAACCGTCTGCCTCGAGGTAGTCGGCGTAGCGGCGGGGCATGCCCTCGGCTCCGAGCCAGTGCTGGATGAGGAACGTGGTGTGAAAGCCCACGAACAGGGTCCAGAAGTGAATGTACTCGAGGCGGGTGTCGAGCATGGTGCCGGTCATCTTCGGCCACCAGAAGCTGAATCCGCCGAACATCGCGAACACGATCGTGCCGAACAGCACGTAGTGGAAGTGGGCGACGACGAAGTAGCTGTCGTGGACGTGGAAGTCCAGCGGCGGTGAGGCGAGCAGCACGCCGGTCAGGCCGCCGAAGAGGAAGGTGACCAGGAAGCCGATCGCCCACAGCATGGGAGGTTCGAAGGACAGGGAGCCTTTCCACATGGTGCCGATCCAGTTGAAGAACTTCACGCCGGTCGGGACGGCGATGAGGAAACTCATGAAGGAGAAGAACGGCAGCAGCACGGCGCCGGTGGCGAACATGTGGTGCGCCCAGACGGTGGCGGACAGACCGGTGATGGTGATCGTGGCACCGACGAGACCCATGTAACCGAAGATCGGCTTGCGGGAGAACACAGGGATGATCTCGGTGATCACACCGAAGAACGGCAGGGCGAGGATGTAGACCTCGGGGTGGCCGAAGAACCAGAACAGGTGCTGCCACAGGACCGGCCCGCCGTTCGCCGGATCGAAGATGTGCGCGCCGAACTTCCGGTCGGCCTCCAGCGCGAGCAGGGCGGCGGCCAGCACCGGGAAGGCCAGCAGCACGAGAACCGACGTGAGCAGCACGTTCCAGGTGAAGATCGGCATCCGGAACATCGTCATGCCGGGGGCGCGCATGCAGATGATGGTGGTGATGAAGTTGACCGCGCCGAGAATCGTGCCGAATCCCGCCAGCGCCAGCCCCATGATCCACAGATCACCGCCGATCTGAGGGGTGCGGTCGATGCCGCTGAGCGGCGTATAGGCGGTCCAGCCGTAGTCGGCCGCGCCGTCCGGAGTGAGGAAACTGCCCAGCACGATCAGGCCGCCGAGGGCGAACAGCCAGTACGAGAACATGTTCAGCCGTGGGAACGCCACGTCGGGGGAGCCGATCTGCAAAGGCATGATCGCGTTGGCGAAACCGGCGAATGTCGGCGTCGCGAACAACAGCAGCATGATCGTGCCGTGCATGGTGAACGACTGGTTGTACTGCTCGTTCGACAGCACCTGAAGGCCCGGTCGCGCCAGTTCCGCCCGGATCGCCATGGCGAGTACGCCCCCGATCAGGAAGAAGACGAACGACGTGATCAGGTAGAGATGGCCGATCTTCTTGTGATCGGTGGTGGTCAGCCAGGTGACCACCACGTGGCCCCGCCCCCGGCGCTCGGCCACGGGCACCGGAGCCACGGGCTCGGTGTGGGTCGCCATCACAGTCCTCATTCGGTAGCAGCTCAGTGCGGATCCGGCTCTGTGGACGGTATTCCTCGCCAGGGGCGGCCACGCCCGCAGCCAGCGCCTCTGTGGGCCGAGCGGCCGCACGCTCCAGTCGTCCGAGTGATGTGTGGTCGGTGACCGGCGTCACATCCGACGTCTGTCAGGAATCGGGCGGCGGTCTCGTTCAAGGGGCACGCGAACGAGACAGGAGCAGCGTCATGAAGCACCGCATCGTGGTACTGGGCGCCGGATATGCCGGAGCCTTCGCCGCCGGCAATCTGGCCCGTCGGCTCTCGCCGGCCGACACCGAGATCACCGTCGTCAACGCCGTGCCCGAATTCGTCGAGCGGATGCGCCTCCACCAGCTCGCGACCGGACAGGCCGTCCCGTTCCGTCGGCTCGCCGATGTGTTCGCGGGCACCGGGGTGCGGTTGCGCGTGGCGCGTGTCACCGGCATCGACCCCGGGCGCAGGACCGTCTCCGTTTCCGGCGAGGAGGGTGACGACGAGCTGACCTACGACACCCTTCTCTACGCGCTCGGCAGTTCCGTCGCCCACCACGGAGTCCCCGGCGTGGCCGAGCACGCCTTCGACGTGACGGGCCGGTCCTCGGCGTTGCGTCTGCGCGAGCACCTCGCCGGTCTGGGGAAGGGCGGCACCGTACTGGTCGTCGGTGAGGGACTGACCGGCATCGAGACCGCCACCGAGTTCGCCGAATCCCGGCCCGACCTCTCGGTCGCGCTCGCCGCCCGCGGGGAGCCGGGCGACTGGCTCTCCCCGAAGGCCCGCCTCCACCTGCGCCAGGCCTTCGACCGGCTCGGCATCACCGTCCACGAGCACACCCGCATCGAAGCCGTCGAGCCGACCCGGGCGATCGCCGCCGACGGTACCTCCATCCCGGCCGACGCAACCGTGTGGGCGGCGGGGTTCGCCGTGCACCCCATCGCGGCGGCCGCCGGACTGGAGGTGACGGAGACCGGCCGGATCGTCGTCGACCCGACCATGCGCTCGGTCTCGCACCCGGACGTGTACGCCGCCGGCGACTCCGCCTACGCCATCGGCGAGAACGGCCGGCCACTGCCCATGTCGTGCGCGTCGGCCGGGTTCACCAACATGCAGGCGACCGCCGCGATCATCGCCCGCCTGACGGGCGGCGAGGTTCCGGTGACCGGGCTGAAGTACTACGGCAACCACATCAGTCTCGGAAGGCGGGACGCGATCTTCCAGATGGTGGACGGGGACGCCCGGTCGAAGCGCTGGTACCTGGGCGGCCGGACCGCCGCCCGGCTCAAGTCGGGTGTGCTCAAGGGGGCCGGGTGGGGGATCGCCCACCCGACCTTCGGGATGCCGAAGCGCAGGCGCCGCCTGGGGACCGCCGCCGAGCGGGCCGGTGTGAGGGCTGCCGCCTAGGCTGTACCGCATGGAAGGCGCAGCCATCGATCGGTTCGAGGCCGGCCGGGCACGGCTGGCCTCGCTGGCGTACCGTCTGCTCGGTTCCGCGGCGGACGCGGAGGACGCCGTGCAGGACGCGTTCCTGCGCTGGCAGGCCGCCGACCGGGAACGGATCGCGGTGCCGGAGGCGTGGCTGACCAAGGTCGTCACCAACCTCTGCCTCGACCGGCTCCGCTCGGCGCAGGCACGCCACGAGCGTGCGGCCGGTGTCTGGCTGCCCGAGCCGCTCCTGGAGGGCGACCCGATGCTCGGCCCCGCCGACTCGTTCGAGCGGCGCGAATCGGTGTCCTTGGCGGTACTGATGCTGATGGAGCGTCTCTCGCCGGTGGAGCGGGCCGTCTACGTCCTGCGCGAGGCGTTCTCGTACAGCCACGCCGAGATCGCCGGGATCCTGGACATCAGCGAGTCCGCGAGCCAGCAGCACGCGCACCGGGCCCGGACCCGGGTCACCGCCGAGCGTCACCGCGGAGGCGAAGCCGACCCCGCGTCCGCGCGCCGGGTCGTCGAGGAGTTCCTGGCCGCTGCCACGTCGGGGCGAACCGAACGACTGGTGGCGCTGCTCACCGACGACGTGACGGCGGTCTCGGACGGCGCCGGACTGGGCAGGCGGATCCTGCGGTTCAGGACGCGCGAACGGGTCGCCTCCTTCGTACGGGCCGGCTTCAGGCCCACGGAGGCGAAGCGGCGGCTGGCAGGCGGCTCACCCGCGATGCACATCGCGTGGGTGAACGGCTCCCCGGCCGTTCTCGCCGTGGTCGACGACCGGGTCGTGGGCGTCGTGGCGTTCGAGGTGAGCGAGGGCAAGGTCTCCTCCCTGCACGGCATCGCCGCCGTGGCCCGGCTCTCGCGCCTCAACGAGTCCTGGCGCCGGCACGAACCGGACGCGCCGGTCATCAGCGCATGGTGACCGGACGCGACGACGCGATCCTTCGCTCCTCGACCCGGATCCGGGGGCGGCGATTCGAGCGATGTCGCGCGCCGCGATGAGTTCCGGCGTGCCCGGCGGTCGTACTGTCGGGGCCACGACCGAGGAGGACTCGCCATGCGCAGAGTGACCTATTCGATGAATGTCTCACTCGACGGCTACATCGTCGGGCCGGACGGCGAGTTCAACTGGACGGCGCCCGAGCCGGAGGTGTTCCGCTTCTGGATCGACGAGATCCGACAGGTCGACGTCCACCTCCTGGGACGACGGCTGTACGAGACGATGCTCTACTGGGAGACCGCCGAACAGGAGGCACCGCTCGACGAAGCCGAGCGCGAGTGGGTCGCCCTGTGGAATCCGCTTCCCAAGGTGGTGTTCTCCACCACCCTGTCGGCGGTGCAGGGCAATGCCCGACTGGCCTCCGGCGGTGTGGCGGAGGAGATCGAGCGGTTGAAGGCCGAGCCGGAGGAGGGCGAGATCGCGATCGGCGGCGCGACGCTCGCCGCCCAGGCGGCCGCGGCGGGTCTCATCGACGAGTACCGCGCCATGGTCTATCCGGTGCTGGTCGGCGGCGGCATTCCGTTCTTTCCCCGGGACGAGCGCCGGGTGGACCTCGAGCTGGTCGAGACCCGCACCTTCGCCTCCACATGCGTCTACCTCGGCTACCGCGTGGGTCAGAACTCGGAGACGATGAGCCGGTAACCGAGGTCGATGGTGTCGAGCGTCTGCAGGTCCGCGTAGCGGGAGTGCCAGCGGCCGGTCGTCAGGTCGGCGCCGAGCCGGGCCAGTCCCGGCGCGAGGGCGTCGTCACCGGTCTGGGCCAGCATCGAGATGCCGGCGCGCACCTGCGGGTCGAGGTAGAGGTGCGGGCGGCGCCAGTAGGCTGCCGCGAATCCGTCGACGCAGTCGTGGGGGATGCGGACCGGCTCCTGGCGGCCTCCCCCGAGCAGGTCGACCAGCCGGTCGATCGGGGTGGCGCGGGTCTCGTCGAAGGCAGCGGCCGCGGGCAGGTAGTCGCGCACCAGCCAGAACCGCTCCCGGAAGATGTGCTGGTCCCACGTCAGGATGACGACGCGGCGACGGGCGACCCTGCGCAGTTCCCGCAGCCCGGCCGCCAGGTCACTCCAGTGGTGGATGGTGAGCAGCGCCATGACGGCGTCGGCGGCGTCGACGGGAAGCGGGAGGTGTTCCGCGACCGCCCGCACTGCCGGTGCCGCCCCCTGTGGACGCTGAGTGATCATGACCCGGCTGGGTTCGACGGCGAGGACCGTCTCGGGCGGCTCGTAGGAACCGGCGCCCGCACCGACGTTGATCACGTCAGTGGCGTCCCCGAGTGCGGCGCGGATCTGCGCGGCGATCCGTGGATCCGGCTGTCGGGTCCGGGCGTACGTCGTGCCGAGCGTGTCATAGGTGGCCACGGAGCCAGTATGCGGAGCCCGCAGAAGCACGGACCCGCACATCGGAGAAGCCGTATGCCCCCGCTTTCAGGGAGCGTCCGTCTCGTACTCGGGGCGACCGGTGGTGCGGTAGGTCTGGATCGTCAGTCCTTTGGGTGTGGATTGCAGGTCGACCAGTTCGAGTCCCAGGTCCGAGCCGGTGGCGGGGAAGAGCCGCGTGCCCTGACCGACGACCACGGGATAGGTGAGCAGCACCAGTTCGTCGACCAGCCGGTCGTCGAGCAGCCGGCGGATGAGGGTGCCGCTGCCCCACACCTGGAGCTCACCGCCCGGTGCGGACCTCAGCTTCCCGACGGCGCCGGTGACATCACCCGACAGGACGGTCGTGCCCGCCCACCGGGGGTCGGTGAGCGTGTTCGAGACGACGTACTTGGGCCGTGAGTTCAACGCCTCTCCGACGGGGTTGCCCGGATCCATGCCCGCGCCCCAGGAGCCGGCGAAGATCTCGTAGGTGCGCCGGCCGAACAGGAACGCGTCGGCGCGCTGGAAGGTCCGGCCGATGAACGTCGAGGCCGCGTCGTCGAGAAGTGGCGGGGCCCATCCGAAGCGCTCGAATCCGCCACTGCCCCCCGCCGGAGCGTCTGCCGTCCCCTCCCCGGTCTCCACGTCGATCCGCCGATGCCCCTGCGTCACTCCGTCGACGGAGATGTTCGTGACGGTCGTCAGTTTCATGATCACAATTCCCTTCCCGCTGATGACGTCACCGGGTACGACCGACCCCGGGCGCCGATCTCATCGGTCGGGGCACGGCGCCGCCCACGGTCCCGGCGAAGGCGCGCCGATGACCATGGGCAGCAGCTCGGCGGTCAGAGCGCCGGCAGGGTGCCGTCGACCGTCGGGTAGTCGGTGTAGCCCCGGTGGTCGCCGCCGTAGGCCTTGCTCAGATCGGGCTCGGCGAGCTCCGCTTCGGCCGCGAGCCGGGCGACCAGGTCCGGGTTGGAGATGTACAGCCGGCCGAAGGACACGGCGTCGGCCCGGCCGCTGGTGACGAGGTCCAGCCGGCGCCTCTGCCCGGACGTGTCGCCGTCGGCGGCGTTGAGGACGAACGTGCCGGACCAGGCGGCGCGCAGCGTCTGCGTCAGGGAGGGGTCACCGGCCTCCACGAGATGGAGGTAGGCCAGCTGGAGGGTGTCGAGCTCGGCGACCAGGAGGGGGTAGAGCGTGGCGTGGTCTGCCTCGGCGGTGTCTCCCAGGCCGTTGGCGGGGGAGAGCCGGATGCCGGTGCGGTCGGCGCCGATGGCCGCCGCGACGGCTCGCGCGACCTCCAGCGTGAAGCGGATCCGGTTCTCCGGCGAGCCGCCCCAGCGGTCGGTGCGCCGGTTGGCGTTGGTGGCCAGGAACTGGTGGAGCAGGTATCCGTTGGCGCCGTGGATCTCGACGCCGTCGAACCCGGCGGCCACGGCGTTGCGTGCCGCGTCGGCGAAGTCGGCGACGGTCGCGACGATCTGGTCCTCCGTCAGTTCGTCGGGCACGACGTGGTCCTGTGGTCCGGTGGGCGTGAAGATCTGGCCGGCCGCCTTGACGGGTGACGGGCCGACCGGGGTGAGCGCGCCGTGGCCGACGGCCTCCGTGGTGCTCGGGTGGCCGATGCGGCCGGTGTGCATGAGCTGGGCGACGATCGTCCCGCCGGCCGCGTGCACACCGTCGGTCACCTGCCGCCACGCGGCGATCTGCTCGGCCGAGTGCAGGCCGGGTGTGAACGGGTAGCCCTGGCCGATCACCGACGGCTGGATGCCCTCGGTGATGATCAGACCGGCGGAGGCGCGCTGGGCGTAGTAGGTCGCCGTGTCGGCCGTCGGCAGGGTGCCGTTCGCGCGGCTGCGGGTCATCGGGGCCATCACGATCCGGTTGCGCAGCTTGAGGCTGCCGGCGATCACGGGCTCGAACGCAGTGGACATGGGGTTCTCCTGATGGACGGAAACGGTCATACAGTTAGCCGAACAAGTAACTCTCCGGAGTCTATTCCTTGTCCGGGCAACTTTTCTCAGGAGTACGATCACGGCATGTCAGAACATGCGACGGAGCGGGCCGCGTCTCTGGGAGCCAGGCCGGTCAGCCACGCGATCTTTCGGGTGGCGCGGCTCCACAAGGCGCTCGCGGGCAGATTGCTGCGGGAAACCGGTCTGCACCCCGGTCAGGAACTCGTGCTGATGGCCCTGTGGGACCAGGGGCCGCAGCGCCAGGTCGACCTCGTGGAGGCGGTCGACTCGGACGCTCCGACGATGGCGCGCAGCATCTCCCGGATGGAGAAGGCGGGCCTCGTGCGCCGCAGTCCGTCGCCCACGGACGGACGCGCGGTGATCGTCGAGGCGACCGAGGCCAGTCTGGCACTGCGGGACAAGGTGGACGGTGCGTGGGCGGAACTGGAGCGCCTGACCACGACCGGCCTCGGTACGGCACAGCAGAGCGAGATCCTGGCCAGTCTCGCTCTGCTGGAATCCGTCCTGTCACAAGCGGGGGACTGAGCTCCGCGTGAGGACGGCAGCGCCCCGCCGTCCTCACCGGCCGACGAGGCGACCGGGTCGTGATCCTCTTTCGGGGAGCGCCCGGTTGGCCCACCATGGGGGAGGTACTCCACCACGGTCCGGAGGTGTCACACCATGCGCCGTGAAGACCTGCCGCCCCCGGCGACGGGACTTCTCCTCAGTCGTCCTCGACGAGAATCCGTGCATCGTGAAGCTCGCGAACAGCTGGCTGATCATGAACCCGGGACGTGGTCCGACCCCGGACAAGCCCGACGTCACTCTCCGTGCACCGACCGATCCGCGCACGGCGACGTGCTTCCTGAACATCCGGGTGGCCGACATCGACCAGTGTTACCTGCAGAAACCCGGACGGTTGTCTCATCGAGGTCGGACAGGCCACGGGCCTCCTGGAGGGCGTCCTGGCCGATCCGCCCGCCGGATCCTCCTGAGCGCGGGACCCACTGCATGAAGCCGAGCGCCCGACGATGACGCCCTCACCGGCTCCGAAGGTTCAGAGCGTCCTCGACGAACTGGTCGACTCAGGAGCAGAAACCGGCCTGCAGATTGCCGTTCACCACCGCGGCTCTCTCGTGGTGGACGCCGTCGCCGGCGTCGCCGACGGCCGGACCGGGCGCAAGGTGACCCCGCAGACCCCGTTCTTCAGTTTCTCCGCCGGAAAGGTCATGACGTCGCTGATCGCTCACCTGCTCGTCGGGACCGGTGCCGTCGGATACGACACACCAGTGGCCGAGGTGTGGCCGGAGTTCGGTGCCCACGGCAAGGCGGCTGCGACGCTGCGCCATGTGCTGACCCACTCGGTCGGCGTGCCGGCGATGCCTCGGGGCATCGGCCCCGCCGACCTGACCGACTGGTCGCGGGTCTGCACCGCGATCGCCGACGCGGCGCCCCTGTGGCGACCCGGGACGGCGACCGGGTACCACTCGTTCACCTTCGGCTTCCTCGTCGGTGAAATCGCCCGCCGGGTCACCGGTCAACCGATGCGGCAACTCCTGCACGAGTGGGTCACCGCGCCCCTCGGCATCGACGGCGACCTCTACTTCGGCGTGCCCACGACCGACCTGGCCCGGCTCGCACACCTCGAGGACGCGCCACCTGGCCCGGCCGCCCCACCGGAGGGCGATTCCCTTCTCGCCCCCTGGGAGATGCGACCGACCGCGGCCCTGGGCAACAGCCGGAGCATCCTGCAGGCGGACATCCCGTCGGTCGGAACCTTCACCGCGCGCGGAATCGCCGGCATGAACGCCGCGGTCCTCGACGGCAGGCTCATCGATGCGCGTCAGCTCGAGGAGCTGACGGCGGTGGCCTTCGAGGGCACCGACCGGGTCTTCGCCAACCCTGCGCGGCTGGCCCTGGGCTATCCGCTCGGCCGCATCGGTTCACGCCCGGACGAGACGCCGACCACGTTCGGCTGGGCCGGAGGGGGCGGCAGTTACGTCTATGCCGACAAGGCCACCGGCACCTCCTTCGCCATGACCAAGACCCGTCTCACTCCCCACTTCGACACCGCACAGCGGCTCGCCGACCTGATCACGGCCGAGACCGGCCCTTGACCTGCACTTCCCCGCACGGCATACGCGGTTGACGGGCCGTGGCGGGCACCTGTTTGCTGAGCGGGTGACCGACCTTCGCATACGAGCGGTGGACGACGACGCCTCGATCCGCGACTGGCAGTACGTCCACAACGTGATCATCCCCGGCGACGTGCTGTCGCTCGACGACGTCCGTGCCCGCACCGGCCGCAACCGCATGGAGGTCGCCCACCTGGACGACGTCCTGATCGGCTGCACCACCGTGCGCCCGCCCACCGAGGACAACGGCGCCACCGCGACGGTCATCGCCCGCGTCCTGCCGGAGTTCCGCCGCCGCGGCCTCGGCACCCGGCTCTACGAACGCGCCCTGAGCCAGGCCCGAGCGCTGGACCCCCGCGTGATCGAGACCGTGGTGCTGGCCTCCAACCCCGACGGGCTGCGCTTCGCCGAACAGCACGGCTTCGTCGAGATCGAGCGCTACCTGCTGCGCGAAGGTGACACGGTGCCCTGGATCGACCTGCGCCTGGCCTGACCAGTGCCTGGCGCTCCCGGTCAGGCTTTGCGTCCCACACCGCCGAACATGGCCACCTCGGCGGGCAGATCGCCCTCGCTGTCGTCCGGTCGCCAGCGGTTGCAGGAGACCACGCCCGGAGCGAGGAGCTCCAGCCCGTCGAAGAACCCCTCGATGTCGGCCGGCGTGCGCTGGGTCAGCTTCGGTGTGCCGTGCTCGTTCCAGAACGCCACCGCGGCGTCGACATCGGGCATGTCGGGCCGCGTGATGGTGTGCGAGAGGACGAGGTGACTGCCCGCGGGGAGCCGGTCCATCAGACGGCGCACGATCCCGAACGCGTCCTTGTCGTCCTCGACGAAGATGACGACGCCCAGCAGTACCAGGGCCACGGGCTTGCTGAAGTCCAGCGTACGCGCCGCCTGTTCGATGATGCGGTCGATGTTGCGCAGGTCCTCGTCGAGATAGTCCGTGCTCCCCTCCGGCGTGCTCGTCAGCAGGGCCTCGGCGTGAGCCAGCACGATGGGGTCGTTGTCGACGTAGACAACCCGGCATTCCGGAGCGATCCGCTGCGCGACCTCATGAGTGTTGTCGGCCGTCGGCAGGCCGGTGCCGATGTCGAGGAACTGCCGTATCCCGCACTCGTCGACGAGGTACTTCACGGCGCGCCCGAGGAACTGACGATCGGCGAGGGCGTAGTCGCCGATGCCCGGGTGCAGCGCACGGATCTGGTCTCCGGCGACCTGGTCGACCTCGTAGTGGTCCTTGCCGCCCAGCCAGTAGTTCCAGATGCGGGCGGTGTGCGGCTGGTCGGTCTTGATGCGCTTGCGCGCCGCCATCGACGCAGCGGAAATCTCGGTCACGTGACATCCTCCAGATCAAGCCGGTCCAACACTCAAGGAGCAACCTAGCGGCAGGAGTTGTCAGGAGCGACCACCGGTCTCCCGCGGTACGTCCCCGACGCGACGGCCTTTCTCACCGAACGCGTGGGCAACGGGCCTTGCGGCAGGGAAGAATGGAGGGCATGACGGAAGAAGGCGGCTCGTCCATCGACCGCACGAAGCCCAGCATCGCCCGCGTCTACGACTATCTGCTGGGCGGCCGGGACAACTATGCGGTGGACCGTCAGGTCGGTGACGTCTTCAAACGCGACCTCCCCGGCTCGGTGGCGATCGCCTTCGCGAACCGAGCGGCCCTGACCCGGGCGATCCGGACGATTGCGACGACCACCGACGTACGGCAGTTCATCGACCTGGGCAGCGGTCTCCCGACCGCCGACAACGTTCACCAGGTCGCGCAGCAGCACGACCCGACGGCTCGGGTCGTCTACGTCGACACCGACCCACAGGTGCTGGTCCACGGTCGCGCGCTCCTCGAGGAGAACGAATGGACCCGGATCGTCGCCGTCGACGTCCGCGAACCCGAGCAGGTCCGTACCCACCCCGACACCCTGAAGCTCATCGAGTTCGACCGCCCGGTGGCCGTCATATTCAGCGCCATCCTGCACCACGTCAATGACGACGAGGACCCTGCCGGCATCGTCCGCCACTGGCGCGACCACGTGCCGTCCGGCAGCTACTTCTTCGTCAGCCACTTCCGTTCCGGCAACAATCCGGAGACCGCCGAGGCCGAGAAGGTCCTCCAGGAGACCTTCGGCCGCGGCCGGTGGCGGTCGGACGAGGAGATCGCATCCCTGCTGGACGGCCTGGAGATCCTCGACCCGGGCATAGTTCCCGCACCCCTGTGGCGTCCTGACGCCGTCGACAGCCGCTTCAACAGTAGCGGTGAGCGTGAACTCACGGTCTGGGAACGCCTCATCGCCGCCGGACTGGCACGCAAACCCTGACCTGCCCTACCGCACGCTCCAACCGAGCCCGTCGGGTCTCCGGCGTCGCGGCCTGGAGCAGCGGGAGCGTCACGAGATGGCGGGTGGTCCGGTCGAGCGCGCGCCGCACTCGCCGCCTCATCCGCGGCAAGCGCCGAAGCCAGGTCGTCCGGGACGACGGCCGTCGCCCGGGACGCGTGGGCGCGGTCCCAGCGGCCGTCCTCCTGCGCCCGTCGGAGCCGCGACGCCGGCCCCGGGACCCGCCCCCAGCACAGCCCCACGTCGACCACCTCGCGCCGCGAGTAGTGCTCCGCGAGCCACGCGTCAAAGGCCCCCGCATCCCCACACGCGACGACTTCCACCCCCGTTGACCTCTTCCATGCGGGTCAGGCCAGGGGAGCTTGAGCTTTGTCTGGACCTGTTTTGTCTAGACCTCTTGCCGTGTCTGTCGTGTGCGGGCTACGTTGCCCGCTGTTCGCAGTACTGCGCGTTTCCTTCAATTCCCTTGTCGGGCAAGGCTGGAAGGAGCATGTCCGCATGCAGGACCGGAGTCTGTCCAGACGAACCGTTCTCGCCTCCGCAACCGTGGTCGCCGCGGGTGCGACGGGTGTCGTGGGCGTGACGGCCACGCCGGCGGCCGCGCATCGGCGTGACAGCCGACTCAAGAAGATCATCTCCAGGATGAGCGTCGAGGCGAAGATCGGCCAGCTGTTCGTGCCGTACTTCTACGGCGCGTCGGCGACTTCTCCCAGCCAGTTCGACCAGGACCGCAACCTCAAGGAACTCGGCGTCCGCACCGTGGCCGAGCTCATCGCCAAGTACCACATCGGCGGTGTCATCTACTTCTCCGGCTGGACGAACAACATTCACGACCCCCGGCAGATCGCCGAGCTCACGAACGGCGTGCAGCGGGCCTCGCTCGACCTGCCCACCCCCATCCCGTCCCTGATCTCCATCGACCAGGAGCACGGGGTCAACGTCCGTATCGGCAGCGGCGCCACCCAGTTGCCGGGCGCGATGGCGCTCGGCGCGGGCCGCTCGACCTCCGACGCACGCACCGCCGGATGGATATCGGGCACTGAACTCGCCGCCCTGGGCATCCATCAGAACTTCGCCCCGGTGGCCGACGTGAACGTCAATCCTGCCAACCCCGTCATCAACGTCCGTTCCTTCGGCGCCGACGCCCACGAGGTGTCGCGCATGGTGGCGGCCCAGGTGACGGGTTATCAGCGGGCCGGCGTCGTGGCCTGCGCCAAGCACTTCCCGGGCCACGGGGACACCGGGGAGGACAGCCACACCGGACTGCCCGTGATCACCCACACCCGTGAGGAGTGGGACCGCATCGACGCCCCGCCGTTCAAGGCCGCGATCGCCGCCGGCGTCGACTCGATCATGACCGCGCACCTCCAGGTCCCCGCCCTCGACCCCAGCAACGACCCGGCCACCCTGTCGCCCGCGATCCTCCAGGACGTGCTGCGCGAGGAACTCGGCTTCGACGGCGTGATCGTCACCGACGCCCTCAACATGGCCGGCGTACGCACCAAGTACGGCGACGACCGCGTGCCCGTCCTCGCCCTCAAGGCCGGTGCCGACCAACTGCTGTTCCCGCCGGACATCGCCGTCGCTTACAACGGCGTCCTCGCCGCCGTCCGCAGCGGCGAGATCACCGAGGCACGGCTCGAGGAGTCGGTCCTGCGTATCCTGCGGGTCAAGGACAAGGCCGGCCTGCTCAGCCGCAGCCCCTATGTCTCCCTGAGGGAGGTCGACCGGGTCGTCGGCGCCCGCAGTCACCGGCGCACCGCCGCCCGGATCGCCGAGCGCACCACCACCCTGCTGGTCAACGAGGACGAGGCGCTCCCGCTGCGCCGCCGGCAACGCAGGCTGCTCGTGGTCGGCGCCAGCCCCGCCTTCCCGACCGACGACACCCGCACCACGGTGCCCGAGCTGGCCAAGGCGTTCGACGAACTGGGTTACAGCACCACCCATCTCGCCACCGGCCGGGCGCCCGACGCGGCGACCATCGACGCGGCCGTGGCCGCGGCTCGGGGACGGGATGCGGTGGTTGTCACCACCGACAACGTCGGCGCCGCCAGTACACAGCGCACCCTGGTCTCCCGGCTGCTCGCGACGGGCGTCCCCGTCGTCCACCTCGCGGTCCGCAACCCCTACGACATCGCTCACCTCGGCGACGTCCCGGCGTCTCTGGCCTCCTACTGCTGGACCGAGGTCGAACTGCGCGCCGCCGCCCGGGTGATCGCCGGCCGGGTCGACCCGCGCGGCAGGCTGCCCGTGCCCATTCAGCGGGCCGACGACCCGACCAGGGTCCTCTTCCGCTCCGGCCACGGCCTGTCGTACGACGACTGACGTGGGCGGCCGGGCGCTGTGCGCGCACCGGCCGTTCAGGCCACGCGTCGCTCGTCCTGCTCCGGCTCCTCCTCGTCCGGCAGGTGGACGTCGTTCACCGCGATGTCCACCTCCACGACCTCCAGGCCGGTCATGCGCTCGACGGCCTCGATGACGTTGGCACGGACGTCTCCGGCGGTGTCCGTGATCGACGCGCCGTACTCGACGACCACCTGCAGGTCGACGGCCGCCTGGCGTTCCCCGACCTCCACACTGACGCCTTGGGTGACGCCGGGCCCTCGACCGGGTACGCGCTCGCGCATGGCTCCCAGCGCCCGGGCCGCTCCGCCGCCGAGGTTGTGGACCTCGGGGATCTCGCGGGCGGCCATGCCCGCCACCTTCGCGACGACGGCGTCGGCCACGGTGGTGTTCCCGCGCTGCCCCGGAGGGGTGTCGGCCCCCCTGCGCCCCCGCAAAGGTGTCTCCTTCTCGGCCCGGGATTTCGCCTCCGTGTCGATACGGTGCGAGGTTTCGGCCATGACGGTCACCTCCGCGGTCGTCGGTGTGTCTGTGCTGGGTGTCGTCCTCCTGTCCACCCTAATCGGAAGTGGCGTAGGGGACTAATGCTGACGAAAGGGGCGCAGAGGGGTGCAGCTGCCCGGCACCGGGAGACCCGCGGTCACCCAGCGCCCGCTCAGTTCTGCCGGCGGCTGCCCTGGAGGGCCTTGTCGGTCATGTCGGCCACCTGATCGGCCGACGGAGCCTCGGGGTCGACCTCTGCGCCGAAGTCCGAGAACTCCATCACCGTGCTCATCTTGAGCTGCTGCGGGGTCGCGCCGTCCTTCGGCTTCGCGGAGGCGGAGGACGGCGCCTCGACGGTCATGTCGATCTGCTGGCGACGCAGCCGGCCCTCGTCGTCGAGCCAGACCTGCATCGGCAGCGTCGTACCGATCCGCTTGCGCAACTCGTCGCCGCCCGACAGCTTGGTGACGTCCACGGCGACCTTGTAGTGCGTGGTGTCGGCTCCGTCGATCTTCTCGGTGCCGACCTTGCCGACGTCCTTGTCCGTGATGGCCTTGGCGTAGGCGGCGGTCTGGGCCGGGTCACCGATCTGCTGGTTGCTGCCCAGGCCCTGCTGCGCCGCGGCCTTCTCCAGGTCGATCTTGATCCAGGGCTTGCCGCCCGGTGCCTTCTGACCGGGGACCTTCTGGTAGAGGACCTGGTCGACCACGCGTTGCTCGATCGTCTTGTCCTGCGCCGTGACGGTCATGACGCTGTCGCCCTCGGCCAGGTCGAGCACACCCTTGCCGTCGGACGTGATCGTCCGGTCGTCGGCGGAGAGCTTCATCCGGATCGTCATCCGTGCCGACTCGGCTTCGGCCGTCTTGTCGTAGGCCGCTCGCACCGCCGCGGTGCCCTGCTCCCGGCCATCGGCGCTCTTGCCCGCGCTCGCGGACGCACTGCCCTCCTGGGCCTTCGGTTCGCCGTCGTCCCCACACCCTGTGACGACGACGCTTCCCATGACCGCCGCAACCACGGCCGCACCGATCTTCGTCCCCCTGCTACGCATACAGCTCCCCATCTCCTCAACGAGTGACGATCACCGTGATCATCGGCGATCCGCAGAACCGAGTGCCCCTGTCTGGCCGTCAGGACACCTTTGGGTTAGGGGTGTTGCCGGGTGACGGTCCATGCCGACTCGGGCAGCAGCGTTCGTCGACGCGTTCCGAGATGGGAAGGGAAGGCCACTTCGGCAGCTGTGCTGAGCTCGGCGCAGATACGGATGGCGGAGGCGTCGAGCGAGTTGCCGGTGCCCCCGCCTCAGGCGCCGATGGCGATGGTGGTGGTTGTGCGTTCACGTGGCGTCGCAGGAGCGGTCATGACAGGCGTGCCGCGAGCAGGACGGCGTCGTCATGTCGGCGTTCCTGACGGAGAACCTGCAACGGCACGTCCACAAGGTCGTCGAGTGGTGGCATCTGCGAGCCAAGGCGCGCCTGTGCGTCCAGAAGGCTCGCGGTCAGCTTCGACGTCAACCATCGCGCAACGCTCCGGCCCGAGGGCACGGCCGCGGGGACCTCACCACCGAGGGCGTACGGGAGCTGCTGCCCTGCCCGCGGGTCCTCGTTGCCAAGGACGGCGCCCGGGCCGCGACGGCCTTCACCGCCGGCGGCCCGTACACGGTCCCCTCTCTGCGGACGGCGGTGGTGTCTCGGCACTGCAGGTGACCGGTGACCACGGACCCCTGCCCGCCGCGCCGGAGAGAACGCCTGCTCGGCCTGCGGGACGACGAGTGGTCGGCGCTCGCCACGGGGTGACGGACCGCCGACCGCCGGGTCCTGCCGTCAGCCCTCGTCCTCCTCGTCCCCTTCGAAGAAGTCACCGATCTCGTCGACGACTTCGGCCGCCACCATGCCGCCGGCGACGCCGACCGCCAGGCCGGCGGCGCCCGCGGCGACGGCGGTTCCCACGCCGGGGCCGGGGCCGGGGCGGTGGTGGTCGTCATGGCCGCCATGACCGTGGATACCGTACGAGGTCCGGTGCTCGACCAGCCGGCGGATCCAGCCGTCGACTTCGGAGTTCCAGTCACGGGAGTCGTTTTGTCCGACGGTGATCCTGGTGAGCGCGTCCTGCCCGTCGGAGAAGAGGCCGCTGCGCTTGTCTGCCTCCAGGACGACCTCCATGCCGCCCGGATGGGCGAGGAAGGTCACCTCGATCTCGTTCAGCTGGTGCGCGTACTGCGGCGACGGGGTGATCTCGATCTCCTGATAAAAGGGCAGCTGCTGCCCGGTGCCGCCGATCCGCCCGTACTCCAGATCGGCCGACCTGAAGCCGAAGCCGAGCTGACCGAACGCTTCGAGGACGGCCTCCTGCACGGGCAGCGGACCCACGGCCAGCGGGTCGAGGTCGCCCTTGTCCCTGGCACCGGCCACCGACAGCTCGGTGCGCACGCCGAGTACGACGCCCAGCGGCTGTCCGTGCAACTCGGTCACCGGCGTTTCCCAGGGCAGGAGCACGCTGAACGGCACGCTGCGCCGCTCGCCCTCGGCGAGACGGAAGCCGCCCCCGACGGTGAACCGCTCGAAGACGATGCCGCCTTCGCTCTCGCCCTCCTCGTGCTCGACCTCCACCCGGGCGACGAGTTCCAGGGTGATGTGCTCGATGTCGAAGCCGGCGGTGCCGCCCTCGAGCCGGACCTCGCCGGTGAGCGCCGAGCCGGGCGGGACCGGGCCCGGATCCAGTACCGTGTCGACGGTGGGGCCGCCCACGCCGAGCGAGCCGAGCAGTCGTTTGAACACCATGGTGGCGTCCGCTCCTTAGACGTGCGTGTGGTTCATGGGGCGCGGTGCCGTGCGCCGGAACCAACCTTCTACAAATGAGTAGAAGAATAAGAGGGTCGAGGGCGGCGAGGGGCACGATCCGACAGGGACGCGCCGGGAAAGGCCGAAAACGGATCCCTGCGCCGGCCGGGTCCCCGGGTGGCGACGCGTACTCCCGCGGTCGTACGCGTCCGTCGCGAAAGGCTCATACCGTGAGCCTGTGAGCCGTTCCGTCCTCAGGCGTCGCCGACGCGTCCCGTGGCCCTTGCCGCCGCCGCTGGCGGATCTGATGATCGCGGCCGTCGTCGCGGTGCTCACCGGTTCGGACGCGGCGGCCAACGACACCGCCCACCGGCAGGCCGACCACGTGACCTGGCTGCTGTTCGCGGTCTCGGTCGGTGCGCTGCTGGTGCGCAGCCGGTGGCCGGTGGCAGTCGCATGCGTCACCGGGGCGGCCTGCGCCGGGTGGACGTTGTACGGGCACATCGGCGAGCTGCTGAACCTGCCGGTGATGGTCGCGCTGTACACCGTTGCGGTCCAGGGAAACCGGACGCGGACCGTCCGTGCCGGTGTCGTCGCCGCCCTCGTCTCAGGGATCGTGTCGCTCATCGCAGGCATCGACGTGGCGCCGCAGCCGCGGGGGGCGCCGTTGCTGGAGATGCTGTGGCCGTTGGTGCCGCTGCTGCTGGGCGAGGTCGTGCGTGGCCGGCGGGAAGAGGTGCGCGTGTACGCGGACCGGGCCGCGCGGGCGGAGGAGGAGCGGGAGCGGGAGGCGCAGCGCCGGGTGGAACAGGAGAGGGTGCGGATCGCAAGGGAGCTGCACGACGTGGTGGCGCACACGGTGTCGGCGATGACCGTGCAGGCCGGCCTGGCGCTGGACGCGTTCGACACGAAGCCGGAAGTGGCGCGGGCGGCGATGCGGCAGGTACGGGCGTCCGGCAAGGAGGCGGTGGGGGAGCTGCGGGCCACCGTGGGCGTGCTCCGATCGGAGCGCGGAGCGCTGACCGGCCCGGCACCGCGGCTGGAGGAGTTGACGGAGCTGGTGGAGCGGGTGCGGGCGACGGGCCTGGAGGTGACGCTGCGCGTGGACGCCGGGAAGCTGCCGCAGGTGGTGGAGCTGGCGGCGTACCGGATCGTGCAGGAGGCGCTGACCAACGTGATCAAGCATGCGGAGGCGCGGCACGCGGAGGTGTCGGTGGCCCGCGACGGAGACCGGCTGAGCGTGGAGGTCGTCGACGACGGGACCACGGCAGACGGGCCGGGCGACGGCTTCGGACTCATCGGCATGCGGGAGCGGGCCGCCGCCGTGGGCGGCCGCATGGAGGCGGGGCCGGTTCCGGGCGGTGGCTGGCGGGTGCGGGCGCAGCTGCCCGCGGGCGGGGGAGGAGCGGGATGATCAGGGTGCTGCTGGCCGATGACCAGACCGTCGTACGGGCGGGCTTCCGCGCCTTGCTCGACCTGACCGACGACCTGGTGGTCGTCGCGGAGGCCGCGGACGGGGTGCAGGCGGTGGAACTGACCCGTACCACCCACCCCGACGTGGTGCTGATGGACATCCGCATGCCCCGCGCCGACGGCCTCGAGGCGACCCGCCGTATCGCGGCCACCCCGGCCCTGGACGCCGTACGGGTGCTGGTGCTGACGACGTACGAGGCCGACGAGTACGTCTTCGAAGCCCTACGCGCCGGGGCGGCCGGCTTCCTGCTGAAGGACATCGACCCCGACGACCTGCGCACCGCGATCCGCACGGTCGCCGCCGGGCACAACCTGCTCGCGCCCGCCGTCACCCGGCGGGTGATCGAGGAGTTCACCCGCCTGAAGGCTCCCGGGGCCGAGGCACTGCGGCGACTGGATCCGCTGACCGAACGGGAGCGCGAGGTGCTGGCGCTGGTCGGTCGTGGGCTGTCGAACGAGGAGATCGGCGGACGGCTGCTGATGTCCCCGCTGACGGCGAAGACACACGTCAGCCGGGTGATGACCAAGCTGGCGGCACGGGACCGGGCGCAGCTGGTCGTGCTGGCGTACGAGACCGGGCTGGTGAGGGCGGGGGAGGGCTGACCGCTCCCCGGCTACTCCCGGCGGAGTAGCCGCCGACTCCCGGCGGCAGATGTTCCGCGCGTCCGTCCTCCGTAGCGTCGAGAACATGATCGAAGCACGGGAACTCACCAAACGATACGGCGGCAGGACCGCGGTGGACGCGCTGTCCTTCACCGTCCGGCCGGGACTGGTGACCGGCTTCCTGGGCCCGAACGGCGCAGGCAAGTCGACCACCATGCGTCTCGCCCTCGGCCTGGACACGCCGACCGCGGGGTCGGTCACGGTGGCCGGCCGCCGCTACGACGAGCTGGCCGCACCGCTGCGCGAGGTCGGCGCCCTGCTGGACGCGAGAGCCGTGCACCCGGGCCGCACGGTGCGCCGGCATCTGCTCGGGCTGGCCCGCTCCCACGCCATTCCGGCGCGCAGGGTGGACGAGGTGCTGGGGGCGGTGGGCCTGGAGGCGGCGGCGGACCGGCGGGCCAAGGGGCTGTCTCTCGGCATGGCACAACGGCTCGGCGTCGCCGCCGCGCTGATCGGCGATCCCGGCGTGCTGATCCTCGACGAGCCGGTCAACGGGCTGGACACCGAGGGCATCCGCTGGATGCGCACGCTGCTGAAGTCCCTGGCCGCCGAAGGGCGTACGGTCTTCCTCTCCAGCCATCTGATGAGCGAGCTGGAACTGACCGCCGACCGCGTCGTGGTGATCGGCCGGGGCCGTCTGCTGGCCGAGACGGACATGCGAGGCTTCATCGACGCCAATTCACCGGACTCCACGCTGGTGCGGGTCCCGGACGACGAGTCCTCCCGGATGCGCGCCCTGTTGGAGTCCCGCGGCGCCGGAGTGCGACCGGACGCGGGCGGTGGCTGGCGGGTGACCGGACCGACCGCCACGGTCATCGGCGAGCTGGCCCGCGAACACGGCCTCGCCGTGCACGAGCTCACTCCCTGCCGCTCCTCCCTGGAGGACATCTACACGGCCATGACGGGAGAAGCCGTCGAATACCGGGGGAGCACCGTCACCGACGACAAGGAGGTACCGCGATGACCACGGCTGCCACTTCGCCTCCCGGCTTCCGGGAGGCCCTGGCCTTCGAATGGACGAAGTTCACCGGCCTGCGCTCCACCGTGTGGACGACGGCTGCGATCGCCCTCGTGACGGTGACCGGTGCGGTGTTCGTGGGGCTGACCGACAGCCTCCAACCCGACGACACCGTCCTCGGCGGCAGCCTCACCCTCAGCGTGGTCGCACTGATGACCGCGGGGGTGGCGGGCGCGCTGGCGGTGTGCGGCGAGTACTCCAGCGGCACGATCACCGCGACCCTGTCCGCGGTGCCCCGCCGCGGGCGGGTGCTGGCCGCCAAGACCGCCCTGATGGCGGGGATGCTGTACGGAATCGGGCTGGTCTCGTGCACGGTGGCGTACCTGCTGGGCTCCGCCGTCCTCGACGGCACGCACCCGCAAGGGGATCCGCTGCCCGCACTCTTCGGCATCGCGGCGCTCTTCTCCGTCGTCGGTGCACTGGGGGTGGCCGTCGGGACGTTCGTGCGCCATCCGGCCGGTGCGGTCACCGCCGTGATCGCCGTGCTGCTGTTGCCGTCCCTGTTCGGACCGCTTCTGGGCGATCTGCAACGGTGGGTCGCCGGTGCCACCCCGACGGCCGCACTGGAGAAGCTCACGCAGACGTCCGACGCGAGCCCGGAGGCGGTCGGCAGCCTGGGCGCGTGGCCGTCCCTGGCACTGGTGGCGGGGTACACCGCCCTCGCCCTGACCGGAGCGGCCGTCGTCCTGCGGAGGCGTGATGCCTGAACGTCGCCGGCCCCTTGCCCGGCTCCTCGCGGTGCCGGTGAGTGCTGCGGTCCGCCCGGAGCCGTCGGCGCGGATGCCCCAGCCGCCGTTCGCGGGTGACGAGGCTTCCGTCTGTTGCTGTCCTACGGAGCCGGGACCCGTACGGTCGGCTGGTCGCGGGACACGGCCGCCTGCCCTGTCGCCGACCTGTGTCCGTGATATCCGGATACCATCACTTTCGTGATCCACTCAGCAAGGTTCCGGCGCCGTCATCGTCAGGGCGGTGGCCAGCGGGAGGCCGTACTGCTGTCACCAGTGATCGTCACCCTCTTCATCACCGGCCTGGCGGCCTCCACACCGAGGGAGATCGCCTTCAGCCGCCTGTTGCCCGCGGCACCCGCCCTCGCTGCCGCACTGTGGCCCGTGCTCCCGACGATCCTGCTGGGAACCTTCTGCCTGCTGGTCATGATCGGCCTCAGCTTCTTCTACTCCGATCTGGGCACGCCGTACACGGTCGCCGCCATCGTCGCCGTCACCCTGGCGGCTGCGTACGCGAGTCATCTGCGGCTCCAGCGTGAGGAGACACTCTTCCAGGTCCGGCTCGTCGCCGACGCGGCCCAGAAGGTGCTGCTGCGGCCGCTGCCGCACCGTGTGCAGGCCATCGAGATCGAGTCGCTGTATGTGGCGGCCCAGGAACAGGCACGGATCGGGGGCGACTTCTATGAGGCCGCCGACACGCCGTACGGCGTCCGGCTGCTCATCGGCGACGTGCGCGGCAAGGGCCTGTCGGCGGTAGGTGCCGCCTCCGCGGTGATCAACTGCTTTCGGGAGAACGCGTACGACCAGCCCGACCTCAAGGCCGTCATCCGTCGGCTCCAGATCACCATGGCGCGCTACAGCGCCGGGGTCCCCGCCGTCGACCAGACGGAGCACTTCGCCACCGCCCTCATCGCCGAAATCCCCCACAGTAGCGGACACGTCAGAATTCTCAACTGCGGTCACCCGCCCCCGGTGTTCCTGCGCGACGGAGAGATCCAGGTCCTCGAGCCCACCCTCACCTCGACCCCCCTCAATCTCTCGGCTCTGCTGGGAGACCACTACTACGTGGACACCGTCTCCTTCCTGCCGGGCGACCAGATGCTGCTCTACACCGACGGCGTGACGGAGACCCGCGACCGAGCCGGCAGGTTCTTCCCCCTGGCGGCCTGGGCGCGGCAGCACGACCGGACGCCGCCCCGCGAACTGCTGGACCGGCTCCACGAGGACCTGCTCCACTACGCGCGCGGCAGGCTCGACGACGACATCGCGGCCCTGGCCGTGCGCCACCGGCACACGACGGGTGTGGAGCAGTAGCTCCACCTCGATCCGATGCCTGAGCGGATCGGTCCGGCGAGTCCGCGGTGATCGTCGACGACCACTTCGGTTTCGTCGAGCTGACGGGCTCATGGCAGTCGCGCACCCACCCCCCACCTCGTGCGCGACGACCTGCTGCCGCAAGCCCACGACCGCCTCCGGTGCCGCGCGGGAGACCAGCCCTGGCCCACCGGGATCTCGTGGAGTGGGCCGGCTGCACCCGGGCCGGAAGGAGTCGGCCGACCGGGTGAGGGATCCGCGAAAGGTGGTGCCGACGCGACGGGAAACGACCTGACCACGGCGTGGTTGAGGCCGTGAAGCGGTGCAAGCAGTACGCCGTAGCCGCCTCCGGACAGTGGACCGACGAGGAGGACGGCCGTCGCAGGCTGCCGGCCGGCGAGGTGCCACAGCGTTGTCCAGAGTGAGCGCCACTCCGCCCAGGCCGGGGCGTTCGGGATTCGGGCACCCCGCAGCCGTACGGTCCCGTGCGCAGTGAACCGGTCCGAGAAAGTCGATCGTCGAAGAGTGCGCCCCGCATGCGCAGCTGCCTGGCAACTGTGCACCCATGAGGCGGACTTCGCCGTGCGCGACGAATCGGTCCGCGCAGTAGACGCCGCCCTCCGTGACCAGTCCGCCGGCGGACACCGCCCATTCCCGTCCGCTCCGGGCCCCACTGTCCACCCTCGATGACACGGTCGCGCTCACGCACACCCGTGCGTAGATCAACGTGACCTCCCCCGGGTCAGCCGTCCCACAGCTCTCGCTCTGATGAAGTCAACTCGTCGTATGAGAGCTCGCATTGCAGAGTAGTGATCTTCCTTCGCTCCGCGACAGGAGATCCGGGTCGCCCAGCGGGTCCCGGGCCGGGCGATGGTTCCGCAGGGGGCACGCGGGGGCGAGTGTCACGCCCTGTCGTCGGAATCCGTGCGGGACTTCGCCGCCCGTCGCAGCCGGTGGTGGCGTGCCCGGCCCTGCTCCGTGACGACGTCGCCGACCATGGTCCGTACGACGTCCTGCAGCCCGTGCAGTGCGTGGTGGCGGGCAGGACCCGCGGCAGGGTCCTGCCGCAGTTCCCGCAAAAGCGCCCAGCAGAGCAGCAGCATGACGACGACGAACGGCAGCGCCACCAGGATCGTCGCCGTCTGCAGCGAGTCCAGTCCGCCCACCACCAACAGCACCGCGGCCACCGCCGCCATCAGCACGCCCCATGCCACGACCAGCCACGACGGCGGGTGCAATGCCCCGCGGCTGGTCAGGGAGCCCATGACCAGTGACGCCGAGTCGGCGCTGGTGATGAAGTAGGTCATGACCAGGATCATCGCGATGAACGACGTGACCGTGCCGATCGGCAGCGCGTCCAGCATCGCGAACAGTGACGCCTCTGCGCCGTCCTCCACCGCGCCCGCGAGGTCCGCCCTCCCGGTCGACTCGAGCCGGAGCGCCGAGCCCCCCATCACGCAGAACCAGACGACGGTCGCCCCGCTCGGCACCAGCAGCACGCCGACGAGGAACTCGCGGACGGTCCGGCCGTGCGAGATGCGGGCGATGAACGTCCCCACGAACGGCGCCCACGACAGCCACCAGGCCCAGTAGAAGATTGTCCAGGCGCCCAGCCAGGCGTGGTCGGAGAAGGCGCCCGTCCGCGTGGCCATGGGCAGCAGGTTCTGCAGGTAGCCGCCGACGGACGCCGGGATCGTGTCCAGGACGTAGACGGTCGGGCCGAACAGGAAGACGAACACCATCACCGCCGTCACGAGCACGATGTTCAGCGTCGACAGCCACTTGATGCCCCGGTGCAGACCGGAGAAGGCCGAGACGACGAACGCCGCCGACAGTGTCGCGATGACGACCAGCTCCGTGGTCCGGGAGACGCTCACCCCCACTGTGAGGTCGAGGCCCTCGGCCACCTGCAGCGCACCCAGACCCAGGCTCGTCGCCGTACCGAACACGGTGGCGAAGACGGCGAGCAGGTCGATCGCCCTGCCCTGCCAGGACTCCGCGCGCCGGGCACCGATGAGGGGTACGAACGCGGCGCTGAGCCGATTGCCGCGGCCCTTGCGGAACACCGCGTAAGCGAGGGCGAGTCCCACGATTCCGTAAATCGCCCACGGGGTGAGCGTCCAGTGGAAGAACGAGTACTCCAGGGCCGTGCGCGCCGCCGCGCCGGACTCGGGGCGCACGCCGCTCGCCGGGGGCGGTGCCAGGTAGTGCGTGAGCGGCTCGCCCACCCCGTAGAACATCAGTCCGATGCCCATGCCGGCGCTGAACATCATGGCGATCCAGGCGACGTTGCCGAACTCCGGGGCGGAGTCGTCCTCGCCCAGTCTGATGCGGCCGAACCTGCTGAAGGCGATCACCAGACACAGGACCAGGAACACGTCCGCGGCGACCACGAACAGCCAACCGAAGTTGTCCAGGACCCACGACAGGCTTGTGGAGGAGGCGCTGTCGAAGGACTCCTCGCCGAGCCAGGCCCACAGAACCACGACGGCGACGACGACCATGCCGACACCGACGAGGAGTCGGTCGGGCGCGCCGGTGACGGGACTGGTTGGCGTGGCCCCGGACTGAGGCCGGTCGATCGGTTCCATGCTCATGAAGTCCCACTATGAGACGCGTGCCATCACGGTATCGGGCGGCACGCCGCTCGTGCGGCCGAGAAGTATGCGCGGCGCAGTGGCAAAGTGTCGGCGTACGTGCCGACCGTACGACCAGGGTGGATGACGTCCTGGACCGCGGCTGCCGGGCACACCGGCGCCTGTACGACGAAGGGCCCCGACGGCGCTGGGGAATCAGTCCGAAGCGCTCGTGGATCAGTACAGGCCCACGAGAGCCCCGTGACCGACGCACTGTCGGTCCAGCACCTCACGAGCCGAGTCCGCCGTCGCGTCATGCCGGATCGACACCGGGGCCGGGAGGGCGCAAAGGCGAAAGGCGTAACGGCGTGGCCCGTCGGCCGGCGCCGGGCCGGCCCAGCCGTTCCTGCCGGCGCTGTTGCGGTGTTCATGACTGCCCGGGTTGTCCGTAACGGCCGGGAGTCCGCTTCGGCGGGGATCGATGCCGGTCACGACCATGGGGAGTCCGGTACCCGGGCCGACTCGGCGTCGCTGTCACTCAGACGCTCGGAGTTCAGGGCGTCAACCGCTGCGCGTGCCCCGCCGTGGGGTGCATAGTCCACCGCCACGAAATTGACCAGCCTGCCGCGGCGCCGCTCGCAGGCGTGCACGCGGTCCAGCACGTACTCACGGGAGTTGACCTTGCCGGTCGTCCAGCCGTCGTCCGCCGTCGGCCGTGACCGGCCACGCTCGGTCGGGGTCCCGGTCCGGTTCGTGGAGCAGATCGGTCAGGCCGGCCTGTTCGCAGGGGCTCGCCGTCTCCTGCGGGCAGGGACCGTACCAGTGACGGATGGCGAAGAAGTGCCTCCATGACCCCATTCTCGACGAAGCCCCATCAGACCCGCCCGGCGGCGCAACGAAGCATGGGCCGGCCACGATGCCGCATCGGTGTCGTCCCGCCCCGACGGCAGTTCTTCCGGGACACTTGCGGCGTCCGTCGCCGTGGTCGGGCCGTTCACCAACTCCGAGCCGGGTGAGCGGCCCCAGCCGAGACCGTCTCCACCCGTGCCACCGCCGGCCGGGGCCGGTTCGTCCGCGGGCCAGGTAGTGCCTGCGTGCCGACCGGGCCGAATGTTCGCAGTCGGCGCTGCTCAGTCCGCGTGGGGCCGGCCGCGGCGGCTGCCGGCCTTCGTGCCGCCGCTCCTCTCGTCCTCCGCGGTGGGAGGCAGGCAGCGCCGTGGCTTCTTGTCGTCATCGGGAAGGCCGATCAGTTCCTCGACGTCGAAGATCCGTGCGATCGGGACGTCCGTACTGCTGTGGGCGACGATGGAGAAGGCGATGGTGACGGCGATCAGGGTGAACGCCTCCTCACCCTGCGGGATGCCGGCCTGGAGTACAAGCAAGCCGTAGACCACCGAGGCGAATCCCTTGGGCCCGAACCACGCCGCCGTGAGCTTCTCCTTGCGGTTGAAATCGGTGCCCACCAGGGACAACAGCAGCGTAGCCGGGCGGATGAGAGCGATGGACAGGACCGCCACCGCGTAGCCGCCGATCGACAGATCACCGAAGAGGTGCGGGGTGAGCAGCGCGCCGAAGACCAGCAGCGCCGCGAACTTGGCCAGCTCCGCCAGAGCTCCTCCCAGTGGCTCGAAAGCGTCCTTGGCCTGCGGTGCGAGGGCGGCGATCACCGCGCCCGCGGAGAAGGCGGCCAGATAGGGGTTGGCGTGGGTGAGGTGGCAGGCGGCGTACAGAATGACTCCGACCGCCAGCGGCAGCAGGGGTTGAAGCGAGGGCTCGGCGCCCAGCAGGCGGAACCGGACCAGCCAGTGCACGAGCAGCGGCAGGGCCACGCCGAAGAGGAGCCCGAGGAGGAGTTCACCGGCGATCGAGCTGAAACCGACGTCCTCGGCGTGGCCGGCGGGTGCGGCGGCCGCGATGAGGACGAGGACGAACGGCAGTGCCAGCCCGTCGTTGACGCCGCTTTCGATGTTGAGCAGTTGCCGCAGCCGGGCGGGGACCTCTTCACGGCCCACGATGGCCGAGGCGAACACCGGGTCCGTGGGGGCCAGCACCGCGCCGACCAGAAAGGACGTCATCCAGTCAAGGCCGACCAGGAAGTGTGTCAGCAGCGCGACCCCGAGGAAGGCCAGCGGCATGCCCAGCCCGAGCGCACGGGCCGGGTTGCGCCAGGACCGGCGCAGGGCGGGGAAGGACACGTGCATGCCGTCGGTGAACAGCACCGCGAAGAGCGCCAGGTCCGCCGTGACCCTGACGATCTCGCTGTTCGGAGTGATGTGGATCAGGCCGAGGAAGCCGTCACTGACGAGCGCGCCGCCCACCAGGAACAGCAGCGAGGTGGAGAGCACCGACCGGGCGGCCAGCCCGGACAGCAGTACAGCCACCAGCAGCGCCACTCCGAAGACGATGACGAGTACCACCTGAAACGCTCCCCGCTGTGTCGACCAGCCCTTCGACGCCGGCCCCGGACAGCAGGCGCCCCCTGCCCCGCTCTTGCCACGGCCCGAGCCCGGTATGCGTACCCGTCGAGGAGCCGCTCATGACACAGTGCCGTCCGCATCTCTGCACCCAGGACGTGGGACCGCACGAGCGTCGTCGTCGGTCCGCAGCCTGCCGTGGCCCGCCGACGGGGACCTTGCGACGACGGTCGTACGGCGACGACGGTGGTGACGGCGCAACGCAGTTGTGCGCACAAGACCTCCAAGTCCGGCGATCCGCCCCGAGGTTGACCACTGCTCTCGCCGACTCAAGCCGCTCTGGTGTTCGAGCTTGTGCGAGCCCGTGTACGTCCAGGTCAGCAGGGGGAATCGCCATGACCACAGCACCGCCCATACCGCCGGCATCGACGCGGCCGCCTTCGTGGCGGCGCTCCGGCGCCTCAGGCGTGGACGGGACTCGGCTACCGCCAACTGGAACGCAGCGCGGCACGGGAGGGGCACAACCTGCCCTACTCCACCGCGGCGACCCTGCTCGGCAGGGACCGGTTGCCCCGCGCGGAGTTGGTCGAGGCGTTCGTCGCGGCCTGCGGGGTGAGGGAGGACGAGGCGGAGACGTGGCTGGACGCACAGGTGACCATCTCGTGCGGCCGGCCCGTCGAGACCCCGGCCGCGACACGAACAGCGGGCGCCGACAGCCTCGTTCGGCGCTCGCCGCAGCCGCGGCACTGGCCGTCGCACTCCTCGGCGGGGCTTCGGCGGCCGGAGTTCTCACGGACGATGCCGAGGTGGAGCAGACGCGGACGTCGCTGCACCTGCCGCACTCATGACCGACTACCCGCCGGAATCCCTCAGTTCGCGGAGCCGACGACGGCGGTGACGCGGATCTCCACACGCATGGCGGCGAGGCCCAGAACCGTGACTCCGGTCTCGGTCCAGATCGGCGCGCGGCCGCCGAGGCGACGGCGGAACTGTTCGGCCATGACCCTGTTGTGGTCCTCGCCGATGACGTCGTCCCCCGGAGAGACCTTGTGGTAGGAGTTGACGTGGATCACGTCCTTCCACGTCGCGCCGACCGTGGCGAGTGTGCGCTCCACGTTGTCGAAGGCCTGGATGATCTCCTCTTCGAGTGAGTCGGGTATGACCAGGTCGTCGTCCACCCCGGCCTGGCCGGAGATCTCGACACGGTCGCCGACGCGGACGGCGCCGCTGTAGCCGAGGGCCTCGTGCAGCTTCTCGCCGAAGCCCGGGGTGATGCCGAAGGTGACGGTGCTCATGATGCTTCCTCTCCCGTCCATGGGGGTGCGTTTCGCCTCTGAATGACTTCACGCGTAAAGTGACGCTAACAAGCGATGACTTCAAGCGCAAAGTGATGGCCGCTTCCGCAGGAGGGACGGGAAGAACCATGAGCAACACGGGAGGGCCCTTGAGCGGGACGGGCGAGGACCAGGGCGACGAGGAGCTGTGGTGGCTCGACGAGCAGGAGAAGGCCGCGTGGACGGGGCTGATCTCCCTGGTCCTGCTGCTGCCCGGCAAGCTGGAGTCGCCGCTGCGGCAGGAACACGGTCTCACTCTGTTCGAGTACCTCGTGCTCAGCCACCTCTCCGAGGCCCCGCAGCGCAGGCTGCGGATGGGAGAGCTCGCCTTCCTCGCCAGTGGGTCGCTCTCCCGCCTCTCCAACGTCATCAAGCGCTGTGAACAGCGCGGCTGGGTCGTACGGTCGCCCGACCCGGCCGACGGCCGCTACACCCTCGCCGAGCTGACCGGCGCAGGTTTCGACGTCGTCGACCGGGCAGCGCCCACCCATCTGCGCTCCGTACGGCGCATCGTCCTCGACTCGCTCGACACCACCGACCAGAAGGCCCTCACCCGCATCGCGGAAAAGCTCCGCATCGTCCCCGACGACTTCGGCTGACCCGCCCGAGCCGCGGGCCGCTCCCGGCAGGTCAGGGCTGATCGCGCGCCTGGTCCGCGGCCTGCTCGGCGGCCCGGCTCTCCGTTGTGGCGCCGCGAGTGCTGAGCGTGCCGCCGCTGGACTCCAGGTGCGCCCGCACGAACCACTGGAACAGCTCCAGGCCCCGCAACTGCTCGATGAGCATGTCCTGGGTCACCGGGTCCGACGCCTCGGTGGCGTGCATGGCCTCGCGGTGGTCCTTGATCACACCCGTGTAGACGAGGTCCAGGGCCCCGAGGTGCTCGATGGCTTCGGCCAGGCCGATCGAGTAGTCGTCCCACGTGCGCTCGTCGACCAGCGCACCGGGCGTTCCCTTGGGCTCACCGCCCAGGGTGGAGATCCGCTCGGCGATGTCGTCGGTCATGGACCGCACCTGGTCGACCTGAGGGTCGAGCATCTCGTGGACCGCGATGAAGTGCGGGCCGACGACGTTCCAGTGGATGTGCTTCAACGTCAGATGAAGATCGTTGAGCGCGTGCAGGCGCTTCTGCAGCAACGTCACGATGTGGCTGCTGTCCTGCCTGCTCATTCCCGGCACGGTGTACGAGAGGTCGGAACCCTGTGAGGGCACGGCGTCACTCCTCTGATCGTCATACGCGGTCCTGGACACCACAGCAGGCCCGGGGAGCTGCGTCGCGGGGCCGCGCCCGACAGCCTCCTGACTGTCACCGGAGCGGAGCACCCCGCCGGGGTGCGGGTGCGCGCCGGCCGGACACCGCGCCGTGAAACCGGCCCACGTGGCTCCGGCAGCCGTATGGTTCGGGATGATTTATGGTGACTCAAGGAGTCGGTTCCTACCGGAGGTGCAATGATGCGCGCCGCGGCAGCGATCGTCTCCAGGGCTGTCGGCGTGGCGCTCCTCCTCGTGACTCCGGCCTGCGACCAGGGGGAGTCGGAGTCGCCGAACGTCAAGTACGGTGACTGCGCGGTCTCCGGGCAGTACGGCGAGTTCGAGCTGTCACCCGTGACGGCGGGCGCCCTCACGGTCAGGACGACTCTGCCGGCCCCCGGCTGGTGGAACGGCGAAACGCCGGACTCCATCACGAGCGGCTACGAGTACTGCATGGCGGCCAATATCGCCTACCGGTCCGGACTCGACCGGGTGGCGGTTCAGAACGCCCCCTTCCCTGAGGTCGTGTCCGGCCGGACCAAGGACTTCGACCTGGCCCTCGCCCAGATCACGATCACTCCGGAACGGCGCGAGGTCGCCGACTTCTCCCCGCCCTACCTCTCCTCGACCCTGGGGCTGCTGATCAGGGACGGTGAGAAGATCAACGAGGACAACATCCGCGACGTCCGCATCGGCGTGGCCGAGGGCACCACGGGCGAGGAGTTCGTCGACGACCGCATCAGGCCGACCGAGCCCGTGACCGCGTTCGCCAACGACCCGGAGATGGTGGAGGCGCTGCGGCAGGGGCGGATCGACGCCGTCGTGCACGACACGACGATCCTGCTGGCGTACCCGCAGAAGATGGAGGACAAGGTGCGCCTCGTGGGCCAGTACCGGACCGGCCAGAGCTACGGCGCCCTGTACCCGAAGGGGTCGGCCGAGAAGGAAGAACTGGACCGGATCATCCAGCAGCTGATCGACGACGGGACGCTCACCAAACTGTCGGCCGTCTATCTCGGGGCGGCCTTCGGCCAGGACCCGGTCAAGATCCCGTACCTCAGGGTCGACGACGGCTCCTGACCGCGCCGGAATGCGGCACCGCCGGCATCGGCGACGGCCCGGTGCCCCTGTTCCGCCTCACAGGTCCGCCATCAGGAGACCGCTCAGATCCCCCGCGGCACCGGCGTCCAGCGCCTGCTCGGCCCAGATGATCTTGCCTCTGTCGGTGTACCGGGTGCCCCAGCGGCGCGACAGCTGCGCCACGAGGAACAGACCGCGGCCGCCTTCGTCGGTGATGGCTGCGCGGCGCAGGTGCGGAGAGGTGCTCGTGCCGTCGCTGACCTCGCAGATCAGGCTGTCGCCGTCACGCAGCAGCCGCAGGCCGATGGGGCTCGCTCCGTAGCGGATGGCGTTCGTGACCAGTTCGCTGAGGATCAGCTCGGTCGTGAACGCCACCTCGCCGAGCCCCCAGGACTCCAGCATGCCGGTGGCCTCGGCGCGGATCCGGGAGACGGCGGCGGGGTCGTCGGGCACCTGCCACTCCCCGACCTGCCCCGGGTCCAGCAGTCGGGTGCGAGCGACGAGCAGGGCGATGTCGTCGCTCGAGCCGGTGCGCAGCATCGCGTCGAGCACCGCCCGGCAGGTGTGGTCCGGGGTGGCGCCGTCCGTACGGGCCAGTGCCTCCCTCAGCATGCCGAGCCCGACGTCGATGTCACGCCCCCGGGCCTCGACAAGGCCGTCGGTGTAGAGGACCAGCCGGCTGTCGGCGGCCAGCCGGAGTTCGGCCGTCTCGACCGGCAGACCTCCTCCCACCCCGAGCGGCGGGGCGACCGGGATGTCGGGGAAGGTCACGGAGCCGTCGGGGGACACCAGCGCCGGGCCCGGATGGCCGGCCCGGGCGAAGACACACCCTCCGGACACCGGATCGTAGACGGCGTACAAGCAGGTGGCACCGGTGACGGTCTCGGTGTTTCCCTCGGCTGCCGCGTCCTGGTCGATCCGGGCGATCAGGTCGTCCAGGTGCGCGAGAAGCTCGTCCGGGGACAGGTCCAGGGAGGCGAAGTTGTGTACCGCGGTTCTCAGCCGGCCCATCGTCGCCGCTGCGTGCAGTCCGTGTCCGACGACGTCGCCGACCACGAGAGCCACCCGCGCCCCCGGCAGCGGGATGACGTCGTACCAGTCGCCGCCCACGCCCGCCTGCGCGGGAAGGTACCGGTGCCCGACCTCCAGGGCGGACAGCTCGGGGAGCGTGCCGGGCAGCAGACTGCGCTGGAGCGTGACGGCCGTGGTGTGCTCGCGGGTGTAGCGGCGCGCGTTGTCGATGCACACGGCCGCCCGGGCGGCGAGTTCCTCGGCGGGGGACAGGTCGTCCGTCTCGAAGGGGTCCTGCTCCGAACGCCAGAACTCCACGACGCCCAGCAACTGGCCACGCGCCTGGAGCGGCACCGAGATCATGGAATGGATGCCGTACTCGATGACCTTGCGGGTCTGCTCCGGGTCCTGGGCGCGCCATTCGTCGGCCATGGCGAGGTGCGGCACGAGGACCGGCCGACCGGTGGTCATACCGACGGACACGGGGTTGTCGGGCACGTAGTGCAGAGGCGTCCCGACGGGGTTGAGGGGTGCCTCGTCCCGGATGCCCGCGGCTGCGATGCGGCGCATCTCCATCCGCGCCCCCGTCGGTTCACCGCCCTGCAGCACGGGCTCGACCAACTCGACCGTGGCGAAGTCGGCGAAGCGGGGCACCGCCACCTCGGTCAGCTCCTCGGCGGTGCGCTTGATGTCGAGGGTGGTGCCGATCCGCGTGCTGGCCTCGTAGAGCAGTTGCAGGCGCCCGCCCGCCACCTCCGCCCGGCCCGCGAGGGCACGCAGCTCCGTGGTGTCCCGCAAGGTGGCCACGACACCCCCCTTCGGGCCCACCGGCCGCAGGCTGACCGCGAGCAGGAGGTCCCCGGCGAGGAAGACCTTGTCGGTGACCGCCCGGCCCGATTCCAGCAGCCCGGCCAGGGCCGGACTCAGCCCGAGCGCGGTCACCGGCCGGCCCTCGGCCTGTGCCGGCAGCGCGAGCAGCCGGCGCGCCTCGTCGTTGACCAGCAGCAGCTTTCCGTCGCCGTCCAGGATGATCACGCCTTCACGGACCGCGTGCAGCACCGCGTCGTGATGCTCGTACATGCGCGTCATCTCCACCGGCAGCAGCCCTCGGGTCTGCCGCCGCAGACGCCCGCTGACCAGTGCCGACCCGCCCGCGGCCAGCAGCAGCGCGACACCGCCCGCGGCGAAGATCACCGGTAGCTGGTGTTGCACCACACTGGTCACCTTGTCCACCGTGACCCCCACGGTGACGAGGCCGACGGCGGTCCCCTCCTCGTCGAAGACGGCCACCGTCGAGTCGACCGCCTTCCCCAGGCTGCTGTCGAACGTGGTCTGGTGGGGTTCGCCTTCCAGCGCCTCGCCGTAGGAGGCGGAGACGTGCTCCCCGATCTGGTCCGGATCGGGGTGGGTCCAGCGGAAGCCGTAAGGGCTCAGCGCCACGACGTAGTCGACGCCCGTCGCCTTGCGCACCTGCTCGGCATGGGGCTGGAGTGCCGCGGTCGGGTCGTCGCTCCGCATCGCCTCGGCCGTGCCCGGCGCTTTCGCGAACGACTCGGCCACCGCCAGCGACCGGTCGCCGGCCTCTTGGGTCGCGGTGTTGCGGTCCTGGATCACGAGCGCCACGACGGCCGTGGCGATGAGCAGCAGGACGACCGCCAGTTGCAGCAGAAAGACCTGACCGGCGACGCTGCGCGGCCTCAGCAAGGACAGGATGCGCCGGTCGGCCGCACGGCGACGCGCCTCCGGGCCGGTTTCCGGCGGCCCGGCCTTCGGCGGCACTCGGGCGTCCCGGCGGCCCATCGGGACGTATTGCCGAAGTTTGCCCATTTGTCCAGTATCGGTGACCGGTGCACGGTCCTCTCACCGCGGAGTCGATTCCCCTGCGGTGTGCGCCGCGCGGCGGCTCACGCGCGGCGCGGGCACGGAGGGGCGTAGTCGAGGCGGGGGAAATGGCGGGCCCACTGGTCGCGGCGGATGGAGGTCCGGATGCGGTCGCAGGCGTCGGCGAGCGCCCGGTCCAGGTCGGTGTACCAGATCTGGACGCTGTAGTGGGCCGTCACGGTGAGGAAGGTACTGTTCGCCGCGAGGGGACGCACCTCCTTCACCGTCCCGCCGGGGTTGGTGAGGTGGGCCAGGTGGGCGGGGCGCGCGCGGTCGGTCACGTCCCATACGTTCACCGCGCCGTCCACGCCGACCGTCACCGCCGTGCGGCCGTGCGGGGCGAAGGACACGCCGGTGACGATATCGGCGTGCCTCGCCAGCTCACCCAGTTCCCGGTGCCGGGGGAGGGCGCTGATGTCCCACAGCTTCGCCGTACGGTCGTCGCTCCCGCTCAGCAGCGTACGGCCGTCCGGGCTGAAGGCGAGGGCGTCCACGAAATGCCGATGGCCTTCGAGGACGGCAACGGGGACGGCGTGGTGCGGGTCGGTCACGTCCCAGATGCGGACGTCGCGGTCGTCGGCGCCCGATGCCAGAGTCCTCCCGTCGGGGCTGAACGCCACCGGTTTGACGTTCCCCTCGTGCCCGGTGAGTGTGTCCAGCATCCGAGGGCGGGCCGGGTCGGTGAGGTCCCACAGGCGGATGGTGTCGTCATAGCTGCTGGTGGCGGCCATGCGGCCGTCGCGGCGCACGGCGATCGAGTAAAGGGGGCCGGAGTGGCCCGTGGGCCGTTCCGACAGCAGGACCGGATGCCGCGGGTCGGTCACGTCCCACAGCCGGAGCACACGGTCGACGCCCGTCCCCGCAAGCGTGTCGCCGTCCCCGGTGAACTCGATCGCGTTCAGGCCGACTCCGTCCGCGTCGAGGGCGCCGAGCCGACGGGGCAGTCGCGGATCGCTCACGTCCCACAGGACGACGCGCGAGCCGTCGGCCATGGCCAGCGTGCGGCCGTCGGCCGTCACGGCCGGCGCGTGCCCGACCGGGGTGTGCTCGGCGGGAGCCTGCCCGGCCGGCCGGGATCCCAGCGTCCTGGAGCCCATCGACGCCACGGACAGCGTGCTGAGCAGGGCGTCCCGGGTACGCCCCTGCGGGGACTGGTGGTAGGCGGCCAGGGCGATCTGCAGCGCCAGGGACGGACTGTTCCGGCTGAGCCGCACGGACTCCGCGGCGGCCCGCAGGGCCACGGCCTCGTTGCGCTGCCGCGTGACGGTGTCCTGCGCCCGTACGGCGAACACGGCGGCGGTCACCGCACACAGCAGCAGCACGACCAGGGCCCCGGCCAGTCGGCGCAGCCGGCGCAGGCGGCGGCGGTCCCGCTGCTCCGCCTGCTTCACCGCCGCGTCACCGGCCTCGAGGAAGGCGCGTTCCCGGGCGGTCAGCACCCGGGGCGGGAGTTCCCTGGCGGCGGCGAGGCGCGCCCCGCGGTAGAGGGTGTCCGGATCGCGGTCCATGGACTCCCAGAGGGCCGTGGCCTCCGTGAGTGCGCGATGCAGGCGCTCCTGGCCGCGGTCCTCCTCCAGCCACCTGGCGAGCCGGGGCCAGCACCGGATCAGCGCCTCGTGGGCGATCTCCACGTGGTCGCGGTCGGCGGTCAGCAGCCTCGCCCTGGTCGCCTGTTCGAGGACGAACCCGGTGTCGGGGCCACTGTCGAGTTCCTGGCGCGGCACACGGCGCTTGGTGTCCTCGGTGCCCTCGCCCAGCGCGACGAGCCGCACGAACAGCCGCCGTGCGGCCTCCTGCCCGCCCTCGTCCAGGGCGCCGTACAACTCCTCGGCGGTCTGGGTGAGCGCGCCCTCGAATCCGCCCGCGGCGCGGTAGCCGGCCAGCGTGAGGGCGTTGCCCCGCCGTCGCTTCCAGGTCTCCAGCAGCGCGTGCGACAGCAGGGGCAGCGCCCCGGGCCTGCCGTGGGCGTCGGCCGTGAGGGAGGTCAGCAGAGCACCCTCGACGGTGAGTCGGCAGCGGGCGGCGGGCCGGACGACGGCGGCCCGCAGCTCCTCGGCGGTCATCGGGCCGACGGAGTGGTGGGCGCGGGGCAGAGCCTCGGCGAGAACGGGCAGCCGTGTGCAGTGCGTGTAGAAGTCGGACCGTACGGCGACGGCGACCCGCGTCCGGCTGTCGGGTGTCTGTGCGGCGTGCACGAGGGCGGCGACGAACCGCTCCCGCTCCCGCGCGTCGCGGCAGAGGGTGAACAGTTCTTCGAACTGGTCGACGACCACCAGCAGTTCCTCCGGTGCGGTCCCTGTGTCCTGCCGCCCGGCGAGGATCCGCCGCACCATCCGGTGGAAGGTGTCCGGCTCGGCAGCGAGTCCGGCGTGCACGGGTCCGGGAGCGGTGCCGGCGCGAGCCGCCAGCCGTGAGCCGCATTCCTCCAGCGGGTGTGCGCCGGGCGTGAAAACCAGCGCGGAACCATCGGGAAAGGCGGGAATCACGCCGGCGCGCAGTACGGACGACTTACCGGACCCGGATGCCCCGAACAACACGAGAAGCCTTTTTTCCTTCAGGTGTTCGACGAGGGCGGCGGTGAGTTTCTCGCGGCCGAAGAAGAATCCGGCGTCGGCCTCCCCGAATGGGAACAGGCCGGCATAGGGAGGCTTCGTGCCACCGTTTTTCCGCTTCTCCGTATCGGTGTCGGGCGACGCGTCCGCACCGCTGCATGCGTCGGCCGTCCGCTGCCAGATCACCTTCCATTCCCGCTCGTCACCCCCGCAGGCGCGAACGTAGGCAAGGGTGACCGCCAGGCTGGGAAGTTGCCGTCCCGACGCGGCAGAGGACAGCGTCGCGATCCCGTAGTGCGCCCGCTGCGAGAGGTCCCGGTAAGTGGGACGGCCTGCGTCTTCCCGCAGTTTCCGCAAACGGGCCGCGAATTCGAACAGAGGACCGCCTTCCGGGTCCAGAGGAATCTCTCCCCGTGGCACGCACCGCCCCTTTCACGCATCCCCATCGGATTGTTCGGCATCCGTTTGTTCACCGTCGGACCGCCGGACCTGAACAACAGATTAGCGGCTACAAACGGTGCATCAGGTCCCGCAATCAGGACCGGACAACGAACGGAAAAGAGGAATCGCATGAGGAAGCCCAAGCGCGTCATCGGGACGGTGCTGGCCTCACTCGCCCTGGCAACCACCGCCCTCGCCACGGCCGGCCCCACGCATGCGGAGACGTCGGAGGCGCGGTCCCGGGCGGTGACGGTGGGTTCGGCCACGGACACCACGAACGCCGTCGACACCACGAACGCCGTCGCCCTGCCGCACTGCGCCGTCGGCAGGATCTGCATGTGGTCGGAGGCCAACTTCCAGGGCAAGCGCTACGACTGGAGCCCCGACCAGGGGAATGTCTTCCTCGGCAGCCACGGGCTCGCCGACAAGGTCGCTTCGTTCGTCGCCTCGGTCAGGGGCTGCTTCCAGGACTCGCCGCCGCCGGACCCGGCCACCACGCGCCCGGTCAACCCGGGCGACTTCAGCTCGAACTACGACTTCGGCCGCCGGGTGGACCGGGTCAAGCCGGTCTGCTGAGCGCCGAGCGCACAACGCGGGCGCACCCGACGCCGCGGGCCCGGCCCGCGTAGGCCGCCTCGCCCGCAGCACCCGCTGTCCGTCCCCACGAAGCCCGTGGGGACGGACAGCGGGCCCTGAGTTCCACGTCCGCGGACTCACGGGCTGATCCGACGCCCGTCGGAAACACTCACGCACGGAAGGAAACACACCCACCATGACCATGCCCACCTTCGCCCACCGCACCCCCCACCGTTCCGCAGCGCGGTCCGCCGCCCTGCGCCGGCTGCTGCCGGTGCTCGCCCTGACCTGCCTCGCCGCGGGCGGCGTCGCGGTGCCCGACCACGCCGCGGCGGCACCGACGCACATCGGCGCCACGGGCGTGCAGGCCGCCGCGTCGTTCCCCACGTGGGGGACACGCTGGGTCGTCCACGCCACGCCCGACATCGACTCGCCCGCCGTGGGCATGATCAACCGGACCACCGCCGGTCAGGACCGGATCACCGCCGACTACCAGGTCGACACCGGGCGCCGGGTCTGCGAGGGCAGCGCCTGCTCCACCTTCATGGCCCACATCACCCGGCCCGTCACCGGCTTCCTCACGGTCGTCGCGGTGGACATCCCCGAGGACCGCCTGCCGGGCGTCCCCGTGCAGGCCGGACAGCCCGACCCCCAGCCCGCCTCGCGGCAGCGGACTCTCCAGCGCGCCGCGACCTGGCTCACGGCGAACAACGGACGCCCGGTGCCCTACGCCCAGGACAAGTACTGGCGGGACGGCTACCGGCAGGACTGTTCCGGCTACGCCTCCATGGCGTTGGGCCTGCCCGCACCCGGACCCAACACCCAGGGTCTGGCCGGCAGCAGGCACACCCGCCCCATCGCCATGAACGAGCTGCAGCCCGGTGACCTCGTCATCGACGCCATCGGTGACAACAACACCCGGCACGTCGTCATCTTCGAGAAGTGGAACGACGCGGCGCACCGCTCCTACACGGCATACGAACAGCGCAGCGTGCACGGCACGAGCCACCGCACGGTGACGTACGGACTGGCGGCGGGCAGCGAGTACAAGGCCTACCGCCCGCTGCAGTACGGCAACTGACACGTCATCGGCATGTGTGCCCCGCCTCTCCGGCGGGGCACACAGATGTGCCGCAGGGTGACCCGCGCGGTCGGGACCCCTCCCAGGCAGGTCCCGCTACAAGGCAGGCCATGAAACGACCCGTGCTCCTGGCCGCTGCCGTAACCGTGCTGACCGTAGGCGGCTGTTCCGATGGCGGCGGCTCCGTCAGCGACGACAGGTCTGCGGCCACACCGTCGTCCACACTCACGTCAGGCGAACGCTTGTCCCCCACGCCGAGTCCGAACGGCATGAGCCCTACCCCGAGGGATGTCGGCGTTGAGGACCTCACCGGGGGCTGGATGCCCATCGGCTCGAACGACGGTGTCTACACCCTCATCATCGACAAGGACGGAGACGCCGACTCGGTCGGCAGCCCCGACCCCCACTCCATTGGTGGGAACAGCGAACTCTGCTTCGGCTCCCTCAAGGGCGAGAGTCGGCTCAGGTTGGAGTTGGACTGCCACACCACCGACGATCTCAAGGGCTCCGGAACCCCGTACCGAGGCACGGTCGCCGTCGAGGCCCCCAAGTCGAAGAGTTCCTTCATGGACTGCAGCAAGGGCCCGGGCGTCTTGGTCATCACCTGGGAAGGCGGAGATCAGGATGCCCTGTGCTGGATCGGTGACGCCTGACACCACCGCAGATGTGGGGAAGCGGGACAGGTTGTGGTCCGCCTCCCGCAGGCCGGCGGTTCCGCAGAGTCCTTGTACGTCTGCGGGGACGATGGCCGGGCATACGGGTTCACATCCCCTTGAGAGGAGCTCGTTTCATGCTCGGCATAGTTGCGGCGGTGTTGTTCTTCGTTGCGTTCCTCATCAACGCGGCGGATCTCAGCACCAACGATGTGTTCTCATCAACGAACGTGATGCTGCTCGGACTCACCGCTCTGGCCCTGCACGTCGCCGGGATCGGCAGCGGCCGGCCCCGCAGACGCTGATCCCGCTTTCGCGATCCCGGGCTGTCACTGTCGCCGTTCCCCACCACGACTCGTGCGACGTGTTGCGGCAGTTGACCGCCTGACCTCGGCCACCACCGGCGCGGCGTCCCCGGATCTCCCGGGCCGCCGCGCCGGCGGCTGTGCCGAGTCCTCCTCGACGGGCCGGGAGCGCTGTTCCGGGGTGCCCCTGTTTCGGCCATGCGCGAGTCAAGTAGGGCGTGCCGTGTTCTCCTGCCACTCCCGGCCGATCGACCGCAGCAGGGCCGGATACACCCCCAGGTACCGGAAGGGTTTGATGCCGAGCATGTACAGCGAGCCGAGGCGGCCGTTGGGCTTGACCAGCACGGCCATCTGGCCGCGGTAGCCGCCACTGCCGTCGGGGACCCAGCCGATGTGCATCACCCCGTGCATCGTCTTGTTGGCGTACTCGGCGGCCCACTCGTCGTGTGTCTGGAAGACCGATGTGAAGGGCGCCGAGCTGAGGTCGGGCCCCCGCGGTCCCTCGCGAAGGTCGTCCGGCAGTCGGTCGCGCAGCGTCGCCACCCTGCCGCCGACGCCCGAGCCGGGCTTGTCCCAGCCGAGCAGCGCGCCGAGCTTCCAGCGCACCGCGAAGAGGAAGCGGCCCACGGGGTTGCCGCCGTCCGGGCCGTCCTTGCCGCCCGCCATTTGCCGCACCAGGTGGTGCAGGTCGTCCGGGCCGCCCGGTGTCGGCAGTGCCCACACATCCTCCAGCCGGAAGTCGGCGGCGACCTCGTGGATCCGCCAGGGGCGGGACGTGTGGTCGGTCGAGGGAAGGCGCAGATCGCTCATGGCAGGCCCTGTCTATACGGTGGCGTATAGATCGAGCATAGACCCGTCTGTACGGCGCCGTATACTCGCTCGGGAGATGTGAGGGGAGACACGGCATGGGCGCGATCCGCACGCCGCGCGAGAAGTGGATCGAAGAGGGGCTGCGAGCCCTCGCCGCCGGCGGCCCCGAGGCTGTGCGCGTGGAGGTCCTCGCCCAGGCGCTGGGCGTCAGCAAGGGCGGCTTCTACGGCTACTTCCGCAACCGCGCCGCCTTGTTGGAGGAAATGCTCGACACCTGGGAGCGCGGGGTCACCGACGACGTCATCGAGCGCATCGAGCGCGACCCGGGCGACGCCCGCGAACGGCTCGGGCGCCTCTTCGACTACGTGGGCTCCGGCGAAGCGCTGGTGACCAGTGCAGGCGTCGAGCTCGCGATCCGTGACTGGGCCCGCCGCGACGACGACGTCGTACGCTGCCTGCGCCGGGCCGACAACCGGCGCATGGACTACCTGCGCGAGCTCTACGGGGCCTTCTGCCCCGACGAGGGCGAGGTCGAGGCCCGCTGCCTGATCACCTTCTCGCTGCGCATCGGCGACCACCTCATCGCCGCCGACAACGGCCCGCGCAGCCGCACGGACGTCCTCGCCGCGGTCCGGAACCGGTTGTTGAGCTGAGCAGCCGGTCGTGATCGTGCTCGGCGGCTCCGGGGCAAGAAGGACACCGGAGCCGTGGTTGCCGATGCGCGACGCATAGCGGAAGCGGGCGCCGCGACCGTACTCACCCACCCCCTGCCGGGGTAGCACTGCCGGCTTGACTCCCCGGTGTGACGTCCCGCCGGCCACCGTCTTCCTGCCTTCCCCCCCGTCACCACGGACGAGACGGAGGGAGACCGGTGGATGCGCCGCACGGCCCGGACGCCCGCACCGATCGGAGCCGCCCACGGGGCGCCTCCCAGGCGGGTGTGGAGGTCATGATCCGCTACTGGGCCTGCGAGTTCGGCGGCAGCGGCGTACGGGTCAACACCGTCTCGCCCGGTCCGGTCAGGACGGACGGCACCGCTGCCATGTCCGGTGATCGGATCGCGATGCCCGACGCGGTCAACGCGCGGGGCAAGGCCGGTGGGCCTCGAGGGGGTCGCCGAAAGCGTCCCTTTCTCGCCGGTCCTGCGAGCAGGTACGTCGACGGAGTCACCCTCTTTGCTGCCCGCCTGCGGATCGCAGGGTCTCCTGTCGCGCCGGTCGCCTCCCAGTCCGGCATGATCTGAGTCTTCTAACCCTCTTAATTGACTTGACAGGTTAGATTGAATCCTGTCCACTTGCTCTGTAGGTAACCGCTCTAGATACCCAAAGGGGTTAGGCATGAGGGAGACTCGCCACCAGTACGCCACGGTGCAGGGGCATCGCATCTTCTACAGGGAAGCCGGACCTCAGGACGCTCCGGTCGTCGTGCTCCTGCACGGATTCCCCACCAGTTCCCGCATGTTCCGCCGGCTGATCCCCGAACTCGCCGACCGGTTCCGGGTGATCGCTCCCGACCACCTGGGCTTCGGCCACTCCGACACTCCGGCGGCGGACGAGTTCCCGTACACGTTCGACGCGCTCACGGACATCACGGAAGCATTCCTGGCCGGGCTGGGCGTTACTCGCTACGCCATGTACGTCCAGGACTACGGTGCGCCCATCGGCTGGCGGCTCGCGCTGCGCAACCCGGGGGCCGTCACGGCCGTGATCACCCAGAACGGCAATGCCTATGAAGAGGGGTTCGTGCCGGAATTCTGGAAGCCCGTATGGGCCTACACGAACGATCCAGGGCCTGACACGGAGCCGGCTGCGCGCCACGCACTCAGTCTCGAAGCCGTCCGCTGGCAGTACCTCCACGGGGTGGAACACCCCGAACTGGTCGACCCCGACACCTGGACGGCCGATCACCGGGACATCAGCCGTCCCGGCAACGACCTCGCGCAGCTGGCTCTCTTCCGGGACTACGCCACCAACCCGCCTCTCTATCCGCGGGTGCACGAGTACTTCCGGCAGAGCCAGGTGCCGCTCCTGGCGATATGGGGAGCCGAGGACCTCATCTTCGGCCCCGACGGCGCGCGAGCCTTCAAGCGGGACCTGCCGGACGCCGAGATCCATCTGCTGCCCGGAGGCGGTCACTTCCTCCTGGAGAGCCATCTGCACACCGCGGTCGGCCACATCCGGGACTTCCTGGCCCGCCCGTTGGTGACTGCCCGGGCATGACGGACTGAGCGGTGCCCAGTCCTCTCGCGTGCTGAGGTCCCGTGCAGAACGCGGTGTCCACGGCCGGCATGACCGCCTTCGCGGCCTTCTCGCCGTCGCCGAAGGTACCCGGCAGCGCGGTCACGGCAGGCCCGACGGAGCGGCTGTCGTCCGTGGCACCGCCGCGGGTCTCGAACCCGTCGATGTCGCCGCCCCTGCGGCGACGGTATTCGTCAGTGCACTGCGCCGGGCCGCCGAACGCTTCCAGGTCTCTCCCACCACCGCCCAGCGGTGGGCCGACCGCTACCGGCAGACGGGCGAAGCCGCCTCGCCCAGGTGCGGCGCAGCCTCGCCGCCGCCGAGGCCCGCCTTCTCACCGACCTCGACGACCAGAACGCGGAGCAGTTGCGCACCCTGCTCTCCCGGGTCGCGCAGACCGCTCGGCGAGTGACGATCGCCCTCGGCGAAGCGGACCGCTGACAATCCGCCTCCATCCGCTATGCGTCGTGACGACGCCCCGGCCAGCCTCCCTCGACGGCCGGGCCGCTGCCCGCTGGGATGTTCGCTGCGACCAGCGCCGCGGCTTCGTCGGCACCGAGGCCGGTACCGAGCACACGTGACGGTGTCTGCGAGGACCCCTGCGCGACCACGTTCCACAGCCCGTCGATGGTCGGTATCACCCGCGGAAGCTCCTCATGGAACGGATCAGCGGTGCTGCTGAGCAGGCTGAACTGGCCGTGTGACGGCCACGGGAAGAAGACGCGCAAGGCAGGCTGCGCATAGAGCGCTTCGGCGAGTTCGGCATCGCCCAGCCTGATCGTCCGCGAGCGTTCCAAGGTCAGCCGCCAGGCGGTCGACACGACCCTGCCAGGAGGTGCCGCCTTGAGCGGGTCATCCGCCAGGAACGTCCACTCGCGGCGCAGCTGACCGATCGATGCGCCCCCGCCCCATGCGTGCAGGAGGGCGGCCACCACTGTGAGGCTGTCGGTGCTGCCGAAGGCGCCCCCGGGCCATCCGGTGCCCTCGGAGATCTCAACACGGAATTCGCGTTCCTCCTCGTTGGTCGCGTAGACCGTGAACCGCGCCTCTCCGCGGACACAGCACACGGCCACCGTCGAGGCGAACCCCTCAACAGATCGAACGGGGCCGATTGCGTGTCCCTGGCGAGCCGCTTCGCCGGCGAGTGCTTCTCTCAAGCCGCCCGACCCCGCCACGTCCGGGTAGAGGTCGGCGGGCACTTCACTTGAACGCTCCTTCATGCGCATACCGTAGGCCGGGCAGGCTGCAGCAGCCGTTGTGCAGCGGTGTCCCACCGGTGTGTCAACTCGCGCCCCACGCGTTCTTGCATGCTGCTCCGCTGGTATGTGCCGATACGTGTGCTCCGGCGCGTGCACGGAAGGACCCCGGCCCGCCTACTCCTCCGGCCCTCGAGTGGTAGGCCGCTCGCGGCCCCAGGCGGCCAGCGGCTCGAGTGCGTCGTTGAGGCGCCTGCCGTCCTCGGTCAGCGAGTACTCCACACGTGGCGGTACCTCGTCGTGCGAGACGCGGTCGACGACACCGTCCGCTTCCAGCTCGCGCAGGTGTGAGGCCAGCACCTTCTCGGTGATGCCGGGAACCAGTCGGCGCAGTTCCCCGAAGCGGCGGTGGGGGTGCTCGTGGAGAGCCCAGAGGATCAGCACCTTCCACTTGCCGCCGATGACCTCCATCGCGGTGTCGATCCCGCAGACGTGGCCGTCCGCCGCACCCGGCCGGTTCAGCGTCGCCATGGCCCACCCCTCCGACATGCTCGCTCACCTCGAGGTAACCACCCACTGCCAAGTGCGTACTTGATCACCTCTGCACCTGGGGCCAGCCTAATCCGCATGACACGGAACACTGTTGAGAAGACCCCCGTCACCCTGCTCGGCCTGGGCGCGATGGGCACCGCGCTGGCCCGTACCTGGCTCGCCGCCGGTCACCCCCTCACCGTCTGGAACCGCACTTCGTCCCGCGCCGCGGCACTCGCCGCCGAGGGAGCACGGGTCGCGGACAGCGCCGCTGAAGCGGTCACGGCGAACACATTGATCGTCGTCTGTCTGATGGACGACGCTTCCGTCGGGGAGGTGCTGTCCGGCACGGACCTGACCGCAAAAGACCTCGTCAACCTGACCACCGGCACCCCCGCCCAGGCCCGCGCCCGCGCCGAGTGGGCCCGCGGGCGCGGCGCCCGCTACCTGGATGGCGGCATCATGGCCGTCCCTCCGATGATCGGCGTCCCGGAAGCCGGCGGGTACGTCTTCTACAGCGGCTCACCGGAGCTGTTCCAGCAGCACCGGGAGACCCTGGTCGTCCCGGCCGGCACCACCTACGTCGGCGAGGACGCGGGCTTCGCCGCCCTGCACGACGTGGCCCTGCTCAGCGCCATGTACGGAATGTTCGCCGGGGTCGCGCACGCCTTCGCCCTGATCCGCGACGAGGACATCGACCCCGCGTCGTTCGCCCCGCTGCTCGCCGACTGGCTCGTCGCGATGGCCCCGTCGGTTCACCAGACCGCCGAGCAACTGCGCAGCGGCGACTACACCAAGGGCGTCGTCTCCTCCCTCGCCATGCAGGTGGCCGGCACGCCGACCTTCCTGAGCACAGCCGAGCAGCAGGGCGTCAGTCCGGAGCTGCTCAGCCCATACTTCGAGCTGATGCGCCGCCGCCTGGCCGAGGGCGGCGGCGAGGAGGACCTGACGGGCGTGATCGACCTGCTGATGCGCTGACCGGCCGCAAGCGGTCCCGGAAGCCGCTTATGGGACCGAAGCCCGCCTGCTCAGGCGTTGAGCGCATGCCCGGTCGTCGAGTCCACGTGGTCCGGGACCTCGTCGTGGCGATCGCCCACGGTCGACGTCCCCGTGGGCTCGAACATCAGGATGGCGGCGCCGGACGGAGCAAAGGGCTTGTGTTCCGTCCCTCGGGGGACCGTGAAGACCGCCCCCTGAGGCAGCAGGACCGTGCGTTCACCGCCGGGCTCGCGCAAGGAGATGTGCAACTCCCCGTCGAGCACCAGGAAGAACTCGTCGGTGTCATCGTGGACGTGCCAGAGGTGTTCGCCCTCGACCTTGGCGATGCGGACGTCGTAGTCGTTGACGCGCGTGACGATGCGAGGGCTCCACAGGGCATCGAAAGAGGCCAGCGCCTTGCCGAGAAGGATGGGTTCGTCGCTCATGAGCCCATCCTGGGCCCTTCCGCAGCGTCCGTGTGAGTGCTAGGAATCGCAGGTGACGCAAGAATCCTCGCACGCCGTCCACGCGAACGGCGCACACCGGGTCGTCGTGATCGTGGACGAGAACTCGAACCCCTTCGAGCTCGGCTGTGCGACCGAGGTCTTCGGTCTGCGCAGACCGGAGATCGGCCGTGACCTCTACGCCTTCACTCTCTGTTCCCCCGAGCCCCGCACCCTGATGCGCGACGGGTTCTTCACCCTCACGGGAGTCGCCGACCTGGCGGCGGCCGACGCGGCGGACACCTTGATCGTTCCGAACCGCCCGGATGTCGAGGTGCCCCGCCGCCCGGCCGTGCTCGATGCCGTACGACGGGCGCACGCCCGCGGTGCGCGCCTGGTCGGCTTCTGCAGCGGCGCCTTCACCCTGGCGGAGGCCGGAGTCCTCGACGGCCGACGGGCCACCGCGCACTGGCAGTGGGCGGACTCCTTCCGGGCCCGCTTCCCCTCCGTCCGGTTCGAAGCGGACGTGCTGTTCGTGGACGACGGCGACATCCTCACCGCTGCGGGGAGCGCGGCCGCACTCGACCTCGGGCTGCATGTGGTCCGCCGCGACCACGGCGCGGAGGTGGCCAACTCCGTGAGCCGACGCCTGGTCTTCGCCGCGCACCGGGACGGCGGACAGCGACAGTTCGTGGAGCGCCCCATGCCCGACCTGCCGGACGAGTCCCTGGCGCCCGTCCTGGCCTGGGCCCAGGAACGACTGGACTCACCGCTCACGGTCTCCGACCTCGCGGCCCGTGCGGCCGTCAGCCCGGCGACGCTGCATCGCCGCTTCCGGGCACAACTGGGCACGACGCCGTTGACATGGCTCACGGGTGAACGACTCGCCCTGGCCTGCCGGTTGATCGAGCGAGGTGAGCATCGTTTCGAGGTGGTGGCCCGGCGCAGCGGGCTCGGCACCGCCGCCAATCTGCGCACCCTGATGCGCCGCGAGACCGGCATCACTCCGTCGGCATACAAGGAGCGGTTCGGGCCGGAAGCGGACTGAAGCATGAAACCGGCGAGGTCGGGGCAGACGGTCGACCTGCGATCGGGAGGGTTTCATGACAATGACGGAACAGTCGGCCACGTCGGTGAAGGAGGAAACCGCGCGTTGCACACACCACGACGGTCACGGACCGAGAGCCGGTGCCGAAGAGCCCGAGTCCCCGCGTGAGCGGGTCAACCGCCGCTGGAACGAGGTGCTGCAGGAGACACGGGTCACCCAGACCGGTGTGCAGATCCTCTTCGGCTTCCTGCTGAGCGTGGCCTTCACTCCACTGTTCCGGCAGCTCGGAACGGTGGACCACGTCATCTACGTCACCACCGTGGTACTCGGCGCTTCGGCCACCGGAGCGCTCATAGCGCCCGTCTCCATCCACCGCTTCCTGTCCGGCCAGCGGATGAAGAACGAAGTGGTGGAGGCCGCCTGCCGACTGATGATGTGCGGCATGGTCCTGCTCGCGCTGACCATCGGCTGCACGCTGCTCCTCATCCTGCGTTTCGTGGTTCCCGGCGTTCTGGCCGAAGTACTGGTCGTCGCGGTCATGCTGTGGTTCGGCCTCTGCTGGTACGTACTGCCCTTGCGCATACGACGTCGCGCCACGCCCCATTCCTGCGCCGACCAGGGCTGACTGGACGCGAGTGCGGACCTTCGAGCAGGTGCGGCCCGGCTCACGAGGACATGATCACTCACTGACCGCCGGTAGGCTGGTGTGGTGCGCACGGTCGAGCTTCTGTTGGACGAGGCGGCGGAGCTGGCGGTTCGGGAGGCCTGGCGGCGGCTCGCGGAAGCGGGGCTGCCCAGTCAGGCGCGCCACCGCTCGCCGACCAACAGTCCGCACCTGACCCTGGCCGCCTGCCCGGAACTGACCGCCCCGATCCGTTGGGAGCTCGCCGAAGTGGCGGCCGCTCTGCCGCTGCCGGTGCGCTTCACCGGCCTGGTGCGCTTCGAGCGGCCCACCTCGGTGCTGGCCTGGTCGCTGGACCGCGACCCCGCGATGGCCGGTCTGCATCGCAGGGTATGGGAGGCGGTGGCCTCGGACAGCCCGCCCGGGAGCCTCAGCCCCTTCCACGAACCCGGCCGCTGGAGCCCGCACATCACCCTCGGCCGCACCCGACGGGCCGGAGCCTTCGCCGGTCGGCGCATTCCCGAACTGCTGCCGGCGCCGCCGCTGTCGGCCCGGCTCATCACTCTGCGCAGCTTCGACACGGAGACCGGCGCCTTGGAAGTCCTGTAGCCCCACTCTCGCATTCCGACGCCGGAACCCGCGGTTCAGAAGTGGCCGATGCCGAAGCTGCTCGGCCATGTGGTGGCGTGTCCCGTCGACGTCCGGTCGCCTGACGGCGAGGGCACAGGGGGCGGCCAGGGATCCGGACGCCCCGCCCGCTCCGCCACCGTACGGAAATGTTCGTGTTCATACCGGTAACGCTCTTCGGTGAGGACGGCGCGTAACCGTGTGCCGTCGGGGTCTTCACGGTCGTACCGCTCGAACTGCTCGGTGAGGAAGAGCAACGGGAGCAGCCCTTGGTCGTCGTCGGGCAGATAGCCTGCGTCGACCACGGCCGCGACCGCCTCCGGCTCGAGCTCGGTCGCGCGGGCCAGGACGGCCCGTCGCATGACCCGGCGTTCGACGTTCTCCACGGATGGGTCGTCCAGGGGACCGAGGTCACGCAGGGACCGCCGTACGGCTGTGGCGACATCGTCCGGCAGATCTGTGCTCAGACCTGCCAGTATGCGATCGACGATGACGTCGCATGCTCTCGTACTCAACCTGCCTGCAGCGCATGCCAGTTGCAGGACCCGTCCGTCCGGGTCGGCCTCGCGATAGGCCGCGAACTGGCGGGTGAGCAGCAGAAAGACGGGGGCCCGGGCGGGGTCGGCCGGCCGGTATCCGGCATCGCGGGCCGCGGCGATGGCCTCGGCGTCACCGAAGACGGCCCGGTCACACACAGCCTCGACACCCGCTCCCGCCGACAGGTCGCGCAACGCTCGGCGGCACTGCTCGTGTATCTGTTCCGGCAGCCAAGTGCCGAGATACTCCAGCAGCCGCACGGCCAGGGCGCCCTGTTCGTAGGCCGGCAGCAGATCGGGCCGGTCCTTGACCAGAGCGAGCAAGGACAGATCGATGTCGTCGGGCTGTGCGGGCGACCGGGGCAGGTTCGGGTTGGCGCAGACGATCTCCAGCAACGCGGTCGGCTCGCCCCCGGACCACAGGTTGCACCGGGTCTCATGGCCGGGCGGTGCCGCGCCGAGGTAGGTCGGGCCCAGCTGCGCACGCGGCCGGAAGGCGGTTTCCAGAGCGTCCAGCAGGCCCGGCTGGTCGGTGACGGACAACAGCTCTGCCAAACGTTGGCGCAATCCGGGATCGGGAAAGCTCAGCGCGGCTTCGACCAGTCGGCGAACCCATGGATCGCCCCGGTATAAGCCGTACGGCGGGTCGGCGGCCGTCTGCGGGAGACAGGCGGTCAGCCGGACCCGCGGCCGGTACGGGGACGCGGGGTCGGCCTCGAGCAGGCATTCCAGCACCGGAATGACCCGCTCGGGTTGCTCGTGGTTGCCGAACCTGAAGTGTGCCGTTGTCAGCAGGAACCACGCACCGCGCCACACCTTCTCGCGGTAGGCTCCGCCGGCCGCCCACCACCGGTCGATCCGCTCACGGGCCCGGCTCTTGTGCCCGTAGAGGGCGGCGGCCAGCATGTCCTGAGCGTGTCGCTGAGCATCCCGCCGACGGAACCTCATCGTTCCATGATGCAGCGCCCGCACGCCGGTGGCCATACGGATGATGGGTGGCTTCGCGTCAACTGCACATGCATAGGGCGCTGTTGTCCGACGTGCGCCCTCGGCGTCTCCCGAACCGCGACCGCCGCCATCGCCGCGGGCATCGGCTACCACTTGGCGTTCCGGACCACTGCCCAGCTCTTCCTGGGCGAGGGCGCGGTGCTGGACGAGACCGGGAGTACCGTCCTTGAGGTGTTCGCGCTGGGCGGTGTGCCGTTCACGCCGGGCTGGATGGCGATGCTCCGTGTCCACCGCGATCGCATCGACCGGAGCACTCCCGGCCCGTAAGGCGCGCAGGGGTGGCCTTCATGAGTCTCCGGCTCGTGCCGCTCGTCCGTGGGCTTTGATGCCGTCCAGAGCCATGGCGAGCACCCGGTCCCGCTGTGCCTCCTGTACGAAGTTCGCTCCGCTGACGCCGTTGACCAGGAAGAGCACGTCGTCGAAGCTGACGTCGGTCCGGGCCGTGCCGGCGGCCTGGGCGCGTTCGAGAAGTGGCCTGCCCGCCGCGTGGATCATGTCGCGGCCCGTCGCGAACATCTCCGCACGGTGCGCGATGGAGTCGTAGATGGCCTTCTTGGTGGTCGCATAGCTGACGAACTGGCGTAGCCAGCTCTCCAGAGCATCCCACGGTTCTTGGCTGTCGAGCTCGGCCGCCATGCGGGCCAGGGCCTGGACCTCGTCCAGGTAGACCGTTTCGAACAGATGCTGACGTGTGGGGAAGTTGCGGTAGAGGGTCGCGATGTTGACCCCCGCCCGCCGGGCGATCCCCTCCAACGAGGCATCGGCACCCTCGGCGGCGAACACCTCACGGGCGGCGTCCAGCAGGGCGTCGAAGTTGCGGCGCGCGTCGGCGCGCGTCGGCCGGCTCACGGTGAAACCGGCATCGGTTCGTCCGCCGGACTCGGGCGTGGCCATCGCGCATTCCTCCTGATCTCCACCCTTGCTAAACGAAGGGGTGTCTGCGTTAAAGTCAAGGCATGCCTTCGATTAGTCGCAGGCGTGCCTTAGCTTATGTGAACCCAGTAGGAGAACCCATGACTGCCATCGGTTTCATCGGCAGCGGCAACATCGGCAGCACCTTGGCCCGCCTTGCCGTCGACGCCGACCACGACGTCGTCCTCAGTAACAGTCGCGGCCCGCATACCTTGCACCACCTGGTCACGCAGCTCGGCCCACGAGCCCGCGCGGCGACCTCCGTCGAGGCCGCAACCGCCGGCGACCTCGTCGTGGTGACCATTCCGATCAGGGCCTACCGGCAGGTTCCCGCCGAACCCCTCCGGGGCAAGGTCGTCATCGACACCCTCAATTACGACCCCGCCCGCCAGGGCCATGTCCCCGAGATAGACGCCGACGACACCCCGGCCCACCTCCTGCTTCAGACGCACCTGACCGGCTCCCGTGTCGTCAAGGCGTTCAGCAACATCTTCTTCAAGCACCTGGCCACCCTGGGGCGCCCCAAGGGAGCCCCGGATCGCAGCGCACTGCCTATCGCCGGTGACGACAGCGACGCCAAGAAGGCAGTCGCCACACTGATCGATTCACTCGGGTACGACACCCACGACGTCGGCCCGCTCGCAGAGAGCCGTCGGTTCGCGCCGGGTACGCCGGCTCAGCACGCCTATCTCGACCCGGACGGCATGTTCGCCGCCCCCGGACGGCCGGCGTCAGCGGCCGCCCTCATCGAGCTCCTCACCGCTTAAGGAACCTCATGACCAGCACGCACAGCGCTCCCCGCATCGTTGGGGCCACCGACGAGGAACGACGACTCATCGAAACGCTCTACAAGGCGATCGGCGGCGAGCCCGATCTCCTCGACGAGGTGCTCGCGCCCGACTGGGAGGACATTCCCAGCCTCTCCGACCAGCCGCGGGGACCCGCGGGGATGAAGCCGCACATCGTGGCCTTCCACGAAGCCTTCGCCGACGCACGCGTGATCATTCACGACATCGTCGCCTCCTCCGGGCTGGTGGCCGTACGCGGCGCCCTCACCGGCACCCTCCGCGGCGAGTTCCTCGGCGTGCCCCCGAACGGCAGATACGACGAGATCACCATTCACGAGTTCCACGAGATCAACAACGGTCGCATTCGACAGAGCTGGCACCTCGAAGACCTTCACGGATGGATGTCCCGCATGAAGTCCTAGGCGCGCCATCCCGGCAGCACGCCCAGGCCGCCGCCCCGCGGTGAGCGCAGACGGAACCCGAGTGGGCGGAACGCGGGCGGCACATCCCCCGTGAGAGCTACAGGAGTTGTCCATGGACGGGTGACTCGCGGACGTCGGCACATTCCTAGCGTGGTCGTCAGGTCGCCGAAGGTGCGACCACGACACGGGAGGCCACCATGGGCACGACGTCCGCCGCACACCACGACACACGGCCCGACCCGGACAAGGACCGGGACGGGCGCGGCGGCCGTGTGGGCCGGATCGTGCGCTCCCCGCTCGGCTGGATGGTGACGGGGATGGCCGGCATCGGCCTGGTCTCGGGCGTGACGGCGACGGGACCCGGCCCGGTGCCGGTGCTGGGCGCGGCCGCCGCGGTGGCCGTGTACTGGGTGGTCATGCGCCGTGCCGCACGACGCTCCACGCCGGAGATCACCCGGCACGGCGCCGGCCGGGAGGCACTGCTGGGCGGCGGGATCGGCCTGGGCTTCATCCTCGCCTCCGCCCTCCTGATCACGGCGATCGGAGGCTACTCGTTCTCCTGGGCGGGCAACGACTTCATGCCGGTCGTCCGGACGGCGGTCATGGTGCAGATCGGGGCGGCGGTCACCGAGGAGTTGCTGTTCCGCGGTCTGGCCCTGCAAGCCCTGGAGCAGCTGTGGGGCAGCCGCACAGCCATCGTGCTCACCTCGCTGTTCTTCGGAGTCGCCCACCTGGGCGCCCCGGGAGCGAGCGCGTGGGGCGGACTCGCGATCGCTCTGGAGGCGGGCGCCCTGCTCGGAGCGGCGTTCCTGTGGCGGCGTAACATCTGGTTCGTCGCGGGGCTGCACTTCGCGTGGAACACCACGGAGCAACTGCTCGGCATCCCGGTCTCCGGGCATACCCCCCAGGGTCTGTTCACCGTGGACAGCAATGGCTCCGCTTTTCTGACCGGCGGCAGCTTCGGCATGGAGACGTCGATCGTGCCCGTCCTCATCGGCGTGGCTCTTGCCGTCCCGATGCTCGTCCTCGCCCGACGGAATGGTGGGATCAAGTCCCGTCGTGGTGCGGGCCGCTGAGACAGGCCGACCGGAGGAGAATGGAAGTGACGCCTCGTCAGGTACCCAAGAGCCTCCAGCTGCTCCGGGCGCCCCTCGACTGGTGGAAGGAGCGGGATGCCTTCCTCAAGGACGGCATCCTCGCCCTGACGCTCACCTTGCTGGCCTTCGTGCCGACCTTGTCCAACCTCGGTGCACAGATCGGCGATCTGTCCGAGCGACCTGCGAACGTGCTGAGCGTCGGGCTCGTGCTGGCCCAGGCCATGCCGTTGGCGATGCGCCGCAGGTGGCCCGCAGCCTGTCTGGCTGTCGTCGCAAGCGCGTTCGCGCTGCACCAGGCGCTGGGATTCGCGACGACCTTCGCGAGTGTGGGGCTGTATCTGGCCCTGTACTCCGCAGGGGCCCATCAGGTCCGCTTCCGCCCCGGTCTGGCCACCGTGGCGAGTGCGGGCTACGTCGTGCTGACCGCCGTCCTGGACCGCTTCGGCTCACCGCAGTCCGTACCGGACTATCTCGCGTTCTATCTGTTTCTGGCCGCCGTCTGGCTGATGGGGAGTACGGTGCGCACGCGGCGGGCGGAAGAGGCGAAGCGGCAGCGGCTGACCGCCGAAGTGGCCACGGCCGCCGAGCGGGCACGGATCGCCCGCGAGCTGCACGACGTGGTCACCCACCACGTGACGGCCATGGTGGTCCAGGCCGACGCGGCGCAATTCCTGCTCACCACCGCGCCGGAACGCGCCGGCGAGGGACTGACCGCCGTCAGCGACACCGGCCGCCGCGCGCTGACGGAACTGCGGTACCTGCTCGGCGTCCTGGAGGCGACCGGCGAGTCGGCCTCCGCGGACCTGGCGCGTGCGGGACGGGCACCCGTCGTGGGACGCGTGGGGGACCTGGTCGAGCAGGCCCGAAGGTCGGGGCTGCCGGTCGAGTGCAGCGAGCAGGGCGAGCGGCAACAGCGGAGCGTGGATGTGGAATTGGCCGTGTACCGGGTGGTGCAGGAGGCGCTCACCAACGCCATGAAGTACGCGGTGCGGGAGCCGACACGGGTTTTGCTCCGGCACGGCGCCGAGTCCATCGGCATCGAGGTGACCACGGACGGACCTCTCGTCGCACGGGTCGAGCGCAAGCCGGGCCCCGCCGGGGGGCGAGGGCTGGCCGGGCTGCGTGCACGGGTGCGGATGCTCGATGGTGAACTGGAGGCCGGTCCCCGGCCCGAGGGCGGGTTCGAGGTCCGCGCCACGATCCCGTCCAAGCCCACTCAGGAGTGACCCCGTGAGCGAAGCGCCGCCACCGATCCGTGTGCTGATCTGCGACGACCAGGCGCTGGTGCGGACCGGCTACGTCACCATCGTCTCTTCGCAGCCCGACATGGAGGTCGTCGGCGAGGCAGAGAACGGCCATGAAGCGGTCCAGGCCGCCAGGCGGCTGCGCCCCGACGTGGTCGTGATGGACATCCGGATGCCCCTGCTCGACGGCATCGAGGCGACGCGGCAACTGGCCGGTCCCGACAGCGAAAACGCGCCGAGGGTCCTGGTCGTCACCACGTTCAACGTCGACGCCTACGTCTACGACGCGCTGCGTGCCGGCGCGAGCGGCTTCCTCCTGAAGGACTCGCAGCCGGCGGAACTGGTCAACGGCATCCGGACCGTCGCCCGGGGCGAGGCACTGCTGGCACCCGCCGTCACCCGCCACCTCATCGGCCACTACGCCCAGCATCTGCGGCCGGCGGACACCTCCCGGCCGGCCGGACAGGACGTCGTCCGTGCGCTGGCCCCCCGCGAGCTGGAAGTGCTCCGGCTGATCGCCGAAGGGCTGTCGAACGCGGAGATCGCTGCGGCGATGCACATCACGCCCGAGACGGTGAAGACGTATGTGTCGCGCATCCTGGCGAAACTCGGCCTGCGCGACCGCGTCCAGGCCGTCGTCCTCGCCTACCGGGTCGGACTGGTGTCCCCCTGAACCGACCGGCCCTCGGCTCCTCCGCCGGCCGTTGCGTACCGCGTACGGGATCTTGAGACCACGACCAGCCCATGGCAGGCTCTTGCCGCATGATCGACGAATTCGCCAAGGACAACCTGCACGGGAGACTGCGGCGGGACCGCGAGGCGTTGCTCTGGAAACTCGACGGCTTGTCCGAATACGACGCCCGCCGCCCTCTGACGGCGACCGGGACCAACCTCCTCGGCCTGGTCAAACACGTTGCCACCGTCGAAGCCAGGTACTTCGGCGAGGTCTTCGACCGCCCGTCCCCGGAACCGCTGGCGCGATGGCAGGACTCCGACGGCAGTGATCTGTGGGCGAGCGAGGACGAGACCCGTGACCAGATCATCGGGTTCTACCGGCGCACGTGGCAGCACTCGGACGCGACGATCAACGAGCTTCCCCTGGACGCCCCCGGCCATGTGCCGTGGTGGCCGCAGCCTCATGCCGACACGAACCTGTTCGCCGTCATGGTCCACGTCCTCGGCGAGTCCGTCCGGCACACCGGCCATGCAGACATCCTGCGCGAGGGCCTCGACGGCCGGACCGGCTTGCGCCCGGAACACGAGAAGCCGATCGACAAGGAAGCCCGCACAGCCCACCGGGCGAAGATCGAACAGATCGCCAGGTCGGCCGCGGAAGTCAGAACGTGAACCGCCGACGTGCCGGAGGGCCGTGGGGCGCGAGCGTCAGTAGTTCTGCCACTCGTCCAGCACGTAGTCCAGTACGGCCGGGTCCATCAGCGTGCTCGGGCGTACGTCCTGGCGGCGGCGGTCCACGGGGAACACCGCGGCGGCTTTCAGGACCGTTTCGTCGAGGTAGCGCAGTCGCGGGGCGTCCGACGCCAGTCGCAGCGGTGGGGACGCGCCGTCGCCCGGGGCGGCCAGGACGAAACCCCAGTTGCCGAAGCTCGGTACGTCGACCTGGAATTGGGCGGTCGAGTAGCCCGCCGTCTCGATCGTCTTCGCGATCGACCAGTACGTCTTCGGCGCGAAGAACGGCGACCCGCTCTGCACCATCACCCTGCTCTGCGGCGTCAGGACCTGTCCGAGCAGGTGGTAGAACTCCACCGAGTACAGCTTGGCCAGCGCCGCTGTGTCCGGGTCGGGGAAGTCGATGACGACCGCGTCGTACGACTGCCGGGCGCCGCGCAGCCAGTTGAAGGCGTCGGCGTTGACGACCTCGACCCTGGGGTCGCCCAACGCCTCGTCGTTCAGGTCGCGCAGGGGCTTGTAGTCGCGCGCGAGCCGGGTCATCGCCGGGTCCAGTTCCACGAGAGTGACGTGCCGTACGTCGTCGTAACGCAGCACCTCGCGCAGGGCGAGCCCGTCGCCGCCGCCCATGATCAGCACGTTGGCGCGGGAGTCCGCGAGCGCGGGGTGGACGAGGGACTCGTGATAGCGGTACTCGTCGACCGAGCTGAACTGGAGATCGCCGTTGAGGAAGAGCCGCATGTCCGGTTCGCCGGTGAAGGCGGTGGAGCGCGTGACGACGATCTCCTGGTACGGCGTCGTCTCCGCGTGGACGATCGGGTCCCGGTACATCTGCTGGCGCGCGGTCACCTCCAGGTCGTCCGCGAACGCGTACGCCGTACCGAGCACGGCCAGCACCGCCGTGACCCCGGCCAGCAGGGCGTTGCGCACCCAGCGCCGGATCTGCCGGCGGAAGATGAACACCACCACGATGACCCCGGCCACCGCGTTCACACCGCCGACCACCAGCGCGCCCTTGAGCTGGCCGAACGTCGGCAGGAGCAACAGAGGGAAGCACAGGCCGCCGACCAGCGCTCCGATGTAGTCGACGGCGAACATGTCGGCGACCGCGCTGCCCGCCTCCTGCCGACGGATCCGCTGGAGCAGGGTCATCAGCAGCGGGATCTCGGCGCCGATCAGCAGGCCGACGGCCACCGCGACCACGATCATCGCCGGGGTGTACAGCTGGAGCCAGGCGAACGCCGAGTACAGCGTCAGCACCGACAGGCCGCCGACCAGTGCGAGTACGCCCTCCACGAGCGCGAACGCGCCCACCGCGCGGCGGCGCAGGGGTTTCGCGGCGAGGGAGCCGAGCCCCATGGCGAACACCATCACGGAGATCACCACGGAGGTCTGGAGCACCGAGTTGCCGATGAGGTAGCTGCCCAGTGCGGTCAGGGCCAGCTCGTACACGAGGCCGCAGGCCGCACAGAGGAAGACGGCGAACAGCAGAAGGAAACGAGCCCCCCGGGTGGGCCGGACGACCGGGGGGCGGGAAGGTGTTGCGGCGGTATCGCTGTCCTGCACGGTGGAGGCGCTCATCGAGGGGCGTTGCTAAGAGATCGCCGCGCCGACCATGAACCCGGTGCCCAGGTACATGCCGGCCTGGACCCAGGCGGCGGGGTGCGGACGGCTGTCCTGGTCGTCGAGGACGACGGCACCCATCTGGCCCGGCGTGACCACGCCGATCACGATGCCGACGACGGTCATCACCAGCACCCCGGCCAGGCCGTACAGCAGCGTGCTGACCAGGCCGTAGCCGAGGCCCTGCTCGGACTCGCTCGCCTCGATGGCCTTCATGATGACCAGGCCCACGGCGACGGACTGGCTGCCCAGCAGGACGGCCGCGCCGCGGTTCCGGTCGGTCCATACCACGTGGTACAGCTTGCCCGGCGTGACGAGGTCGAGCGCGATGAAGCCGACGGCCATCACGACGAGGCCCGCGACTCCGTAGAGCAGGGCCTGTCCGGTCGACTCGAATATCTCGGTCACTGCGTTGCCTTTCTTGAGGGCGGGGTCGGGGCGTGATCCAGTGGTGTGCGGGAGGAACGTCGGTCGCGTCGGCGGGTGGCCCGGCCGGTCGGGGGATGTTACTTGCCCTCTCCGGGGCCGCCGCCGCGGAAGCTCGCGCTGTCCGGGTCCGGCCAGTAGGTGAGGTGCCGCTGGTGGCGGTGGTAGCCGTTGCGGTAGTCCTCGATCTCGATCAGGCTGCCGCTCCGATACGGCGAGACGGTGACCATGTCGTCGCCGTAGCGCAGGAACTCCATGCTGTCGCCGGAGGCACGGTCCAGTTCGGCCCGCTCGTTGTGGATCGCCTGGGCGACCTCGCTCGGGGTGCTGTCCGGGTCGGTCCAGTTCCCTCCGGTCGCGGTGTACGTGTCCCTGATCCACTCGCGGGGGACCGCGTAGTTGTCCCCGTCGCTGGAGCAGGCGGTGAGCAGGGGCGCGGCCAGCACGGCCGCCACCGCTGCGCGGACGAGTCGGGCGCTGTTCATCGGGCCTCCAGCCGGCTGTACGTCGATACGATCTGGCCGTTCTGCGGATACGTGTGCCAGGTGCGCCATACGAGCCCGGGGCCGTGCGGTCCCTCGACCGACTCGACGACCACGGCTGTGACCGCTTCCGGCGAGCCGGGGAAGACCCCGCACAGACTGTGCTCGGCGTCGGTGGACCGGCAGAGGACCTGTGCCACCTCGGCGCTGAACTCCTCGGGGGCCAGCCGGCGGGTGGTGGCGCCGAAGTCGTAGACCCAGCCCGGCAACTGTCGGGTGCATTCCTCGGGCAGCCCCCTGACGGCGCCCTGCAGACAGGCCACCGTCTCCCGCACGGGGCCGGCGAACACCTGGTGCGAGGCCCCGAGCAGCCGCAACCGTACGTCCAGGCCGCCGAGCGACACCACACGTTCTGCTAGCGCTGGACGCTCCGTCAGGCCCAGCGAGAAGCAGAGTTGATCCGCATCCGTGTCCAGGTAAGGGGCGTCCAGAGAGACGGCGTACACACGGCCCCCCGGTCGTTTCCTGCCATGATCGGCGCTCGAGTATGACACATGAGTTCGCGGAACTTGAGGGGTGAGGGTGAAGGGCCTGCCGCCTCGTGGAGCTCGGCCCTGCCCCACCGACGCACGGGGCAGCACCTCCGCGGTGGGTTGCCTTCTCACCGCGTGCGCCCGGCCTGGGGACCTCCGCCGCGGGCGGCCCTGGCGTAGCGGGCGGCGAGGTCTGCGCATGCGGTGGTGAGCTCGGGTGGGCCGACGACGTCGACATCGGCGTCGAAGCGGCCGACGGCCGCGGCGAGCCCGATCCATGACCAGGAGCCGAGGGTGAGTCGGCAGTGGCGGGGACCGAGTTCCTCGACGACTCCGTCATGGACGAACGGTGCGACGTCGGCGGCAGGCAGGTGCAGGACGACCTCGCCCACGCAGGGCCAGTCGCCGGCGGTGCCGTCGTTGCCCCGGAACCGGCTGGTGATGAAGGCGGCGACGTCACCGCCGGGCAGTTCCCGAGGGGTGAAGCGAGGGCCGGTGGGTGTGCGGGGGCGGATGCGGTCGATGCGGAACGTGCGCCAGTCCGCACGGTCGAGGTCCCAGGCCACGAGGTACCAGTGAGGGCGCCGGGCGACCAGGTGGTGGGGCTGTACTCGACGGGCGTCTGCGGCTGACGTGTTCGTCCCCGGTGCGTAGTCGAAACGCAGTTCCTCGCGGGCGTCGATGACGCGGCTCAGTTCTGTCAGAACCCGGGTATCGACTTGGGGTGTGACGTCGGCGGCGGGCGGCCGGACGGCGGTGACGCGCAGCAGGTCGATGCGGTGACGCAGGCGGGGTGGCATCACCTGTCTGACGGTGGCCAGGGCGCGGGACGCGTCTTCGGCGACCGCGGTGTCCGCGGCCGCGGTCTGGAGTGCGACGGCCAGGGCGACGGCCTGGGCGTCGTCGAACAGCATGGGCGGCATGCGAGTGCCCGCCTCCAGCCGGTAGCCGCCGCCCGGTCCTTTGACGGTCCTGATCGGGTAACCCAGCGCGCGCAGGCGGTCGATGTCACGGCGCACGGTGCGCGACGTGATGTCGAGGCGCTCGGCGAGATCGTTGCCGGGCCAGTCACGGTGCGTCTGAAGCAGCGAGAGCAGCGCGAGCAGACGGGAGGACGTCTTGTGCATGCGTTCCATCCTGCCCGCGGTACCGGACACATCCTGTCCTCTACCTCTGTGATCGTGGCGTACGAGCCGTTCGACGGCATCCCATCGAGACAAGGAACAACATGTCGATTGCAACCACGACTCATCTGAACTTCCGGGGCGCCGCACGTGATGCGCTGGACTTCTACCGGTCCGTCTTCGGCGGACGCATCACCGTGGTCACCTACAAGGACGCGGACGCGGTGCAGAACGAGAGCGAGGCGGACCGGGTGATGTGGGGCGAGGTGGCCGGCGACAACGGCTTCCGTGTCATGGCCTACGACGTGCCCTCGCACCTGCCCTGGAGCCAGGGCGAGAACCCGTTCTTCGTCTCGGTACGCGGTGACGACGCCGAGGAGATCAAGACCCTGTGGGCCAAGCTCGCCGAGGGCTCCACCCTCGTGCGTGCGCTGGAGCCCGCGCAGTGGTCGCCGCTGTACGGCATGCTCACCGACCGGTTCGGCGTCACCTGGGTCCTGGACGTCGCGTCCGCCTACAACGGCTGATCCGGCCTGGCCTGCCCGCGCGACCTCGACGGGGGGCAGTGCCGAGCCGTTCGGGCGGGTAGAAGTGACGTGACGCAGGGGGACACCGACGTCCGAAACACACGGTGACTGTCGGGGCTGGGGAGCATGAGCGGTAGGCGCATGGTGGGGCACTCGTGTCGGACTTACGGCCGCCCCAACGCCTACAGCCTGCACCCTTGGCGTGAACGGTACGCCGGACTGTCCGAGTACCGACAGCGGCGCGGCTGGGACCACTCGTTGGGCAGGTATGAACAGCAGGGTTGGTGCTGCCCGGTATGTGGTGACGAGTGGTCCCAGCGGGTCGGGCAGCGCCGAGTGAAAACGTTCTGCTCCATCGCTGCCGCCGCTGCGGACGGGTCGTCCGTTGGACGCTGATGACGGAGTGAGCGCGAGCCCGCCCCCGTTGTCGCTGGGCCGTCGGCGAGGTACGCACATGACCCTCGAAGGAACCGCCTTCGAAGGACGTCCATGGGCATTGCAGGAGGCGGATCACCGGTTTCGAGCGCCAACGGTCCGGTAGCAGGGACGCCCCCAGGGTGCCTGGACACCGCCGGCTCAGGCCGACCCCGCGCTCGGGTTAACCTCAGGCTGAGAACTCGAGGCTGCCGGATGGTCCCGGTGTGGTGACGCTTCGTAGCGTCTGAGTCATGGCAATGAAGGCACAGAAGCAGTCCCGACGTCAGGCGGGAGCACGGGTGGCGCTGACCATGGCAGCCGTCGGTGCCCTGGGTGTAGCCACCGTGCCCGGCCCAGTGGCCCGGGCCCAGGACTACGAGACCCGTACGGCGGGCGCCACTCGCTTGCAACGGGATGCCGACGCAGTGCGCGACACAGGTGCCTCCGGACTCGTGGTGCGGACGCGAGACGGTGCGGGGCACGTCCGCCAGGCGCGATCGGGGGTGGCCGATCTGGACGAGGGCGGAAGGATCCCCTTCGACGCCTACTACAGGATCGGCAGCGACACCAAGACCTTCGTGGCGGTGGTCGCCCTCCAGTTGGTGTCCGAGGGCACGCTGAGTCTCGGTGACACGGTCGAGAAGTGGCTGCCGGGAGTGGTCGCGGGCAACGGAAACGACGGAAGCCGCATCACGGTGCGCGACCTGCTTCAGCACACGAGCGGTCTGGTGGACTACACGGATGTGCTGTTCGGTGACCCCGCCGATCTGACGCCCGAACGCTTCCGCTCGCAGCGCTTCACGGCGCGCACCCCTGAACAACAGGTGGCCTTGGCCATGTCACGCCCACCCGGCTGGCTGCCGGACGCCGACGCATCGAAGAAGGAGATCCGCTGGGACTACTCCAACACCAACTACCTGCTGACCGGCATGATCATCGAGCGTGCCACGGGCCGTCCCTGGGCGCAGGAGGTCCACGAGCGCATCATCGAACCCCTCGGTCTCCGCCACACCATGACCCTGGGCACCTCCGCCTACATCCCCCGTCCCACCGCCACCGCCTACACACAGTTCCCCGGACGCGACGATCTGACCGACACCACGGTCTCGGTGGACGGCGGTGCGGACGGCGGCATCGTCAGCACGACCTCCGACATGAACACGTTCCTGCGCGCGCTGATGGCCGGCACCCTGCTGCCTGCCGATCAGCTGAAACAGATGCGCACCACCGTGCCCGCACCCGGCATGGCGGGCAGTGACGAGGCGCGTTACGGACTCGGTATCGCGTGGCGCCCGGCCGAGGGCTGCGAGCGCGGTGTCTGGTACCACGGCGGCACCTCGTTCGGAACGGTGTCCGAGGCCGCCGTCACTCCGGACGGCCGGGCGTCGGCCGCCGCTGCCGTCTTCACCACCCGCTATGGCGACGAGAAGCGCTTCACGGAGCAGGCCGACGCGACCATCCGCCTCATCGACGAGGCCGTGTGCGGCGAGCGCCGTTAGCGTGCTGCCTCACATGGGGACGTTCCGCGCACACGCGGGGCGTCGACGGCGCATGCCCCGGAGACACGATGTGCCCCAGGGCGCGCGGCAGGTATTCCGGTTCAGGCGTTGTAACCACCGTGGGCGTCGAGCACCGCGCCTGTGACGTACGAAGCGGCAGGGCTCGCCAGAAACGCGATCGCCGCGGCGACTTCTTCGGGGCGACCCACGCGTTGCAGGGAAAGCGAGCCGACCAGGGCCTTGAGGGTCTCGGGGTCCGGAGCGTCCATACCGCCCTCCATCAGTCCCGCCTCCACGACGTTGGCCGTGATGTCCCGGGAACCGAGGTCCCGTGCGGCTCCCATGGTGTACCTCTCTATCCCCGACTTGGTCGCCGCGTAGTCGGCGACGCCCGGGACACCGGCCCGGGAGCCCAGTCCGGAACTCACGGTGACGATCCGGCCGCCTGTGCGCAGCACTCGGGAGGCGGCCCGGATGACGGCGATCACGCCCAGGTAGTTGGTGGCGTGCATCCGGTCCAGTGCGGCGGTGTCGGCGTCCGGGTCGTCCACCGTGCCGTTCACCGAGATCGCCGCGTTGTTGACGAGGATGTCCAGGCCACCGAAGTGCGCGACCACGTCGTCGATCAGCGCCGGCGCGCCACTCGTGTCAGCCTGGTCGGACTTGAAGGCGACGGCCTTGGCCCCCTTGCCGCGCACTTCGTCGACGACAGCCTGCGCCAGCTCATCGGAGCTGATGTAGGTGAAGGCGACGTCGGCGCCCTGCTCGGCCAGCAGTCGTACGGTCGCGGCTCCCAGTCCTCGCGACCCCCCGGTGACCAGGGCGACCTTGCCCGTCAGTGGCTTGCTCATTCTTCTCACCTCGTTGTTGGACCCTGTACGGCTGTCGCAACGTTAATGGTTACAACAGCCTGTCGCAACCTTTGCTGTTACGACTGCGCTGTCCTAACATGAAGCGTTGCGGTCGAGAGGAGGGTCCATGAGCGCCAACAGTCGGCTGACCATTGCCGCCCACGCGCTGGCCTGGATCGGCCTCTATCAGCGCCGGGGCCATGAGGTCGCCACCTCCGAGCAGATCGCCACCAGCGCGAACACCAACCCCGTGGTGATCAGACGGCTGCTGGGCGAGCTGCGCAGGGCCGGGCTCGTCGAGTCCCGGCGGGGCGTGGGCGCGGGCTGGTCGCTGGCGCGCGAGCTGGGGTCGATGACCCTGCTCGACGTGTACGACGCCGTGGAGCAGGGCCCGCTGTTCGCGCTGCATCGCACCACCCCGGACCAGGACTGCGTGGTGGGCTACGGCATTCAGCCGGCGATGCAGGGCATCTACGGGGGCATCGAGCAGACCCTGAGGCGCGAGTTGGCCGGCGTCACGCTCGAGGACGTGCTCCGGGACGTACTCGCGGCGCCTCGCTAGCGTCCTCGCTGCACCCCGGCATCATGAGGATCCGGTACCCGACGACGTCTCACCTGCGCTCACCCGTTTGCCGGCGTCGCCTCGCGAGGCGGTGCCGTCGAAGCGCGTACCACGAGTTCGGTGGCGAGTTCGATGTGATGGGACTCGACCTTTTCGCCGTTGGCCAGTCGGAGGGCGGTGCGCAGGGCGGCTGCGCCCATCTCCCGGAGCGGCTGGCGCACGGTGGTCAGGGGCGGTGAGGCCATCTGAGCGAGGCTCGTGTCGTCGAAGCCGACCACGCTCAGGTCTTCGGGAACGCGCAGACCTCGGGCGCGAGCGGCCTCGATGACTCCGAGGGCGATCTCGTCGTTGCCCGCGAAGACCGCCGTAGGCGGTTCCTCCAGGTCCAGCAGCGCCTTTCCGCCGGTCAAGCCGGTCTCGTAGGTGAATTCTCCGGGCCGGACACAGTCGTCCGGTACCTGCGCTCCTTCGGCCTCCATGGCCGCGCGGTAGCCGTGCATGCGAGCCTGATTGCAGACGGCCAGGCTCGGTCCGCCGAGGTAGGCGACGCGGCGGTGGCCCAGGGAGAGCAGGTGCCGGGTCGCGGCCAGACCGCCGGCGAAGTTGGTCGCCCCGACACTGTTGACCCGGCTGTCCGGCAGGTGCAGGGGGTCCAGCACGACCAACGGCAGCCCGGACCGGGCCAGTTCGTTCAGGTGGGCCGCTGTGTACACGCTGGTGACCGCGATGACGGCGCGGCGCCCGGCCGAGACCAGGTCCCGGGCCCAATGGGGGGCGGTGGACGCCTTGCTGACCACCACCGAGGCCCCCGACTCGGCGGCGGAGTCGATGATGCCTTCCAGGGTCTCCGCCACGTACGACTTCAGGCCGCCCTTGAACTGCACCTCGATGGTCGGGCTCGCGACGGACTCGGTGTGGCGGAACACGGGCGCGAGGTAATCGTGTTGATGCAGCAGCTCCTGCACACGGATGCGGGTGTGCGGCGCAACGTCACCACGACCGTTGACCACTTTGGACACGGTCGCGACGGAGACCCCGGCCGCTTGGGCGATGTCCGCCAAAGTGGTGCGCCTGGCGTTCGGTCGCATCGGTTCCTCTCAGCTGTAGGTCCACCGGTGTGGTTACCCGCCGGTCGGCCCGGCCGCGCGGACGGAGCCGGTCAACCGTACCTGTGAAGGCAGCAACTCGTCCGGCGACGGCGGCACCGGACCTCGATGGCCCGGTGTGACCTGCACCGACAGTGTGTCAGTCGGCAGCCACTGCGTCACCCCCACCCTCGACCGACCATTTCGAAACAGTTTCGAGCTCCGGCAAGGTCCCTCGGGTGCCGATCAGACGCTGATATTGCGCGGACTTCGTCCACCCCGCAAGTCCGCTGCACGCATCTTGACACCGCAACAGATCGAAATCTAGCTTGCACCAACAGAGCTCGAAGAAGGCATTTTCGAAAACCTTTCACCATGACTCACGAGAAGCTGACAGCTCTCGAGTGCGGAGAAAATCATGGCGCTCTCTCGACGTACCCTCCTAGGCCTGGCGGCTGCCGTGCCGGTCTCCGCGGCGCTGACGGCGTGCGGCGGCTCGTCAGGACCCGGCAAGAGCGGTGGTGCCACGTACTGGTACCTGAACGGACAGCCGCAGGAAGGCGTCAGGGCCGGCGCCGTGGACGCGTTCAACAAGGCCCACCCCGACGAGCAGATCGACGACACGACCTACCAGAACGACGCGTACAAAACGAAGATCAAGACAGCCATCGGTGCCGGGCAGGCGCCCACCATCATCTGGGGCTGGGGCGGCGGGACGCTGCGCGCCTACGCGGAGGCGGACCAGGTCGAGGACCTCACCTCGTGGTTCGACGAGCATCCCGACGTCAAGAAGGGGCTGTTCCCGTCCTCGTTCGGTGCGGCGACCGTCGACGGCAAGATCTACGCGATGCCCTGCGAGACCGTGCAGCCGATCATCCTCTACTACAACAGGAAGGTCTTCGACCAGGTCGGGGTGAAACCACCGGAGTCCTGGGACGACATCATGGCGCTGGTGCCCAAGTTCAACGCCAAGGGCATAGCGCCGTTCGCGCTCGGCGGCCAGTCCCGGTGGACCAACATGATGTGGCTGGAGTTCCTGTTCGACCGCATCGGCGGCCCCGAGGTCTTCCAGGCGGCCATCGAGGGGGAGAAGAACGCCTGGTCCCACCCGGACGCCATCAAGGCGCTGACCGCACTGCAGGACCTGGTCAAGGCCGACGGGTTCGTCAAGGGCTTCTCCTCGATCACCGCGGACTCCAACGCCGACCAGGCGCTGCTGTACACCGGCCGGGCCGCCATGATGCTGCACGGCGCCTGGTCGTACGGCATCCAGCAGACCGACGGCGGGGACTTCGTCTCCAGCGGCTCCCTGGGCTACATGACCTTCCCGCCCGTCGAAGGCGGCAAGGGCGACCAGAGCAACACCGTCGGCAACCCCGCCCAGTACCTGTCCATCTCCTCGAAGGCCAGTGCCGACGAGAAGAAGATCGCGAAGGAGTACTTCGCCAAGGGCGTCCTCCAGGAGGAGGAGGTGAAGGCGTGGATCGGCAACGGGTCGGTCCCGATCCGACTCGGCACGGAGAAGCTGCTGGCCGCCTCCGACAACGCCGACTTCCTCCAGTTCACCTACGACATCGCCAGCAAGGCCAAGGTGTTCGTCCAGTCCTGGGACCAGGCGCTCAGTCCGACGGCCGCCGAGACCCTGCTGGACAACATCGTCAAGTTGTTCCAACTGTCGGTCTCACCCGAGCAGTTCGCCGGCAACCTCAACGCGGTCACCGCCGCATGAGTGCGCTCACCACTCGGCAGTCCCTCCGCGAGCCCCGCAGCAGCATCCTGCCGTGGCTCGCGGTGCCGGCCCTGCTCTTCTTCGTCGGCTTCGCCGTGATCCCGCTCATCGGTGTCTTCGCACTGAGCTTCACGACCTGGGACGGCATCGGCTCCATCCGTCTGACAGGACTGTCCAGTTGGCGCTCGGTGCTCACCGACCCCGGGCTGCCGCACGCCCTCTGGGTGACCTTCCTGGTGATGGCCGTGTCCTGGCTCGTGCAGACGCCGCTGAGCATTCTGCTCGGCACCTTCCTCGCCGGCCGCCAGCGCTACCGCGCGGTGCTGGGCGTGGTGTACTTCGTCCCGTTGATGCTCAGCTCCGCGGCGATCGCGATCGCCTACGAGGCCCTGCTGGACCCCAATTTCGGGCTCGGTGCGGGGCTGAACATCGGGGCACTCAGCAAGGACTGGCTGGGCCGGCCCGGGCTCGCGTTCGGAGTCGTCATCTTCGTCGTCTCCTGGCAGTTCGTCCCGTTCCACTCCCTGATCTACCAGGGCGGCGTCCAGCAGATCCCGAAGTCCCTCTACGAGGCGGCGCAGTTGGACGGAGCCGGACGGATCCGGCAGTTCTTCAGCATCACGCTGCCGCAGCTGAAGTACACCATCATCACCTCATCCACGCTGATGGTCGTCGGGTCGCTGACCTTCTTCGACCTCATCTTCGTCCTGACCGAGGGCGGCCCCGGCGACGCCACCCGGGTCCTCGCACTGGACATGTACAAGCGGGGGTTCCAGGCCAGCCTGATGGGACCCGCCAGCGCCATCGCGGTCATCCTGGTCCTCGTCGGGCTCGCCCTCGCCCTGCTGCTGCGCCGCCTCGGAGGCAAGGACGCCGGCGCGAGCCAACTCGAGGGGGCCTGACATGACCACCACGCTGACCAAGACTCCACGACCGCAGAAGGCCACGCACCGGGAGGGACAACGCTCCTCCCGCCCGGCGGCCCGCCGGCGCAACTGGGCCGGGGGCCTGGCCGGATGGCTCTGGCTCGTCGTCGTCGCCGTGCCCCTGTACTGGACCCTCATCACCAGCCTCAAGGAGCGGACCCGCTACTACGCGAGCAACCCGCTGCTGCCGTCGAGCGACCCGACACTCGAGAACTACCGGCTGGTCATCGAGTCCGACTTCCTGCGCTACTTCATGAACAGTGTCGTGGTGACCGTCGGCGCCGTGGTGCCGGCGGTCGTGGTCTCCTTCATGGCGGCGTACGCCATCGTCCGGGGCTGGCGCATGCGGGTCCTGCGCGCCATGAACGGGCTGTTCCTCATGGGCCTGGCCATCCCGCTGCAGGCGACGGTGATCCCTGTCTACCTGATCATCATCAAACTGGAGCTGTACGACAGCCTGACGGCGCTGATCCTCCCGTCGATCGCGTTCGCCATACCCCTCTCCGTGCTGGTGCTTGCCAACTTCATCCGCGACGTGCCCAAGGAACTGTTCGACTCGATGCGGGTCGACGGTGCCACCGAATGGACGACGCTGTGGCGGCTGGCGGCGCCGCTCACCCGGCCGGCCATCCTCACCGTGAGCATCTTCAACGCACTGACCATCTGGAACGGATTTCTGCTGCCGCTGGTCCTCACACAGAGCCCGGACCGCCGGACCCTGCCGCTCGCCCTGTGGACCTTCCAGGGCCAGTACGGGGTCAACGTCCCCGCCGTGCTCGCCGCCGTTGTCCTGACCACCCTCCCCGTCCTGGTGCTGTACGCCTTCGGCCGCCGCCAGCTGCTGAGCGGCCTGACCGCGGGGTTCAGCCGTTGACCCACATCCGTACGGCCGCGGACACCGGAGGCACCACGCGGTCCCCCGCGCCCCAAGTCCCACTCGATCACCGGTTCGCCCGTCCCGCCCTGGCCAAGGGTCCGACGGGCGTGGGAGGAAAGTGAACGCCGACGTGGCTGTAGAGAACACTTCCGCAATCGCCCTCTGGAACGACCCCACCGCCTCCCTCGCCGCGAGAGTCGACGCGCTCGTCGACGCAATGACCCTCGAGGAGAAGACCGCCCAGCTGTACGGAGTGTGGGTGGGCGCCTCCGACGAGGGCGGTGAAGTCGCCCCGCACCAACACGACATGGAGGAGGCCGTCGACCTCGACGTCCTCCTGCCCACCGGACTGGGCCAGCTGACCCGCCCCTTCGGCACGGTCCCGGTCGACCCCGCCCTGGGTGCCCTCTCCCTGGCTCGCACCCAGGCCCGGATCGCCGCCACGAACCGGTTCGGCATTCCCGCGCTCGCACACGACGAGTGTCTGGCCGGCTTCGCCGCCTGGGGCGCCACCGCCTACCCCGTCCCGCTGTCCTGGGGCGCCACCTTCGACCCGGACGTGGTGCGCCGCATGGCCGCCGCCATCGGCCGCGACATGCGGTCCGTCGGCGTTCACCAGGGACTCGCGCCGGTCCTCGACGTCGTGCGCGACGCCCGCTGGGGCCGGGTCGAGGAGACCATCGGCGAGGACCCCTACCTGGTCGGCACCATCGGCACCGCCTACGTCCAGGGCCTGGAGTCCGCCGGGATCGTCGCCACCCTCAAGCACTTCGCCGGCTACTCCGCCTCCCGCGCCGGACGCAACCTCGCCCCCTCCTCCATGGGGCCGCGTGAGCGCGCCGATGTGTTGCTGCCTCCCTTCGAGATGGCGATCCGCGAAGGCGGAGCACGCTCGGTGATGAACGCCTACACCGACACCGACGGCATGCCCTCCGCGGCCGACGAGGACCTGCTGACCGGGCTGCTGCGCGACACCTGGGGCTTCGACGGCACCGTCGTCGCCGACTACTTCGCCATCGCCTTCCTCAAGACCCTGCACGGCCTCGCCGCCGACTGGGCGGGCGCCGCCGGAACGGCGCTGCGCGCGGGCGTGGACGTCGAACTGCCCAACGTCAAGACGTACGGCGGACCCCTGACCGAGGCCGTCGCCGACGGCCGTGTCCCGGAGAAGCTGGTCGACCGCGCCGTGCGCCGGGTCCTCACCCAGAAGGTGACTCTCGGCCTGCTCGACCCGGACTGGGACCCCGTGCCGGCGGCGCTCGACGGGGCGGACCAGGACGACCCGAAGGCCCTGCGCGGCCGGATCGACCTGGACGGCCCGGAGAACCGCGCCCTGGCGCGCACACTCGCCGAGGAAGGGGTCGTGCTGCTGAGCAACGACGGCACCCTTCCGCTCGCAAGGCCGCGCCGCATCGCCCTGATCGGTCCCAACGCCGACGAACCCGTCGCCGTCCTGGGCTGCTACTCCTTCCCCCAGCACATCGGAGTCCGTCACCCTGGCACGCCCCTGGGCATCGAGCTGCCCACCCTGCGCGAGACGCTCGCCGCCGAGTTCCCCGACGCCGAGATCACCTACGCCCGCGGCACCGGCATCGACGACGGGGACCTCGCCGGCCTCGACGAGGCCGCGCGGGTGGCGCGCGAGGCCGACGTCGCCCTGGTGGTGCTCGGCGACCGCGCCGGGCTCTTCGGCCGGGGCACCAGCGGCGAGGGCTGCGACGTCGAGACGCTGACCCTGCCCGGTGCGCAGCAGCACCTGCTCGACACCCTGCTCGACGTCGGGACACCCGTGGTCACCGTGCTGCTCGCCGGACGTCCGTACGCCCTCGGCCGTGCCGTGGAGGAGTCCGCGGCGGTCGTGCAGTCCTTCTTCCCGGGGGAGGAGGGCACGCACGCGATCGCCGGGGTGCTCAGCGGCCGGGTCAATCCCTCCGGACGTCTCCCGGTCGGCGTGCCGCGCGGGCCGGGCTCCCAGCCGGGCACGTACCTCGGGGCGCGCCTCGCGCACGCCAGCGAAGTGTCCAGCATCGACCCGACCCCCGCGTTCGCCTTCGGCCACGGCCTGTCCTACACGCGGTTCGACTGGACCGATCTGACGGTGCAGGCCGAACAAGCACCGACGGACGGTGAGTTCGCCCTCTCCTTCACCGTCTGCAACACGGGTGACCGCTCCGGCACGGAGGTCGTCCAGCTCTATCTGCACGACCCGGTCGCCTCCGTGGTCCAGCCGGTGCAGCGCCTCGTCGGCTACGCCCGAGTAACACTGGAGCCGGGGGAGGCCCGGCGCCTGAGCGTCACGGTCCCGGCCGACGTCGCGTCCTTCACCGGACGCGACGGCCGGCGCGTCGTCGAACCGGGCGAGCTGGAGGTGCGGTTGGCCGCGTCCAGCGCGGATCCGCGCCTGACGGCCAGGGTCGTGCTCACCGGAGCCGAGCGCCACGTGGACCACACACGGTGTCTGCACGCCACGATCGTGAAGGAGCCGCTCACCACCTGAACCGGCGGTGCGCGGCGCACGTCCGGGGCGCCGCCCACTCCGGACCGCCGGGAGGAGGTCTCACAACAGGCCGCGCCGGGCGAGGCTGCGCATCAGCGCCCCCACGCCGAACGTCCACGGCGCGGCCTCCTCACTGGGCACGACCGTGTTGACCAGGGCGCCGAGGGGCGGGCTGGAGATCCGTACGATGTCGCCGTACTCGTGGGTGAAGCCCGCTCCGGGCGCCTGCCGGTCCTCGGTCGGCGCGAACAGCGTGCCGGTGAACAGCACGAACCCGTCCGGGTATTGATGGTGCGCGCCGTGCGTCGCGGCCACCAGGTCCAGCACGTCGCGGCTGATCTCACGCAGCGAACTGCTGCCCCGCAGCACATAGCCGTCCGCGCCGTCGACCCGCAGTGCGACGTCGAGCCCGCGTACGGCGTCGAGGCCGAAGTCCTCGTCGAGCAGGCGGACGAACGGGCCGATCGCGCAGGAGGCGTTGTTGTCCTTCGCGCGGGACAGCAGCAGGGCGCTGCGCCCTTCGATGTCACGGAGGTTGACGTCGTTGCCGAGCGTCGCGCCGCGTACCCGGCCGCGCGAGTCCACGACGAGGACGGCCTCCGGCTCCGGGTTGTTCCACACGGAGGCACCGAGCACCCCGATGTCGGCGCCGGTGCCGACCGCGGACAGTACGGGGGCCTTGGTGAACACCTCCGGGTCGGGCCCGATCCCGACCTCCAGGTACTGCGACCACAGTCCTTCGGCGACCAACAGCTCCTTGGCCCTGACCGCTTCCGGAGATCCGGGACGGATGCCGTCGAGCCTGCCGCCCACCACCTGCCCGACGCGGGCCCGCACCTTTGCGGCCTGCGCCGGATCGCCGCCCGTGCGCTCCTCGATGACGCGTTCCAGCAGACTCCGGGCGAAGGTGACGCCCGCCGCTTTGATCACCTGGAGGTCGACGGGGGCGAGCAGATGCGGCAGGTCACGGCGGCCGGGCGGCGCCTGCAGCAGGTCGTCCAGACGCCAGGCGCGTCCGCCGTCGGCCTCCCGGACGACGGCCGCCGCGTCGTCGCGTTCCATGAGGTCGGAGACGGTGGGTGAGAGAGCGGTCAGGTCGACGACGTCCTCTCCGCGGACCGCGGCCACACACGGCCCGTCGCTTTCGGGGTCGTGGACGCGCGCGACGAGGGCTGCCCGGCCGGCGTCCTCGGGCAGGACGGAGCCGGCGCTGAGGACCGGACGGGGGCGCTCTGCTGCCGATTGCACGATCGATGCTCTCCTGGATGCGAGGGGCGGGCTCAGTGGGAGTCGCGGGGCACCTCGTGTCCGCGGCTGCCGCGCAGGAACCCGAAGTCGGCGCCCCGGTCGGCCTGTTCGACATGCTGGGTGTAGAGCCAGGTGTAGCCTCCGGTGTATGCCTCGGCGGGCGGCGTCCACTCCTGTCGGCGCCGCGCGAGTTCGTCGTCGTCCACGTCCAGGCGCAGGGTGCGGTTCGGGACGTCGAGGACGACGGGGTCGTCGTCGCGCACCAGGGCGAGCGGTCCGCCGACGGCGGCCTCGGGCGCCACGTGCAGGACCACCGTTCCGTAACCGGTGCCGCTCATCCGGCCGTCGCACACGCGCACCATGTCGGTGACGCCGGCCTTCAACAGCTTGGCGGGCAGCGGGACGTTGGAGACCTCGGGCATACCGGGGTAGCCCTTGGGCCCGGCGTTGCGGATGACGATGACGGTGTTCTCGTCGACGTCGAGGTCCGGATCGTCGGCGACCTCGTGGTACGCCTCCGGGGAGTCGAAGACGCGCGCGGGGCCGCGGTGGGTGAGCAGATGCGCCGACGCGGCGGACTGCTTGATCACGGCGCCGTCGGGGCACAGGTTGCCGCGCAGGACGGCGATTCCGGTGCCGGCCGGCTGGAAGGGGGCGTCGAGGGGGGTGATGACGTCGGAGTCGACGCGTTCGGCGTGCTCGGTGTTCTCGGCGACGGTGCGCCCGGTGACCGTGACCGGCCCCCCGTGCAGCAGCTTGCCGGCGAGCAGTTCGGCCATGACGGCGGGCAGCCCGCCCGCGTAACAGAAGTCCTCCATCAGGTACTTGCCGCTGGGCATCAGGTTGACCAGCGTCGGCACAGCACGGACCAGCTCGTCGAAGTCCCGCAGGTCCAGCTCGACGCCCACGCGTCCGGCGAGGGCCGTGAGGTGGATGATGGCGTTGGTGGAGCCCCCGATGGCCGCGTTGACCCGGATGGCGTTCTCGAACGCCTCCCGTGTCAGGATCCGCGAGGGCCGCAGCTCCTCCTCCACCATCGTGACGATCCGCTGCCCGGCCGCCTGAGCGGTCTCCATCCGCCGGGAGTCGACCGCGGGCCACGACGCCGACCCCGGCAGCTGCATGCCGAGCGCCTCGGCCATGCAGGCCATCGTCGAGGCGGTCCCCATCGTCATGCAGTGCCCGTTGGAGCGGGCCATGCAGCCCTCCGCGAAGAAGCACTCCTCCTCGGTCATCCGGCCGGTCTTCAGGTCCTCCTCGAACTTCCACACATGGGTGCCGGAACCCACGTCCTGACCGCGGTACTTGCCGTTCAGCATGGGTCCGCCGGTGACCATGACGGCGGGCAGATCGACGCTGGCGGCGCCCATGAGCATGGCAGGGGTCGTCTTGTCGCAGCCGGACAGCAGCACGACACCGTCGAGGGGGTTGGCCCGGATCAGCTCCTCGACCTCCATGGCCATGAGATTGCGGTACAGCATGGCGGTGGGGCGCATCAGGGTCTCGCCGGTGGCCATGGTCGGGAACTGCAGCGGGAAGCCGCCCGCCTGCCACACCCCCCGCTTGACGGCTTCGGCGACGCGGGTCAGATGGGCGTTGCACGGCGCGAGTTCGGAGGCACTGGTCGCGATGCCGATGACGGGACGACCGTCGAACACCTCGTGCCCGAACCCCTGATTGCGCATCCATGAGCGGTACAGCATCCCGCTGCGCCCCTGGGCGCCGAACCATGCCTGGCTGCGGCGGTTCGTCCTCCTACCGTCGGTCATGTGAACACTCCCGTGGCTCCGGCGTCGACCGCTGTGCGATGGGGCATTGGCGGGCGCGGGCCCGCAGGCCCTACCCTGGGACTCAATCATTAAATGATTCGATGAATCACGTCCAGGGGGTGAGCGGAGATCGTGGTGCACTTCTTGACCATGCACCAGCGCGTGGTCGACGAGCTCGGGCGGCGCATCGTGGACGGCGCGTGGGAGGCGGGCGACCCGCTGCCGGTCGAGGACGCCCTCGCGGCCGAGATCGGCGTCAGCCGTGGGGTGCTGCGTGAGGCGGTCAAGTCCCTGGTGGCCAAGGGGATGCTGCACGTACGACCGCGCACCGGTACGCGCGTGCTGCCCCCCGAGCACTGGAACCACCTGGACCGCGACGTACTCCGCTGGAAACAGGCGGGGGACGCCGCGGCCCTGCTGCGCGACACGGGGGAACTGCGGCGGATCGTGGAGCCCGAGGCCGCCCGGCTCGCCGCCGAGCGGGCCGGCCCCGACGCCGTACGCGCGCTGTACGACGCCCTGGCCGCCATGGAAGCCGCGGCGGCGGCACCGGGCCGCGGCGGCTATGTCGAGGCCGACATCGCCTTCCACCGGGCCCTGCTCGACGCCGGCGGCAACCGTCTCCTCGGCTCACTGGGCCGCGCGGTCGAGATCGCGCTGGAGCACAGCTTCGTCATCAGCACCCAGACCCCGGGCGCCGTGGAGGACTCGCTGCCGGGTCACCGCGCGGTCGTAGAGGCTGTCGAGTCCCGTGATCCGGCGGCCGCCGCGGCCGCCGTACTGGCCATCATCGAGGCTGCCGAACAGGAGATCGCCCAGTCACCGGGAATGCCCGGCGACAACGGATGACCGTCACGGCTCCGGCGCCCCATGGCCCGTCAGCCTCCTTCGCGAAGGAGGGCCTGCTCGGTCACGGCGTGCGCCAGGGCCATGATGGTGACCTGCGGGTTCACCCCGGGGGACGACGGAAGCAGACACGCGTCGGCGACCACGACTCCCTCCGTTCCGCGCAGTCTCCCGTCGGCGCGTACGGGGAAGCGTTGGCCGTCCGCTCCCAGGGCGGCGGTACCTGTGGGGTGGAACGCCGAAAGGTGGAGGCGGCGAGGACCGATGCGCCGGACGACATCGTCGAGGGCGTCCGGCGACGTGACCGAGGGATGCGCCGGTACACCGGTGAGGACTTCGCGGGCGCCTGCGGCGAAAAGGATGCGGCCCATGTGACCGATGGACTGGACGAGGCGGCGCCCGTCGTCGGCGTGCAGGGCGTAGGAGGCGACGGGACGGCGGGTTCCGCGCACCCGTCCGGAGGGACGGTCGGAGACCATCGCACCGAGGAGGCCGAGGTTTCCGGCGTCGTTCAGCTCGCGCTTCAGTTCCCTGCCGAGGTGCGGCAGGACGAAGGACGTCATGCCGGGTGGCGCCGCGGTCGCCTCGATGAGTATCCCGTCGTGATGCCATTCGTCGACGCCGACGCTCTGCAGGACGTTGGGGCCGGCGCCCGGACCGGTGACGGGCTCCGCGAAGCGTCCGGCGACGCTGACGGCCGGGTGGATCGCCAGATTGCGACCAAGACGGGGGTGACCCGCCAGCCCTGAGCGCCTGAGCAGAGCGGGGGTGTGCAGCGCGCCCGCCGCTGCGACGACGAGACCGGTGCTGATGGTGAAGGTCGTGCCGTCCGGACGCACGGCCTCGACCGCCGTGACGCGGCGGGCGCCCGACCGGTGCGCGGAGACGACGCGGGTGGCGCGAGCACGAGTGACGATGCGGGCTCCGGCGGCGCACGCCGCGGGCAGCACGGACAGGTGGACCGCCTGTTTGGCGCCGCTCGGGCAGCCGGCGACGCATTCGCAACACCCCCCGCAGCCAGTGGCGTTGCGGCGCAGCGCAGCGGCGGACCAGCCCAGGCGCTCGGAGCCGAGGAGGGTCAGTTGGCCGTTGCGGCCGAGGACGGACGGATCGGGGACGCCCACGCCGAGGAGATTCTCCACATGGTCCATGTGACGGGCGAAGGCGGCGGGATCCGCCAGCTCGACGCCATGGGCGCGATGCCATCGCTCCAGCACGTGAAGGGGTGTGCGGAAGCACGTGCCCGAATTGACCAGCGTGGTGCCGCCGACGGCCCGGCCGAGCGGCAGCAGCACGGGCGGCAGCCCCCAGGCGAGGGTGGCGCCGCCGTCACGGTAGGCGTCGGCGAAGCGGTCCAGGGGTGCACGCGAGGCGAGTTCCCGGGTCGAGAAGTGCCGCCCCTCTTCCAGCACCACGACCGAACGTCCGGCTGAGGCGAGGGTCAGCGCTGCCACGGCGCCCCCTGCGCCGGAACCGATCACCACGGCGTCGACGCGGTCTGCGTCGGGCCAGCCGGACGACGGGCAGATGTCCAGTGGAGGATCCTTCCGGACAAGGGGCCGGACGGGCCGGGAGCCGTGTCGGCTCGACCCCGCGGCCAGCAGCAACGGAATCTTCACGTTGTCCATCAGGGCCTCGAAGCCGGGCAGTCGGGTCAGCCGCTGGAGCAGCCGGGCCCTGGTGTCCGCCGGGAGACGATGAGCACGCCGCCCCGTGCTGAGGACGGACGCTCCGTCGAGTGCCACGTCCGCCGTCAGCAGGCCGGCGCGGACGTACGGCGGCAGCGACGCCAGGAGACCGATCAGGCGTTCCGGCACCTGACCCTCCCACTCCGCGTGGTGTGCGTCCGTGCCGATGTCCAGCAGCACCGCTGACAGCGCTCGGCCACGATGCGCCGTCATCGCAGACCCACCTCCGCATGGGCGGTTCCCCGCACGTCCCAGACCTGCTCCGGCGCCCAGCGCAAGCCGCGTCGCTGCTCGACAGTGACGTGGGCGTCGGCCCGCTCGCTGTTGTGGCAGACGGCCCGGCTGCCGTCCGGGTCCACGTAGTCGACGGAGGTTCGGCGCGCCTCGGGCAGATGCACCCGCACGGTGATACGGCGCCCGCCTGACTGACCCCGCACGGTCCAGGTCGGCAGCTGGGGCCTTCCCCGGAACCGTCCGACCCCCATCACGCCCAGTGAGCTGCGCCAGTCGCCCCGCGGCCAGTCCCGTCCCGCTCTGCGCAGCCGCAGGAACACCAGCGGCGGAAGATGCCGCAGCAGGGGCAGGCCGGAGACGGCCGTCACCACTTCCAGGACGGTGTCGTCGTCCAGATCGGCATGCAGCCAGGCCCAGGAGTGGGCGTTGCCGCGGCCCGCGATGCGGGCGTTCGCACCCAGTGCGTCGGCCAAAGGGAGCACCTTCCCGTCGAGCCGCACCGACCCGGAGTAACGCGCCTGCGTCTGCGGGACGGCGTGTACGGCGGGCAGCACCCGGCGCTTCCAGGCCAGCCGGGGGAACGTGTGCAGGGGCGCGGAGCTCGCGGCCACCTTGAGATCCCAGGCCAACTGTTCCGTCTTTCCACGCAGTTCATGAACCGTGGCGATCGCGGCGGGGGAGTGGAAGCCTGGGCGATCCGCACGGCTGCTGTCGGCGCCGACGGACGAGGACGTGCCTCCCGGCAGGGAGTGCGGGCCGAAGCGGTCGATGACCGGGGGCGTGTCGGGCTGGTACACGGCGGCCCAGCCGTGGGTGTAGGGCGCGCCGCTCACCGGGCGTACCAGCTCGTGATGGAGCCAGAAGCCGATGCCGGTGTCCGGGTCGGTGAAAGTGCTGTACCAGACGTTCAGACGGTCCTTGCGCTGAGCCGTGAGGGTTTCGGCGGACTCGGCGGGCGCCGGGAAGCGCCAACTCGCCGCGAACGAGGGCAAGGTGCGCAGGCGAAGTCGCAAGAGGCCCTCGCCGCGTGTGGAGGAGAAGCTCCCCGGCTCGCCCTCCTCCTCTGCCGGTCGCAGGCGGACCGGGAGCGCCGTCATGGACCGCAGCGGACTGCGCCAGGTGGGCGACTTGTGGCCCTCGAGAACGTACTCATGGCCGTCCAGGGCCGTGAACCGCACGTGATAGCCGATCCGGCCCTGTGACAGCGGGGCTATGAGCATCTGGCCCGAGGCGTGGAGATCATCGGCCCAGCCGCTGATGCGAACACGGCCCGTCAGAGCGGCAGTTGTGGAGCCCCGAGGGCGGATCGCGCCGGGAGAGACGACCCGGAGGTCGAGTGTGACGGGCCGCCTTCCACCCTCAGCCGCGTGGAGCCGCAGTGTTCCCGTCATGGTCTCGGCGAAGCGTGCTCCCCGACGTGCCGTCATGCCGGTGCCCTTCCTCTCCAGAAAGTCCCGGTGCATCAGTGACCCGGTGACTCAGTGGCTCATCCACTGACGGCAGAGAACCAGCCCATTCCCGATAGGTCAAGTCCTCCGTCCCGTCCGCGACTTAGCCGCCCCTCCGGGAACGGGCCTCACTTCCGCCGTTCGTGCCTCATGAGGTCCGCGGTCATCTCCTCGGCAGTCAGCCGAAGGTAGTTCTCCGCCGCGCGCCCGGCTTCCTGTACCCGCCCTTCGACCACCGGCTCCACGACCTGCCGTATACGGTCCGCTGCGACCGCGGGATCGGCGAACGGCGAGCTCATGACGTGACGGACGGGCAGGTACGCGTTCAGCAGGGTGTTGGTGAGGAGTACGTAGACGCGGTTACCTGTGGCGCGGGCCAGTTCCCGGTGGACCTCGGCCTCGGCGAGCTGTGCGCCGGCCGGATCCGATGCCTTGGCCACCGCGTCGACGGCCGCACGAAGCCGCACCCTCTGTGAGGCGCTGCACTGGGTGGCGGCCTTGCGCGCGATGATCGCCCCGATGGCCAGGCGCGCCTCGAACACGTCCGCCAGCCACCGCCCGTCCCGCCCCACCAGCAGGGGGAGGAGATCAGCGCCCCCGGACCGAAGAAAGTCCAGCACACGTGTGCCCACGCCGTGCCGGGTGCGGAGCAGGCCCGCCTGCTCCAGCCGGGACAGGGCGTGCTTGAGAGTGGTACGCGTGACGCCATAGGCCGCGGCGAGCTCACGCTCCGACGGGAGCAGCGATCCGGCCTCGTGCGTGCCGTCCAGGATGTCGGTACGCAGGCGCTCCACCAGTACGTCGACGACGGACTGGCGAACGATCGCTTCGGCTGACATGGCCGCACTCCTTCGGTTCGGTCCCCGCTCCCGCCGGTGCCATCGGGGACCGTATGGCGAAATCCTCGCAGGCAGTGGATCAGCGCGGACTTCCCACGTCAAGCGGCGACCGGCCGAGCCGGGCTCGACCGGTCTTCGGACGCCCCAGGCGGAAGGGCTGCTTGCCGACGGCCGCCGCGGCGACCTTACAAGCCGCCGTCCAGAACCTCGCGCAGCCGGTGCGCGAACTCGTCCGGCTTCCCGGGATAACCGAACTCCCCGTCCAGGAAACCGCCGTGATGGCTCGGGAACACGGTCACCCGCAGGCCGAGGAATTCGGCGGTCGCGACGGAGGTACGTCCGGTCAGCAGGCCTTCGGACTCCTCGCCCACGGCGATCACGATACGGGTCGGCGCACCGGCGATCGCGTCGACGTCCGGCCGATAGCTGCTCACCGCCCACGACCGGTCGGACAGCAGAGGATCGTCGCGTGAGCCGTCATCCTCCGCAGGCAGCCCGAACACGGCCGGATCGGCTTCGGGCTGCTCGAAGTAGGCGTCGGTGAACTCTCCCTTCCACGAGGTCATGGCCACGAACGCAGCCATCCCGGCCCCCCATCCCCGCTTCTCGTAGGCCTCCCGGACCCGGTCCCGCGCCCGCACGGCCGCCGGGCCGTCCGGCGTGAGGGTGATGAGCGGCGGCTCGTGCGCGACCAGAGTGGTCACGTCCGCGGGGTACTTCGCCACGACCGCGAGCGCGGTGATCGCTCCACCGCTGCTGGCGAACATCTCGACCGGCCCGGCCCCGAGCGCCTCGATGACGGCGTGCACGTCGTCGGCCTGGGTCTCGGGCGTGTGGTCGACCCGTCCGTCCTTACGGGTGCTGCGGCCGAGCCCGCGCGGGTCATAGGTGACGACGGTCCGCTCGGGGAAGCGCGCGGCGAGCGCGGCGAATCCCGAGGCATCCATGGGCTGCCCGATCATGAGCAACGGCGGGCGTCCGTCCGCGGTCGGCAGCGGCCCGCGAACGTCATGGACGAGGTCCGCGCCGTCCGTCTCGAGTGTGTGAGTCTTCATGACAGTGCAGACCGTCCCCGCACCGGAAACTCATCGGCGCGGCGAGCGTCCCTTCGCGATGCGCCTGCTGCAGCGTCCCCGACGCCCGGGACGAAACACTGGGCCAGGCTAAGCTGCACCTCTTCGACAGATGCGGGGGACGGCATGGGGTGGCGGGGGAGAGGGACGGTCGTGCTGGGCGCGGCTTCGGTACTCCTCGCGGGCTGCGGTACCACACCGGCCGGCACCGGCCAGGAGCCGGCAGCCGCGGCGCCGCCCGCGACGACGGCCCCCGCCTGGACGCTTGCTGCCCCGATCCGCATCGACGGCGTCCGCACCGCTGACGGCGGCCGATCACTGGAGGTCGACGCCGAAGTGCCCGACGGCCCCCGCGACTGCATACGCGGCCTGCGCGGCAAGCTCGAGACCGTCGAGCACGGCACGGTGTACGTGCAGGTCACCTACGAGTCCCCTGCCCACGACCGCGCCTCCGGCTGCACGGAGACGCAGCAGGTCACAGCGACAGTGCAGCTCCGCGAGCCCCTCGGCTCGCGCAACGTCATGGTGAACAGCATGAACGTGTTCACCCCGGTCGGTGCCACGCAGCCCCCCGCCCTGCGGCAGTGCGGTGAGAACGGCTGCGATCCCACGCCCCCGCGGTGCACCCCGTCCTCCTACCGGCAGGCGGTCAACGACACGGACATCCCCGAGCACACGAGCTGGGAGGAACGCGGCTGCGACGACACGTGGTTGGTGCTGGATCTGTCGACGCGGATGGGCCCGGCGTGCGGTGACCCCGGCGACGGATGCCCCTCCTCCGCTGTCGCGCAGCGCTGGTTCTACCGGGCCGGACCCTCGGGCTGGAACCCGGCCGCCACGAACGGCGATGCGGGCTGCGCAGGCATCCACAAGATCCTGCCGGAGCTGCCCGAGCGCCTGTGCGCGTCGCTGCCGCGGCTCGCCCGCCGCTGATCCCCCGATCAAGGCCCACCACCACGCCACGCCGACTACCCTGACCAAGGCGGTTCACAGGCTTGGGGGGCGTCGGATGGATCCCGCAGTCATCGGCACACGCCTGGCTTCGAGCGTGGTCGCTCCACTGGTGCGGAAGCTGCTCGTGAAGGAGGGACCGGGCGCCGGGCTGGTCGACAGGCCCGTGAGACTGTCGAGCCTCGTCTCCTTCCGGGGCGAGAAGCGGACCTTGACCGAGAAGGACGTGCGCGCACTCGCCGCCCGCCTGGTCCGCCAGGCGGTGGAGTCGCCGGGAGAGGCGCCCTTCCCCAGGGACGAGGAAACGGCGGTCACGGATGCGCTGACGGCCAGGCTGCTCGTGCTGGGCGAGCTCGAGATGGACGACGTACAGGCAGTACGCCTCGGACACCGGCAACTGGCCCGCACACTGAACCACCAGGCCGCCACCCGGGACCTGTCCGCGGACGCCTCGCTGTTCCTGGACTCCCTCACCGAGTGGGCCTGCCTTCACGTCATCAACTTCTTCACACAGCGCTCGACCTTCGTGGCCCGCACGCTCGTGGAGCAAAGCCGTAATCAGACCGAGCTCATCGCCAAACTGGACGTGCTGATCACCCGCACTCCGCGGCCGGACGGCCGTGACGCCGCCTTCGAGCGGCGCTTCCTGTCGTACATCACCAAAAAGCACGGCCGGTTGCAGATCTACGGCATCGACCTGCTCAACTCACCGGGCAAATGGCCGCTGGACGCGGCGTACATGCGTCTGGAGGCCACGTCGCCCGTGGACGCGTACGAGGACTTCCTGCGCCGGCACCCCCGGTTCCGGCAGGGACACCAGCCCGTCGACGAAGCGCTCGCCGGTCACGACCGTGTTCTTCTGCGCGGCGAGGCCGGATCCGGCAAGACCACGCTCATCCAGTGGCTGGCCGTCTCCGCCGCCCGCCCGGACCCGGACGACCGGTTGGCCTACCTCACCGGCCTGATCCCCTTCGTTCTCCCCCTGCGCACCCTGACCCGCCACGGTGGACACCTCCCCGCCCCCAAGGACTTCCTGGCCGCCGTGGGCTCACCCCTGGCCGGTGAGGAGCCACCCGGCTGGCCCTCCCGCGTCCTTACGGCCGGACGCGGACTCCTCCTCATCGACGGCATCGACGAAGTCCCCGAGAACGAGCGGGCACATGCGCAGGCCTGGCTCGGCGACCTGGCCGAGGCATACCCGGGCAACCGTTGGCTGGTCACGTCCCGTCCGTCCGCCGTGGCGGAGGAGTGGCTGGCGGCCGAGGGTTTCGGCGAGCTGAGGCTGTCGCCTATGCGCCCCGCGGATGTCCGCTCGTTCGTCGGACGCTGGCACGAGGCCGCGCGCACGGGCGTGTCCGAGGAGGACGAGGCCCTGGCCTCGTACGAGAGCCAGCTCCTGGACGCCATACGGACCAAACCCGACCTGGGGCGCCTCGCCACCAACCCGCTGATGTGCGGCCTGATCTGCGCCCTCCACCGGGACCGCCACGGCTTCCTGCCGATCGGCCGCAAGGAGCTGTACCAGGCAGCGCTCGGCATGCTCCTCACCCGCCGTGACCGCGAACGCGGGGTGACGGGTCCCGAACTGAGGGAGGAGCCACAGCTCCAGATCCTCCAGCGGCTCGCCTACTGGCTGATCAAGGACGGCCGAACGGAGATGACCCGGGACCGCGCCCTCGCCGAGATCGGCAAGGCACTGCCCGCCCTGCCCGAGATGCAGGCCCTGGGCGACCCCGAGACGGTCTTGTCCCACCTCCTCAACCGCAGCGGTTTGCTGCGCGCCCCGACCGCCGGGACCATCGACTTCTGCCACCGCACCTTCCAGGACTTCCTGGGAGCGCGTGCCCTCCTGGACGAGGGCACGTTCGGGATGGTCCGCAAGCATGCCGCCGACGACCAGTGGGAGGACGTCATCCGCATGGCGGTGGCGCAGGGGCGTCCGCGCGACCGGGCAGACATCCTGCGCGAGCTCCTGCACGACGGGTCGGCCCGGGCCGTGGTCCTCGCCGCATCCTGCCTCGAACAGGCCACGGAACTGGACCCGGCGGTACGGGCCGAACTCGAGCGCACCATGTCCGCGCTCCTTCCGCCACGCACTCCCGAAGCGGTCACCACGCTCACGTCGGTGGGACCCCTCGCCCTCGACTTCCTGCCGGGACCGGACGAACTGGCCGACGCCTGGCCCGCCTCGGCCGGCGACGACTACGCACAGCTGTGCGTCAGAACGGCGGCCCTGATCGGAACCGACGAGGCGATCCCGTACCTGGCCCGCTTCACCACCCATCCGTCCCCGAGGGTGCGCACCCAACTTGCCCTGTTCTGGCACCGGTTCGCCATTGACACCTATGGCAGGGAGGTCATCGCCCACCTCCTGTACGACGACCTCTACCTGATAGCGCACTCCCGGGCAGAACTCCGTGCCCTACGGGAACTGGGCGGCCGCCCGTGGATGAGGCTGGTCGGCGACTTCACCGCCGCAAGCCTTCGCGTCCACCTGGATCCGGGGCAACTCACCCGCCTCGACCTGCGCGGCACCGTCGACGACATGTCGGTGCTGGGTGAATTCCCCCTCCTGGAAGTCGTCTCGATTACCGAGTGCCCAGAGAACACCCCACTTGCGAGCCTCCAAAAGCTCCCCGAACTGCACCATGTGGCACTGTCGGCACAGCACGCCGCATACGCCGCCCGGTCCGGTCTGTGTTTCCCTCAGGTCCGCCGTCTCGACCTCCACGACACCTGCACGAGTCCGGACCACGCCGGCCTGCGCACCGTTCTCCCTCATGCGTCGATCAGGCACCCGTGAGCACCCTGTGCTCGGTCCGCGAGAACTCCGCGGGGGACCGGCGGTCCAGTCGGCTCACGGCCCAGCCCAACAGGAAGCCGAACGGAACTGAAACGATTGCGACGCTTCTCAACGGAACCATCCGAAGTCGAGGTCAGGAAAGAGCGCGGTCGGAATACCCGAGACGGCCGCTAACGAACGTCGCGATGGGATGGAGGGATCCGTCCTTCATGGCTGCTGCCGCCGGCTTCTCCAACTGCTCCGCGCTCGCAGGCGTGCGCTGTGGAGGCCACGGCTCGGGGCCACCGTGCCATGCGGCATCCGCAGGCTCCCAACTCGGCAACCCGTTCGCGACGGACCATGGGTATGCGGGCCGACGGCCTAGTGTCCTGAGTCAGGAATTCGGTTCAGATATCCGGCGAGGCGTTCGAGGATGTCGTCCGCGGTCTTCGTCCAGACGAAGGGTTTCGGGTCT